>NZ_JASATU010000027.1:0-129637 GCF_032906605.1 Leptothoe sp. LEGE 181152
CAACATTGTGAATAGTGGTCTCCTACAAGGTCGTGGTGATGGCCCTGATGTCTTTGCCAATGGTGGTCGGGTGGCCTCTAATGGCTCCAGCGGCCTGCGGTTCTTCAATGGCTCAGGTGAAGCTGAAGCGACAGTCACTGGCTCTGTTGTGAACCGTGGCACCATTACGTCTGAAGTGAATGTGGGCTTTTTAGGCGGTCTGGTGGTTGAAGATGGTGTCGCCTTTGATGGCCAGATCAACAACAGTGGTTCGATTTCTGGTCCTCGCAATGGTCTCTATATTGGCGATGCTGACCACGATCTCTCCATTGTTAACTCTGGACAAATTGAATCCGGTAGTAGAGCTGTCAACCTGGATGGCGACAACGTTACTCTGGTGAACCAAGGTAGCATTTTGGGGACTGGCACCCAGCGCAATGGCACGGTCTATCTTGATGGTACTGCTGACAATATCAGCATCAATAACCAGCTTGGTACCATTGATGCAGGTGTCGCTGGTAGTGGTATCTCGGTACAGGTGGGTGCAGCCAGTGGTCTAGGTGACGGCATTGATGACCTGGAATTATCAGCCGATATTTCTAACAGTGGTCTCATTCAGGGTAGAGGCGACAGCAGCGTTCCTGCAGGTATTCGCTTATTTGTTGGTTCGGGGCTGACTGAAGCAACCTTTAGCGGCGATATTACCAACGAACTAAATGGCGTTATCGCATCGGAAGAACAAGCAGGCATCTTAATTGAATCGGGGGTTATTTTTGATGGGCAAATTACAAACTTTGGCACCATCAGTGGTGGTAATGGATTGGCGATTGATGCTGATGGTGCCCTGGGGAGTGTAGATATTCTCAACGCAGGCACCCTCAACGGGGAAGTCCGTCTAGGTGTAGGTGATGACCGTTTTGTTCAGATATCTACAGGCGATGTTGTTGTCTCTGGTGGTCTCGGTAATGATGAAATTACTGGTGGCACTGGTAATGACAGCCTCAATGGTGGTAGTGATGATGACCTGCTAACGGGGGGACTGGGTAGCGACACCTTCAGATTTGAGAGCAATTCGGGCAATGATGTTGTTACCGACTTTTCGGTGACGGATGACATTCTAGATGTAGAAGCCATTTTTGATGGCTTCCATGACGTGTTAGGCGCTGCTAGCCAAGTGGGTAATGACACCTTGCTTGATTTAGGCAACGATAACTCTGTACTGCTAGCGGGTGTGGATGTAAATTCGCTGACTAGCAACAACTTCACGTTTGCATAAATGCATGTGTGAACAAGACTGAAAGCACGGGTGAATAAGACTGAAACAATCAGTCATCTTTGCTGTTAAGTCTTGACCTGAATCAGCGGTCGTAGAGGTCTGCGATCGCTGTTTTTGTGTTAAAAACAATCGTGATTTGCACCTCAGAAAGTAGCTAGCCACGCTATTGTGAAAGCATGAGTACGTTTGATTTACCTACCTTCGCTGATAAAAATCTTTGGCAGCTAGCCATCACCCACAAGTCCTACGCTAAAGAAAATGACTGCGAGGACAATGAACGGCTAGAATTTTTGGGTGACGCTATCCTCACGTTTCTCAGTGGCGAGTACCTTTACCAGCGTTACCCTGACCGACCCGAAGGCGAACTGACCCCGCTACGTGCTGCCTTAGTGGACGAAAACCAGCTTAGTTACTTTGCCAGCCAGCTGCAATTGCAAAAGTACCTGTGCCTGAGTCGCGGCGCTGAAAATAGCGATAGTCGCAATAGCAAGCGAGTGCTATGCAGCACCTTTGAAGCTCTGATTGGAGCCTACTTTCTGGATAGCGGCCAAAACATTGAAACCATACGGTCCTATGTAGTCCCTATGTTTGACAGTGTTGCTGATACCGTCAGTGAGACTGCGATTCATGTTAACTACAAGAGCCGTTTTCAAATCTGGTCATTGGAGCAGCTTGGTGAAGTTCCTACCTACCAGATTATTGCCGCCAGTGGGCCAGACCATGCCAAACAATTCACCGCTGAAGTGCGTGTGAAAGGATTACTGTATGGCCGAGGCAAGGGAAAACGCAAACAAGATGCGGAAAAGAAAGCCGCCCAGGCAGCACTGAAGAATGTGGGAGTGGAATAGGGAGTTTTAGGCTTCAGAACTAGACAACGCTACATCATCGCGTTCACCTGTGCGGATACGGTACGCGGCCTCAATGGGCAGCACAAAGATCTTGCCATCGCCGATGTCGCCTGTGCGGGCAGCTTCAGTGATGGTGTCTATCACTAAGTCTACTTGGTCATCGGCAACGGCAATTTCTAACCGGATTTTAGGAAGAAAATCGACTTTGTAGGTTTGGCCACGATATTTTTGGGTCTGCCCCTTCTGACGACCAAAACCACGGGCATTAGCAACAGTCATACCCACAATTCCTGAATTGACAAGGGCCTCTTTGACCTTATCTAGCTGGGAGGACCGAATAACTGCAATAACTTGTTTCATAAACTCCTGGCGCTGATGACTTTAAACCTGCTTATCCTGCTTGTGTATCTACAGGGTGCTCTGCTATCAAGGACAGATAACGGTGTTATTTGATACAAAAAGTGTGTTTAATAACGCTATCAGGTATCATTACAGGTCTCATATTTTCGTTACAACCTTTGACAGGTTTTTATTGACTGAGCCAGGTGATCGCTTCACGAATCCAGGCTTCAGTGTCAGCGTTTTTACTGAGGGTTTTACTTTGCCCTACGGCTTGCAACGCTTTAGTAATTTCACTATTAGAGTAGCCTAGAGCCAGTAGCGTCATTTCTACATCCTCTTGGACGACGGACACTGGACCTCCTGTAGGAGCGGTAATGAGCCCAGCCTGCTGCCGCCACTCGGCTAACTTAGTTTTCAGTTCTAAAATTATGCGCTCAGCCGTTTTCTTGCCGACACCGGGGGTTTGGGACAAAATGCGGGCATTCCCAGCCACAACGGCTTGAACTAAGTCATTTAAGCTCAGGGTATCGAGCAAGGCCATGCCCATTTGGGGGCCAATGCCACTAACGCTGATGGCCAAACGAAAAACATCTCGCTCGGCCCGCGAGCCAAAACCAAATAGTACTGGCTGGTCATCTCGATTTTGTAAGTGGGCAAAAATCTGCACCGGGTCGCCCATGGGGGGGAGATTACCCATCACTCGAGCCGTGACCTGTAATTCATAGCCAATGCCATTGACATCCACGGTAATAATCACACGACCATTGGTCAGCCGTTGGATATCGGCCAAGTTCCCTTTGAGATAGCCAATCATGGGGGGTTAGAACTTACGGGGCGGGCGCTGCTGGGGACGCGGTGGCTGCTGGGGGGGGCGCGTCGGTGGCTGCTGCTGGGGGGAGCGCGGCGGTGGCGGCTGTTGAGGGGGTTGGATATAGGATTGCTGAGTAGAAGACGGTCGCTGGGTGACCGGACGACGACTCAAGGGATTAGGGGGAGAAACATCGCTCGCTGCTGGCATTGATGGTGGTGCTGTCTGTCGAGCTCGCTGCTGCCGTTCGTAGAGCTGCTGCCGACCGTTACTGATCACGCCAAGCATCTCACTAAATTGGGTTTCCATGCGCTGTAATACCTGATCGGCATAGGTATCAGCATCTGTCTGGATAGCATGGCATTCAGCGATCGCATTTTGGCGCAGATCTTCACATTCTTGCTTTGTTTGGGTTTGCAGTTGCTCTATTTCGAGCATGGTTTGCGATCGCAACGCCGCACATTCCTGCTCCACCTGTAATCGCAACTGCTGGGCCTGCTGTTCAGCCTGTCGCAAAATTGACGTTTCATTCAGAATCGTGGCCGCCTGCTTTTCAGCAGTCGTCACAATACTCTGAGCGTATCGCTCAGCCTCGCTGAGGATGTCATCACGCTGCTCTACTAATTGCTGAGCTTCCTGAAACGCGCTGGGCAGATTTAACCGCACAGCATCTAGCTGATCGAGCAGATCATCTTCATTGATCATGGTGCGCCCCATGACTGGGAGGCGAGGGCTATCCAGTACAGACTCCTCAATTTGATTGAGGGCATCTTGAATATCAAACCCTGCTATAGGCGCAGGCCCGGCCTTGCCAATCTGCTGCTGAGCCAGGACATCATCAACCTGGGCAGCTTGGCCATTTAACCTAGGATCATTCACCAGCCTGGGGTCATTCACCAGCCTGGGGTCGTTTAGGGGAGGTTCTTGCCGTACCATTTCTGAATATCGTGGGCAACATGATCAGGAACAAGATGACCGATAGCTCCGCCAAACCTTGCAATCTCTTTTACTAGACTACTGCTTAAAAAGCCGTATTCAGTAGACGTCGCTAAAAAGACAGTTTCAAGATCATCTGCAAGGGTCTTATTAGTATGAGCCATTTGCAGTTCTTTCTCAAAGTCTGATAGTACACGCAAACCCCGAATCAAGACTTTAGCATTACGTTTGTGGGCGTAATTTACCGTCAGACCATCAAAACTATCAATTTCTACATTAGTGAGATGCGCTGTTGCCTGCCGAATCTGACCCAGCCTTTCCTCGATAGAAAACATCGGGTTTTTCATCGGATTACGTGACACTACCACAATCACATGATCATATAGACCACTGCTACGGGTAATGATATCGAGATGACCCAAGGTAACTGGATCAAAGCTACCGGGATAAACTGCAATCACAAGCAGGTAGATAATTAGGATATATGTACATAGGGTCACGGTCTTGTACCTACCCCAAAAATGGGGGCAAGATCGTGACCCTGACCAAACATGGGCAATGAAATTTGGCCCGACTGATTATATCGATTTATAGGAAACTCTGACTGATTGCAATGCATATTGAAGGGCACCCACGAGGGCAGCCCCTACGGCACGATACGTTTTTTATAAACCTTGTCACAGCGGGTTGTTTCCACACCCGTTTCCGGCAGATATCCTGAACTGTCGTACATACGAACAGCCTCTTTGAGAACCGTGGCTGTTTCTAGCCAGATTTCTTTGAAACCACGGGCTGCAATGGTCGCTTCTAGCTGACCTAGTAAAAATCGCCCTAATCCCTGACCACGGGCCATCGGCAGCAAATACATTTTACGAATCTCTACCGCCTGCTCACCCCGCTCAATCGGCAGGTAAGCTGCGGTACCGACCACTTCCCCCGCCTGCTCTACTACCCAAAATTCACCATGCTGGTAGTGTGTTTCCACCTGCACCACATCGATATCCGCGCCCTCCGGTTCCCACTGAAGACCGTAGTCAGTTAAAACTTGGCCAACCAGGTCAGTTGCGGCTGCTCGGTCAGCCGGTTGCCAGTCGCGGATGAGAAAGGATTTGAAGGTGGTGTGCATAGGGATGGGAGGGATAGTTATAGGGGCATGGGCATAGTTTCTATTTCCCTATCAACTATGAACCCTAGGGGCTGGATGCAGCGTTGCCAAAATCTCGCTCTCGGCGACCGCTAATTCTTCTAATCGGGGTGTGACCACATCAGAGCCAAATTCATTGGTGGCTAGTACCCAGTAAGCACCGTAGTGTCGGGCTTCGGATGCCATCAGGCTGCGGTAGAACTTGGCCAGGTCTGGATCGGGGCAATGTTCTCCCAACAGACCCAGGCGTTCATGGCTGCGGGCTTCGATTAAGGCTGAAACCAGTAACAGGTCCAGCTTGCGTTCAGGATCATTGGGGCGCACATGCTTGCGCAGCTTAGAACCGTAAGGGCCTGCTGCTAGAGGCCGTAGGGACACACCTCGACGCTCTAGCCACTGGTTGACCTGTTTGAAATGGCTGAGCTCCTCCTGGGCAATATCCGTTAGCGCCGCCACCAATGCCCCATCGCCGGGGTACAAAAACATCAGCTTGATGGCAATTCCGGCAGCTTTACGCTCGCAGTGGGAATGGTCCAGCATCACCTCATCTAAATTGGCTAAAGCTTGCTCAATCCATGCCTGGGACGTGGGGCTTTTGAGGAATTTAATGGTGGTTGGACGGCTGGGGGGAGTGGGCACAAGAGTATGGGAAAAAGCTGAGTATATTGTAGATAAAAGGGGGAGTGAAGAGTCGATGACTCAATCTGCCTGATTTAGCAGCAATAGTACAGCTGGTTGCTCCTCAAACTCAAAGGCTATGGCTTGGGCTGCGATCGCAATTACCTGGCCATTTTTATGGGTAATACCAAAATCAAGGGGCATCGGCTGATTTCGGTGGGTATAACACTGACGCAGTGCGTCACAGACTCGGGCTAGATCTTCATAGGCAATCAAGCTAGTGATAGACGGTAGGTGGATGAGAGCATCTGGCCTTTGCCCTAACAGATTGGCCGCTTGCTGATTAATTTGAACAATCTTTTTGTTTTGTACTAACATGGCCCCCACAACCTCAGTGGTTAAAAGCTGATGGCAAAAGTCTTTAAAGTGACTCAGGCGACCATTGAGCTTACGATTGATGCTGTGTAATTTGGCATTTTCTAACACTAAAGCAATCTGATCGGTCATGGCTCCGATCAGATTTGGAATCGGTGGTTGGAAATGCCTGGGCTCAGAATGGGTTAGGGTCATAATCCCTAAAATGCGATTGCCACTAACTACCGGTGCACACATCGCTGAACATACTTTGTAAGGCTGATCGGGCAAGCTAATCCAACGACTATCTAGACGGGTATCGGCAATCGTCTCCAATTTACGATGTTCCACAACCCAACCGGCCAAGCCTTTCTCCAAAACTTGCCCCACCAGATTATGGCGTTCCTTTTCTGTGGTGCCCGAGCGAGTCAGAATACATTCTGTCACCACCTTGGCGTCATCCAACAAGAAAATACTGCCACTACTGGCCTCAGAAATCACCACCGCAATATCCAGCGTTTGTTTCAGGGTGGCTTTTAGCCGCATTTTACCAGTGGCCGTCCGTGATAGCGCCAGCTGATCCTGAATCCACCGCAGTTGTTTCTGATAGGCAGCATTTTCCTGCTGTAGCTGGGCTACTTTATCCCTTAGCGCAGTGACATCTGCCGTTAGCTTGCCACCCGAGGCCTGCTGCTGCGTCATTTGCTGAGTTGCAAACTGCAATACCGAGACTAGCCCACGTAGCAGTTGTAAATCGTCCTCTGGCAAGGACTTTACATCAGTCAGCTGAGTAATATTTGTGTAGAGCACACCCAGCTCATCCGTTAGCGCTTCTTTGAGCAAAATTTGATTATCCATCAGTTAACCATGGCTCATCATCAAGGCCCGTATCTAAAGGCTACAGCGGCTTTTTCCAATCACTGTCGATAATTTAGAATTACTCCTGATGCAGTCATCTGATGACTGCATCAGCTGATTCTTTCAGCCTTCCCAGCTATTAATAGGACTAAACTGGTGCTATGGTCATCAACCCAATCATGCATCGTTTTTTTCTGAAGCTGCTGCGACAGCGACAACGACTGCGGCTACGGCGCAAACTCGTCTGGTTCACACTGCTATTTTTAGTATGGCTGCTGTGTAGCGGTGAAGCCATGGCCACCCCCCTGGCTGAGCGAGTCTCGGCGTTTCCCCATTGGTCCACCAAACCACCTGTACAGCCATCAGCAGAGGACCTGGTCTACCCAGCTTGGATGGACGGTTCATGGCGGATGACCTCAACGCTTTTGACCATGGCAGCACCAGTCGCCCCAGAGGTGATTACACCAGGATTTGAAGGGAATCGTCAGTTTTTGGATATGCCCATTGAAGCGGATATTCACTTTCAAAAGACACGGGTTGCCCAGGGTAAATTTCTCAATCGGCCATTAAAAACGACAGAAGGTGTGGTGTCAGATCGTGCTTTTAATGGCATGAGTCTGGCCAAAGCATATTTAGGAGATGATTGGGTTAAAGCTGTTAACGTTGATCCTGAAGATCCCAATCGTCAAATTACCTTCTTAAAGGACAATCAGCAGCTGGTGTCTACAGTGACCGGACGAGCAGTAGAACAGCCTGACAACCATACGTTTATCACCACTGAAGTCTTTCAACAGTTTTTTCGGGGTGGCCGACCAACGGTCTACTTAAACGAAGTGGAAAACACAACGGCCTATCATTACCAAGAAGATCATATTGTGGCCGACCAGATGACGGCCATATATTTATCACCCCAAGATCCGGATTACTTTAAGGCAATGGATCGCCCCGTTGCTCTTTATCGCTATGGTTTAGAGCTTTATCCAGTGACTAACAATCGTTAAGCAACAACAGCATCAACAATTCTTTGTTCTCTGTTGGTAATTGCCTATAAAAACTCTTCGTGACGTTGCCAGTGGCTGCGCAACATGGCATAAACTTCATGATCAATAAAGCGATTATATAGCCACTCTGCTTCGCAGGCAGTGCCTTCATGGGTAAAGCCCAATCTCTCAGGAATGGCTCGACTGCGTCTGTTACCAGTGGCACAACAAATCACAATGCGATTGAGATAGAGGGTGGCAAATGAGTAGTCAACCATATACTGGCAGGACCGGGTCATTATCCCTTTGCCTTGATGAGAAGATGCTAGCCAGTAGCCCATATGGCCAATGCGGTTGTCCCAATCAATGTGATTGTAACCAATGATGCCTGCGATACAATTGTTGTAACAGATGGCTGCAACAACTCCTTCCGTATCGCCAAACTGTTCTATCGCATTGCGAATAAAGTTTCTGGTATCAGCTGATGTCGTTGTTCTATCTAGCCATGGCAACCACCGACGCAGATAGTCGCGGTTTGCATCGGTGAGTGCAAAAAGCTCATTAGCATCGGTTAGCTGGAGCGATCGCAACTGTAGCCGGTCATCAATCCAGTGGGAAAACATACAATAGACACAGCACCCTTCGCCACTATATTACTCCTCAACTATCGCTATGCCATATGTCAATATTCAGATTACAGCTGGGGCAACGCGAGCTCAGAAAGAAGCGCTAGTCAAGGATGTGACTGATTCTTTAGTACGTGTGCTAGGGAAAAAGCCCGAGCACATTCACATCGTCATCCAGGAAATTAAAGAAGAAGACTGGGGCTATTCTGGCTTACTAACTGACACCTGGAAACAGCAACAGCAGCAGTGAGGTCCCTAGTAATTTAGGGCGTGGGAAATGGGGAGTGCCCAGCAGTCTCTAATACTGCACCTTCAATGTCACTTGCACATCCACAGCCTGCGCCCCATCTTCTACGGCCAGGCTGCTGGCAGTAGACCAACTACCGCTGGCATAGCCATCACCTTTAGGAACAGCATCAACTCCCGGTGCTTGGGTGATGGCATCGTTCACCTGGATATCGACTACATCTTCAAGGCTAAAGCCCAGCTGGTCGAGGGCTACTTTAGCTTGGGCTTGGGCATCGGTAATTGCTTTTTCTAGGGCTTGATCGCGGGCGGCTAGGAGGTCTTTTTCGGTGGCTAGATAGCGAATGTTTTGAATACGGTCTATGTTGAGTGCGATCGCATTATCCAACACCCCAATTTCGTCGGCAGGTACCTGAAATTCTATGTTTCTATAGGCCTCATACTCATCTTTTTGCGGTTTGCCATCACGACCATATTTGAAGTCAAGATGAACATTAGATGTCTTAATATTGTCGACTTTGCGGGCTTTCAAGGTTTTTGCGATCGCAGACGTGCGCTTTGCTAGCTGCGTGTAGGTCGCTTTTGCACTATCGCCTTTATCAGATATTCCTAAGGTGATTTCTGCTAGGGTAGTCGGTGCTGTGTGATGGCCATGACCGGTTACGGTTATGATGCGTGGTGGTGTAGAGGCCCCTTGAGCCAACGCGGGTAAACCGCCTACGGTCATCAGAATGAGCGCAGTCAGTAACCATGGCAGCAGTCGCTGCCCGATTTTTGCTAGTCGTTGCATACGATTTTCAGAATTTACTTGTCTAGTGATCCCCGGTGAGATGGGATTTTTCCGCAAGGTGATCTTAAATTGCAACACTATCCAGTTGTTACCATTTACCCAATGAGATTGTTGATAGCCTTACACTCAATATTCATAACAATAAAATCATCAATCCTAAAAACAAAATTATCAGAGGTTTTATTTTCCAATTAAGGAGCTCAGTTCAATTCTTTTAAAATATATACAAGCTGTTTAACCTCTAGAAGTTACTCTCAAAACTCCCAATCTTGGAGGGCTTCGGAGCTAGTCTTCCCAAAAAATGGGGACGGAAGGGGTCTTGACATCTGTAACTAATTAGAATCACCTACGTACAAAGTAAGCGAAGAATAATGCAATCTATACTTTCTGAGTATGCGAGGATCTTCTATCTTGTCTACGAGCCCTACACTATCGACTTAACACCAAGTGTCTTACCCCCTGAGCGTAGATAACCAGGTCACTTCCCCCTCTCCCCGAGAATGCAGAACATTGGCACAATGGTTCATGGCGTAACAATCAACGAATATGACCGGTTTAGAACTGCTGGCGGAACCAGTCGCGGACGGCATTGCCAGCTTTGCATTTAATCTTTTGCCGAAAGTCGGCAGTCAGGCTGTTGCTGAAATACGCAACCTATTCTTTAATGCATCAAGGAAATATGTTCATACCTACAGGCAGCGTCACTGCCAGCTAAAAGTGTTAGGAATGCGCGAACCCGTAGACCTTGCAAAGGTTTACACAGGCGTAAAATTTCTTGATGAAGATGATGTTCTAGGGTTTGAATCTCCTCAGGCATTAGAACAACAGTATCGAAAAACTCGATTTCGTAGCTCCATTGGCCGACGTAACAGTAATGAAAAACGTTCGGGTATTGATGTGGCTAACGAAAAGCAATATCTGATGGTTTTAGGTGCACCCGGAGCAGGCAAATCAACATTCCTGCGTAAGTTAGGTCTGGAAGCATTACGAACATTTCATCACGGACACGTCGCATATCACCATCGAAAGATTCCTGTGTTACTGGAACTGAAACGCTTTGAGACCGATAACATTGACATTGAAATGCTGATCTCCGAGGAGTTTCGTCACTGTGGTTTTCCTGCCCCTAATGAATTTGTTCAACAGGCCCTAAGACAGGGGAAATTGCTGATTTTATTGGACGGTCTGGATGAGGTGCCCACTGCAAATCTCGATAATGTTATCTGCACTATCCAGAATTTTGTTGATCGCTATGATCAAAACCGATTTATAGGGTCGTGCCGAACCGCAGCCTACCACGGTGGTTTTACTCGGTTTAGTGATGTGGGTATGGCCGATTTTGACAATGAACAAATCGAGCAATTTATTAAAAATTGGTTTAGTAGTGCACAAGATGCAGAACGTGGCACCAGCCAAAGATGCTGGGAGACATTACAAGAAGAGAAAAATAGAGCTGCCAAAGAGTTAGCCCACACTCCCCTACTGTTAACCTTTCTATGCCTTGTCTACGACCGCTCACAGCGATTTCCTGCTAATCGTAGCAGCCTGTATCAACGGGCATTACGTATCCTTTTAGAGGAATGGGCCGCAGAAAAGCGGATCAATCGCGATGAAATCTATGAAGGTCTGAGTATTGAGCTGGAAGAAGGACTGTTATCTGAAATTGCCTTTGCTGGCTTTGAGTCCAATCGTTTATTTTTCTCGCGGCGAGAGCTAACAGCTCAAATTAAAGACTTTTTGGCTAGCAATCTAAATGTACCCAAAATTCTAGATGGGGAAGCTGTCTTACAAGCCATTGAGGTGCAGCAAGGTATTTTAGTAGAGCGTGCTGAAGATGCTTATTCGTTCTCTCATCTGACTTTGCAAGAATATCTCACGGCTCAATGTTTGGCAGATAATCACCACTGGGATAGTGTGATTGCGGCCCATGCCACCGATAGACGCTGGCGTGAAGTGTTGTTGTTAACGCCAGGGTTATTGACCGGTAAACAAGGGGCAAACCATTTGTTAGAAGCTCTCGAACACAAGGCGAACCAATGCCTTAACTCTATCAAGCTGCAACGTCTGGGGCAGTGGGCAGCTGCATCAACCAATAACTCCCTGGGTAGCTTTCGTCCTGTGGCTAAACGAGTAGCCGCTATTTACCTGGCTCTGGCCCTGAATCGCGAACTCAATCGTGACCTGGCTCGCACCCATATCCTTGAGCGGGCTCGCGCCTTAGCCTTGGTCCTTGATCCAGACCATGCTCGCATAATTGAGATGAATCTGGCACGGACGCTAACCCTTAACCATGCCCTTACCCGTGTTCATAAGTCTGATCTAGATATTACCCGTGCGATCTCACGGGGTATTACCCTCGCTAAACGCTTTGCTCGCCTTAATATCTTCACCTCTGTCAATTGCTTAGACCTACTTAAAGGGTTGCAAACACTTAAATCCAGCATTCCTACCCAAGAAACGTCTGAGTATCAAAAACAGATATTTCAAGCCAGAGTTCTCAAGCTATGGTTTAGTAGCCTAGGTATTTCTCCCGATGATTGGCATTTATCACCGACGGATGCCCAAGCACTGGCTGATTACTTTTACATCTGTGAGCTGATGGTACGGTGCAAGCAAATGGCTGTCAGAGTATCGCCTCAAATTTGGGCAGGCATCGAATCACGACTCGTGACTGCCTCCACCGAGCATAGAGCATTAGGAGAGCCCAACTGGTTAAACATGCATACAGTACAGCCATCGTTAGCAAAGCACGCATGAACTACAATCGTTGAGCTCACAGAGTTCTGTTAGATTTGGCTATCAGGGAAAGGTTCCTGCCCTTAGCATTAGCTTGTTCTGCATCGTTAGTTAAATCGTTCCCTGCGATTAGACATCCCAGCGTTATTCCTTATCAATCTGTCGATTAGCATCAACCTTTACCCAGTCAGAAAGCCAGGTAAAAATGCCAAATTATTTCGAATAGTATTGTGCTCTCTCAGCCTCTTACTAGGTTTTTGCCAAACAAAGTAATTAAGAAATTAACTGCGGCAAAAACTTTATTGTTCATAAGATTCATGAGAGAGATTTAATTTAATCCTGAAACTTATCTCATGAAAAGGGTTTTGGGCCTTAAAAACAGGTTTTTTATCATGTAACTAGCTTAAACTTTAAATCATGATGTCCATATGTTAAGACATAAATAAGATGACTCTTAGAATATTGCTTGCTTTCTAGCAAACTGACAAGCTAATAAAAGATAGATGATTCTCAATGTATAAGCTAGATTATGTCATTGAATATACGGCGAGAGAATGATATTTATCGAGAAATGGCAGCAATCGGTGCATTTACTGTGCAAAATCTAAATCTCTTTGTTCTAACAATCAGAATAACTGTGGCCTCTCGAAAGTTGTTGCAGTAATTTAATTTATTAGAACTCACGTATATCCCACCTGTAACTTGAACAATCATTATTGAGGTTATTTACCGTATATGGACAATATTAAAGAATCTATTCAAAGTGCTCTAAATATCGACGGCACTATCGGAGCCGCTATTGGAGATTGGAGTACAGGTTTTTCACTGGGACAAGCTAGTCGGAATGAACAAACTTTCTCTTCTGTTAAGTTAGAACAAGCCGTTGCTCTTAACGCCGAAGTGATTAAGGCTAAAAATAGAGCTCGTGAAGGGCTAGGGATTACATCACCCATTGAAGACATCCTAATTACTCTTGCAAACCAATATCATTTGCTGCGTATATGCGATTTAGCTGAAGGTGTCTTCTTTTACCTCGTGCTGGATCGAGAGAAGGCTAATTTAGGTCTAGCTCGGATTAAACTACGCCAGATTGAAAAGAATTTACGGATGTAGTTTAGTTGCGCCAGCAACTTTATAAAACCTTAGATCTACGCTGAGAGGATAGGTGCTAAACATTTTAGAAAAGCAATATATCACAGCGTAGATCATAATTAGCACATTAAATTTTCTTCAGCATGTATGAGTTCAAGCGCGTTCAAGCTGCAGGAGCTGACATCAACAATGAACTACTGAAGATATGGATTGCCCGGTACCTACCAGAGTTCGATAAGATTTCTCATCACGTTAGAAATCATGTTGAGCAGCGTCTGCGGTCATCAATCACCGATGAAGCACGCCAAGCTACCTCTTTTAATATTAATCATCATTTAGAATCGGACTGTGCTCTAGCAGCTGTAGACACACAACAACTTCTATCAAAAAAACTTTCGCCTTCTCCTGATAGTTGGGAATTACAGGAACTCAGCATTAAAATTAAGCAAATTTATGCAGTATTAATTGATTCCTACGAAAAATCTTTTATCTTTTCACCTATTGTTGACTATATACATGTGATTGACTCAGAGGAGAGGCGGTTAGAGGCCGTAGACCTAGTCATTCCCCACTTTGCAAGCTTGATGCTGACGGTGGGTCCTCTATTACGCGAACTCAAAGCTGTCTATTTTTCATCTGTCAATCATCATCTAGTTGGGTTTATGACAACCCAACTACATCTGACCCGAAAACGAATTTTAAGTCATCTCACTCCCTATGATTGCACTTGGTTGGTTCCCTATCTACATGTCTTAGACGAGTTGATGTGTATGCCATGGCAACGCATCTGTTCAATCGTTCCATCCACATCCAATATGACGCAGTCACTCGCTGTAGCAAGAAAAATGATGCCGCAGATAAGCTCAATCTCGGCATATACCTATCAGCAGGCGCTACAAACTTTCCCTAAACACATTAGTAGTCAAGGCAGAATTCAATCTGCGGCTGTTCAAGCCTCTAGCCTACGTGATCTAAATATGTTTCAGGCCTACATTTGGCTATGTGTTTTGGAGGATAGTTCATCGGTGATCGAGAAACAACTCTTGCCGCTATGCCTACAGGTGTTCTCATTAACTGATGTTCAATGGAAGCTGGTTAACTTTGGGGTACAAACAATTATCAAAACAATCCTAGAACAGCTCCTACCTCATGAACGGGCAATATTTAAGAAACAGGCAGGCATTATTGAGTCTTTATTTCTAAATGCTCAACCCCAAGAAGAGCAAGTGGCTTTACTTCAGCTACAGACATCTGATGCTGTAGACGCTGCCAACTTGACTGGGACGTCTAATTAATCCAGGCCCAATTCTCGCTTTAACACTTCGATGGATTTCTCACCGATATAGTTTTCACAGCAGAACACTTTTGGTGGGCGGATGATGTCTTCTCGAGCTGCTTGCAAGGCTTCTTTAATGGCTGGGAAGCTGGCTTTGTCTAGGGCAGCGATGGTTTGGGCACTGCGCACAACCGCCGAGAGTTTTTGTTCATCTTCGGTTTGTGCTGTCATTACCAGAATCTCATCGCCACGCAAACTGTAGGAGAGTACCTCAGCGGCTCGGAGAATCCCTGAACTGAGACTGACTAGTCCCAGACAAGTGTCTTTCGGGAGATCCTTCAGCTGGCCTAGCTCTTCGGCATAGTCGTAAATATCGATGGGGATCACCCGCACAGACTTCGGTGCTGCGATCGCTTCTGCTTCATTAATGAAGTAGCGGCTGGTCACAACGGTCCCGGAACGTGTTTGGGACAGCACATCCTCCAGTTCTTCCAGGGGCACTAGCTGTACGGGAATTCGTAGTGCCTGCTCCAGTTCGCGCACCATGAGCTCACCTGCACCAATATCCTGACGGGGTGTGGTGACCAACACTCGGGCACTACAGCGTAGCCGCCAGTCAATTTCTCCCAAGAATAGCTCGCGGGCCTGATGCAAAGAGCAACCCTGACGCAGTAATTCATCCAAACTGCTTTCTACCAGTTCCTGGGCCTTCGGGAACTGGGCCAGTAGCGGTGACCGGGGCTTGTCAATTTCTACGCTGCCCTGGGTGCGCACATAGATACCAGAGCCGGGCTGGGCTTCAACGACTCCGGCTTCCTCCAGCTGGCGATATACCTTACTGATGGTATTGCGGTGTAGCCCTGTCTGCATGGCCAACTGACGAGTACTGGGCAACCGATATCCAGGTGGATATTGGCGGGATGCGATCGCAAACCAAATCTGATCGTAGAGCTGGGTAGAAGCTGGAATTTCGCTATCAGTCTGAATGTGAAATTGCACCATAGATCGCGCTCAGTTGCCGTCTAGTAAGAAAATTTATGCGGTTTGGTACCTAGAAATAGCTCCAACCACAACCAGGCTACCCAACATTACATAGAGGTTACTCGCGAAACCGGGTTTTGAGATGTGACAATTGTCATTTAACTGTCATAGGAAACAAAAGTTCACAGTCGAGGCGCTGCTTAATAAATGATCTTTGGTCTGACTTGTGGTTAGGAACCCGAATATTGATGGCATGCTTCACTGCCATCCCCTCAGATACCGTTTACAGATGTGCAAGGGACAAAGAGGCCATGGGGCGGCAGAATAGGAGCGATAAACTAGAGCAATGGAACCATGACCACTCCAACGATTGAGACTCGAACCATTGAGGTCAAAAGCGATGATATGACTCTCCCGGTCTATGTCGCCATGCCCGACGGTGATGGTCCTTTTGGCGCAGTCGTTGTCCTACAGGAAATTTTTGGAGTCAATAGCCACATTCGCGATGTGACCGAACGGATCGCCAGAGAAGGGTATGTCGCCCTCGCCCCCGCGCTGTACCATCGACAGGCCCCTGGCTTTGAAACTGGTTATACGTCTGAAGATATTCAGGTGGGCCGTCAGTATAAGGTGCAAACCAAAGCTGATGAACTACTTAGCGATATCCAAGCCACTATCAACTACTCCAAGACCCTGCCCCAGGTAAAAGATGGTGGTGTTGGCTGTATTGGCTTTTGCTTTGGTGGCCATGTGGCCTATTTGGCAGCCACTCTAAGGGATACGGATGCGATCGCATCCTTCTATGGTGCGGGTATTCCCGACACGGCCTTTGGCCCTGGCCCTGTTGCTTTAGATCGCACCCCACACATTACCGGCACCCTTTACTGCTTCTTTGGCAGCGAAGATGGCTCTATTCCGACTGAAGCAGTTGAGCAAATACGTTCAGCTCTACAAGCGGCCAATATCGACCATGAAATTTTTGAATACGAAGGTGCCGCCCACGGATTTTTCTGCGATCGGCGCGGTAGCTACAATCCCGATGCTGCCGCCGATGCTTGGGAAAAGGTAAAGGCATTATTTGCCGAGACGATGGGTTGATTACGGTGTTCTTTTATTAAGAGTTGGGTTTGTTGGGTTTTAACGTTTTCTATAGTTGCTTAAAGGGCAAACCAAATGGCTGTACCCAGCCTACGTCTTACCACACCTAAAAATTAAGATTTCGGTACGCGAAAATTAGCTTACACTTGGAAAACTGACTTTTTTTATGGGAGCCTGTCCTGACAGGCCATAGACCGTTGACCTTTTCTGCTGACGATTTTCTCAAGGCCCTTGATCAACATGACTTTAACTTCCAAAAGGGAGCAGTTGTTACGGGCAAAGTGGATAGCCATACTGACGATGGTGCTTATATAGACATTGGTGGTAAAGCAGCAGCCTTCCTTCCCGCCCGTGAAGCCTCCGTTAGCTCTAGCGTCACTCTCGAAGAAGCAGTGCCCATTGGCAGTGAACGGCAGTTTTTGATTGTGCGTGATCAGGATGCCAACGGTCAGGTAATTCTGTCCATTCGTAAATTAGAAATTAAGGAAGTTTGGGCCCACCTGGTAGAACGTGAAGCTAATAAAGACATCCTTGATGTCACTGTTACCGGCACGAATAAGGGGGGCGTGATCGCAGATGTGGAAGGATTGCGTGGTTTTGTCCCTCGCTCTCATCTGGTGAACCCTCCTGAGGATCTGACCACATTGGTAGGGCACACAATTTCTGTCGCATTTCTAGAAGTTAACGAAGAAAATAATAAGCTGGTGCTCTCAGGCCGTAATGCGGCTCGCACCACTGCTTTAGGTCAACTCAATCCAGGTCAGCTGATCGATGGCAAAGTCGGTTCCATTAAACCCTTTGGTGTGTTTGTTGATTTTGATGGTGTGCGAGGTCTGCTCCATGTTAAACAAATCAGCAAGAGTTTTGTGCCCTCCATTGGCGATGTCTTTGAAGTAGGACAGCCGGTTAAGGCGGTGGTACTGAACCTGGATGAAGAGAGAGGTCGTATCAGCCTTTCCACCAAGGTGTTAGAAAAGTATCCTGGCGAGATTCTTAAAGAGGCTGATAAACTAATGGCTGAAGCTCCTGAACGAGCTGCAGATCCAGGCAAACTACTGGCGGAGCAAGACGGTTAATGGGTAGCGTATGGGAACTGGATTTTTACTCGCGCCCGGTCTTAGATGACAATCAAAAAAAACGATGGGAAGTGCTTCTCTGTGATGGGGCACAATCCGTTGCTGATAGCTCTAGGATTCGCTACAGTAAATTCCTTTCGAACAAGCAGGTTAACTCCATTGAGTTACAACAGGCGATAGAGGAAGCCATTGAAAAATCAGGAGAATCTCCCACACAGATTCGCTTCTTTCGCTATCAGATGCAGAATATGATCAAGCGTGCCTGTGATGAACTGGGTGTTTCGGCTCGTCTCAGTCGTCGTACCTTGACTCTACAGACCTGGCTTGAAGACCGGCAGGAAAATTTTTATCCCCAGCAACCTGGCTACCAGGAGGGGAAATCACCTGCGACAGTGCAACCTGTGGAAGTTGCTCGACCTTTACCTGATGCCTTAATAGGGCAGCGCTGGGCCATGGTCAGCCTGCCAGCGAAGGAATTTGCCGATATGCCAGAGTGGGAGATTGGCTTTGGTGAGGCGTTTCCCCTGGAACTGGCTGGGATTGGTCCTGATACCATGGTGCCTGGCATCCTGATTTTTTCAGAACGAGCCCTGCCATTAGCGGGCTGGATGTCAGGGTTGGAGATGGCTTATTTGGATGTGCAAATCGGTCAGATATCCCAGCTGTTGCTAGAAACTGGCAGCAATGACACTTGGATTATGGCCAGTCTGAATCGGCCTGAACTGAAGCAGGAAGCTGAGAGGTTCATGGCTGCTAAGGAGGAGGCGAATCAGGTGCATTTTGTGGCGGTGCAAGATAATCCTGACTCGGAGTCTTTTGCTGGGTTTTGGCTCATGCAAAAACGCTCGTTTGGCTAAGGGGATAGACCGTGCTAAAGCAAAAGCGTTGGTGGGAAGTTGTCTTGATTTATGCGCTTTTGGGGGGAATTGCGATCGCAATGCTGCTGCCCCTCCTCTGGCTGATCAGCACCGCTTTCAAATCAGGTACCGAAAACATTTTCGAATTCCCACCTCGGTTTATCCCCCAAGAGCCGACCTTTAGAAATTTTGTCAACGTATGGCAGACCAATCCCTTTGGCCGCTACTTCTTTAACAGCACTCTGATTGCGACCATTACAGTGGTTTTGAACTTACTGTTCTGTTCCCTAGCAGCCTATCCCTTAGCCAGGCTAAACTTTCGCGGGCGAGAGCTGATATTCTCACTGATAGTTGCCACTATTCTCATCCCGTTCCAAATTGTGATGATTCCGCTGTACATTCTCACCGTACAGCTGGGCCTCACCAATAGCTATCTGGGCGTGATTTTTCCAGCCATTGCCTCTGCATTTGGCATTTTCCTGATGCGTCAGGCGTTTCAGAACGTGCCCAAAGAACTTGAAGAAGCCTCCCGCATTGATGGGTGCTCAGAGCTTGGCATCTGGTGGCACATTATGATTCCGTCTGTGCGTCCCGCCCTGGTAACCTTAGCCATTTTCGTCTTTATTGGCTCCTGGGGCGATTTCCTGTGGCCGCTACTCGTGCTCAATCGACCTGAATATTACACCCTCCCCTTGGGAGTTGCCCGATTAGCCGGCAGCTTCTCCCTAGATTGGCGCTTAATTGCGGCTGGTTCCGTCATTGCCACTGCCCCAATCCTGCTCTTTTTTGTGATTATGCAGCGTTACATTGTCCCTAGCGAGGCTAGCAGCGGCGTTAAAGGTTGATACTGAAGGGGTAAGCTGCGCTTCTATGACAGGCTGTCTTTTGACATATTCTTGTCTAGGGCACTAATATCGCTGGGTTAACTCTATGCATCGACCTGTGATAGACAGCACCCCCACTACAGAACCTGTAACCCCGCGCAAGAAAAGAAAGCTTTTCTCCATGGGGATCGGTGCTCATGGCATCGTTGCAGTCGGAATTTCTGCCCATGGCGTTATCTCTATTGGCGTCATTTCCCACGGTATTATTTCCATCGGCATCATCTCCATGGGGGTACTGTCGACCGGCCTTGTCACCATGGGGCTACTAACATCTGGTCTAGTATCCATGGGGCTCAAAGCATCTGGTCCCACCAGCATGGAATTGATGATGGACCACAGTGGCATGGACCACAGTGGCATGGATCACGGTGACATGAATCATGGCGAAGGCATGCCCGCAGCTGAATAAGCTATGGGACGCTTACGTTACAACGACATGCAGCTGCTGCAACACTGATAATGGGATTTAAGCACTTAGCTAGAATAAGGGCATACAGCGACGGTTTAACGACTTGATGTCTTTATCTAGCCATGGCTTTTAGCGATTACAAAAGCATCACTCAAGTACAAACTGAATATCAAACAAGGTACGAAGAACTTAATTTTATTGAACCTGCTGATTACAGTCCTTCTCAAGTTTTTTTAGACGAATTTGACTTCAATCAAAAAAATATTGATATTTTTGCTTCAGAAGCAGCAAGATGTGAAGCCATTATCTTTCCAATTTTGCGAGAGGTCTATAAGCACTACTATCAGCGCACTTCCCTCTGGGTACAAAAATCAATTGCCTATGATGGTAAACTCAACGGCACTCCCGACTATTTAGTTTCCAAGCGCTCCCCATTGGGTAAAACCATGCTGGAAACTCCAATTATCATAGTTGTAGAGGCGAAGAAAAACGATTTTGAACAAGGCTGGGGCCAATGTCTGGCACAACTAATTGCGGTAGCTCATATTAACGGTGCAGATACACCCGTTTACGGCATAGTGACAGACGGAAAACTGTGGGAGTTTGCCCAGTTTTCGCACAATACGCTGACAAAACAAATCGATAGCTATACTGTGAGTGATTTATCCCGTTTACTAGGAGTAACAAAATCTATCTTCGACCAGGCCATTAGCCAATTCGCTCTTGCGTAGTCGACAAGCGAACTGGTTATATGCTTCATAGCAAACGTGATAACGAATATCGCATACTGTTATACAGGCTCCGATGGAGAGCCAAATCGATACCCTTTGCCATAGACTGTATGAATTAAGGTCACTTCACCATAATGTTCTACCTTGCGGCGCAACAAACGCATCTGAGCCGCAAGGGCATTACTGCTAGGTTGACCGCTGGTGCCCCAGACAGCATCGTAAATCTGCTGATGGGTCAGTAGCTGATCAGGGTACTGCATTAGATAGCCCAGAATCTGAGCTTCTTTTTCGGATAGCTCAATGATACGTTCCGGCAGAATCCCCCCCCCCCGTCTAGCAATTTGATTCGCACTATCTAGAATTAAATCTTGATACTGTAAAGTTGTTATTTGAGTCTCTTCGCGGATGGGGGGACGACGCAACAACGCCCGCACCCTGGCCAACAACTCCCGCAGTTCAAAAGGTTTCACTAAATAGTCGTCTGCCCCGGCATCAAGACCGTCTACACGATCATCTAGAGTGTCTTTTGCAGTGAGAAAAAGAACTGGGGTGGTCAAGTGTTGCTCTCTCAACTGCCGACACATATCCAACCCACTCAACCCTGGCATCATCCAATCCAGAATCAATAAGTCAAACTGGCTATTAGCTGCTAACTCATAACCAGTTTCACCATCATGGGCAACTTGCACCTTATATCCCTCACGCCGCAGTACTCTACCGAGCGGTTCGGTGAGTTCTATCTCATCATCGACTAGCAAGATTTCCATATACACAGGATGTAGGTAACTAATCTTTCTTTTCCTACAATCTCTAACCTAAATTGAATCTCAATCTCAATCTTATTGTCATTAAATTGACACAAGGTCTTGAAAACGAATAACTAATGAGCCTTAAAACAAGTCGTAATCGACGCGATCAGCAGTTTCGCTGCCGTCAATAAGGCGCTGCAAATACTCAAATAGCGTATCGCTCCCTGTCTCAGGTGTGGCATCAGCATCGTAGAGCCCCGTCTCAGGATTGAGCACTAACATCGATTCTGTCGCATAGTAATGTCCGATCCGTGCTAACTCAGCCTTTGCAGCCAACGGCGGTACAACCTTACCTAGACCCTCCAAAACCGCCGCCACCCCGCTCAATAACGAAGCTGGTACGCTCCTAAAGCTGGGTTTGCGGTCCAATATCTTGAAAAGATATTCCCCTTGATCCAACAGCGTAATTGCGGGTCCCGGTCCGCCGATAGGCAGCACTTTGTTCTGTAGTGAAACGTCTTCCAAACAATCTGCCATATACTCAGCTAAGTCAGCATCGCTGATCGGCTTGCAAGCGGTTAGTTTGCCGTCACCAAACAGCAAAAAAGACTTTCCCTTTTTTACCCGATCTACCTGTCCGACCAGTGATTTAAAGTATGCAGTCGGTCGAACAATAGAATAGGTCAACCCCGATTCTATTAACTCTTGTTCAAACTTAAGCTTGGCATGCTGAAATACAAGCCGTGGCTTTTGCACACAAATTGCAGATAATAGTATCATCTGCGTCACTCCGGATTCTTTCGCCAAGGATAGAACGTCTGCATGGGCCTGATAGTCAATAGCCCAGGCATCTTTCGGCTCTCCCGTCCGCGATGCCAAGCATGACAGCACTGCATCAAACTGTTGTTCTCGGAAAACGTGTTCAGCCAGAAACGTAGTATTTGTAACGTCACCGAAGAGGACCTCGGCACCTTGCAAAAGGCGAGTGGTTTTCTCTTGTGTTAATCGACCACCGCTACCAGCTTTTGCTCTAGCAATACAGACGACTTCGTGACCGCGCTTTACCAATGCAGCGACTGCGGCACGTCCAATGCTTCCTGTGCCACCCAACACCAAAATACGTTGTATCCCTGAAGTACTGGAGTCAGTCATATGCAATAGACGTTGTTATAAAGGCTATATCTGAGACGTCCCAATGATACCCTTTAACGGATTAGGGTTCAGCTGTCATAACTCATCAGCAGCCTGCATAGCATTCTGGGTCACTGTAATTTTGATTATTGGCAAAGGCTGACTTTTTGTGCCCAAAGCAGTGCTTTTATGAAGAAATGATACGACTGATAAGGATAATTTCCTTACTCCTCGGAAATTACCTACGCCATTGCTAAAATCAGCCACCCTAAAGATGGGTTGATAGGTAAAGTAGAGTAGCGTTCCCGCTTGCGTCACCATTAGCCGTCCTGCCTGTTGAGATGATCTGCTGTTTAAATCCTGATTGCTTGGTGCCAGTAAACCCTGATGGGGTCACTGTGTGTCAGTCTTGTGGCAGCCCTCTCACAGAGTTACTTCGTAATCGCTATCGACCGATAAAACCCTTGGGACAAGGGGGGTTTGGGAAAACTTATTTGGCGGAAGACATTGATCGCCTGAATACGCGCTGTGTCATTAAGCAGTTCGCACGTCAATCCAGTAATAAAACCTTTGACAAAGCTCTCACTTTGTTTAATCAGGAAGCTGTCCGTTTGAACGAATTGGGGGAGCATCCACAGATCCCGTCCCTGCTTGCCTATTTTGAACAGCAGGGAAATTTTTACCTGGTACAGCAGATCATTGAAGGGAATACCTTACTGCAAGAGGTAAAAAAGGAAGGACCGTTTGATGAGGCCAAGGTTCGTAGGTTATTGAACTACCTGCTACCAGTGCTGCAGTTTATCCATGATCGTAATGTTGTGCATCGGGATATTAATCCGACCAACATTATTTCCCGTCAGAAAGATAACAAACCAGTTCTGATTGATTTTGGTATTGCTAAGCAGCTAGAAGTTTCACTCTCCAATGATAAAGATCATACGGGGACTCGCATCGGCACTGAGGGCTATTCCCCCATTGAGCAACTACGCAGTGGTGAGGCCTATCCATCTAGCGATCTCTATAGTCTGGGAGCAACCTGCATTTGCCTAATGACTGGGCGTAAGCCTGAAAAGCTCTATAGCCCCCTCGAAGGCCGCTGGCTGTGGCAAGAACATTTAATAGGATCAGGTCGGTCTGTTACCCCTGAACTGGCAGCCATTCTCGATCGGATGCTCAAGGATTTTATTAATGAGCGTTACCGATCTGCTGCAGAAGTTTTACAAGAGTTGGAGGCGTTGCCAGCCTATCACCGGTCAGTGCCAGGTTGGACTCGGCAACGACCCGCCGATACGGGTAGCCTGCTGTCGGATGCCATTAGCACTGGCCAAGATGTCAGCCGCAATCTTAACGAACAGCTAATTAACCAAGAACTCAGCCCAGAGTTTAGAGCAGAGCATCCCCCCACCGCTCCGCCCCCTAGACAGTCTGGCAATAGACCGATCTCTAAGGCACAATCTGGGCCGATATCGCAATCGAGATCGACTTCTCAGCCTAAATCGGGCCAGCCTAAATCGGGCCAGCCTAGATCAGGTGCAGTACCGGGCAGACGGCGTTCTGGGCCAGTTTCGATGGGACAGTCTCGTCCCATGTCAGGACAAAAATCTGGGCCTGTTTCTCGAGGACAATCCAGGCCGGTGTCAGGTAGACGTTCGGGTCCGGTCTCTAAAGGACAATCTAGGCCTGTGTCTAAGGGCCAATCTGGCCCGGTTTCAGGTATTCCCTCAGGCCCCATGAGCCTGGGTCGGCCTTCTACCGGTTCTTTGGGATCGTCTAAGAGCCGCATCTCTTCTGGAATACCGACTAAATCGCAGACGTCTGGCCCGCGGAGTGGTCCGTCGCATTGGGTTTGCACCCATACCCTGGAAGGACACAATTCATGGGTTTCAACGGTGGCCTTCAACCCCAAATTTATGGTGCTTGCCAGTGGGGGATTGGATGACACCGTTAATATTTGGGATCTACAGACGGGCACCTTAATCACGTCTTTAACTGGCCATGTGCGGGGGATTAATGGGCTGGCTTTTAGTCCTCGTGGACAGATCCTGGCCAGCTGTAGCGATGATGACACCATTCGTCTGTGGAATGCGGGCACAGGCAGCTTATTGCACATTCTCAAGGGCCACCGCCACGATGTGACCTCAGTGGCTATTGGTCGGCGAAGCTCCATATTGATTAGTGGCAGCGAAGACCGTACTGTTGGGGTGTGGAATTTAGAGCAAGGTAAGCTTGCCAAGGTGTTGTCGGGCAATGCAGGGATGATTCGCTGTGTTGATATATCCCCCGATGAAGAACTGGTGGTCAGTGGTGGTTTTGATAACAAAATTCGTCTTTGGCAGCTGGGGACTGGTGAGGTTTTTCGGGTTCTTTCTGGTCACTTGAATTCTGTGAATGATGTTGTCATCAGTGCCGATGGGCGTTTGATTGCGAGTGCAAGCAAGGATCGTTGCATCAAGCTGTGGAGTTTGCGGTCTGGCAATTTGATCCACACGCTGAAGGGCCATACCCGTGAGGTCAATGCGGTGGCGATCGCACCCAATCAACGGACCGTCGTCAGTGCTGGCGGAGATAGCAGCATCAAGGTTTGGGATGCTAAAACCGGAGAACTGGTGGAGACGTTTTTAGACCATGGAAATTCGGTGACTGCGATCGCAATTCACCCCAGTGGTCGATTTATGGCCAGCGCCAGCTCTGATAAAACCATTAAACTCTGGCACAAAGAATAAATATCGCCAATGCCTGAAGGCCCCGAAATTCGAAAAGCCGCCGATAAAATTGAACGGGCTGTTAAAGCCAAAGCTACCCGCGAGGTATTCTTTGCTTTTGAACACCTCAAACCCTATGAAAGTGAACTAACCGGGCAAAAAGTATGCCAGGTTGAAACCCGTGGTAAGGCCCTCCTGATTCACTTTGATAACGCCCTCAGCATCTACAGCCACAACCAGCTTTACGGTGTCTGGATGATTCGTAATGCCTATAACTATCCAACTACTAAACGACAGCTGCGACTCGCCATTCACAACCCCAAAAAGTCGGCCTTGCTCTACAGTGCCTCTGATATTGAGGTGCTCACCCCAGAACAAATTCCCACCCATCCGTTTCTAAGCAAACTGGGGCCAGACGTGCTCAGCCCTAAGTTACGGCCAGCCCATGTACTGGAACTGCTCACCTCAAAACTGCATCAACGCCGTCAATTCACCACTTTATATCTGGACCAGCACTTCCTAGCGGGCATTGGCAATTATCTGCGCAGTGAAATTCTCTATGTTGCTCGCATTCATCCCCGGCTACGCCCCATAGATTGTAATGACGAGCAACTAGAAGCCCTAGCCGAAGCCAG
Organism: Leptothoe sp. LEGE 181152; assembly: GCF_032906605.1. Classification (NCBI taxonomy): domain Bacteria; kingdom Bacillati; phylum Cyanobacteriota; class Cyanophyceae; order Nodosilineales; family Cymatolegaceae; genus Leptothoe; species Leptothoe sp. LEGE 181152. The sequence continues at coordinate 26,163 of NZ_JASATU010000027.1, forward strand.
CATTGCTATTCCCTATCAGTCCTATCGTTACAGTGGCATCACCAATGATCTAGACTTAGCCAACCAGCTCAAAGCTGAGGGGCAAAAGCGATCCCAGTACCGTCATTGGGTGTTTAGCCGTGCCAATCGACCGTGCCGTGTGTGCAAAACACCTATTGTCAAAGACTTTGCCAGCAGTCGACGTTTTTATTACTGTCCGGTTTGCCAACCCGCTAAAGGTTGAGTTTTTAGCCATAAAATAAAGACTGCACTTCAAACTGGCCATGGCGACGTCTAATCACTACAAAACCCTAGAACTGCACGAATCGGCCAGCCAAGCTGACATTAAACGGGCATACCATCGCTTAGCCAAACAACACCACCCCGATAGCCGGGCCAACGGCCATGGCGATCACGACCATATCGCTAAAATTAATGCCGCCTATGAAGTGCTAGGAGACCCCAAGTCTCGTAAACATTACGATGCCCAGCGGAATGGGTATAGGGTTCAACGGGCCAGCGATATTAGCGCTGAGTATCAGCAGCGGCGCAAAGCGTATCAAAAAGCTGAGGATGCCCTCGCCCAATGGATTCGCAGTATTTATAAGCCGATTGACCGCCTAATAGGCAAAATCATTAATCCCCTGAAGTCAGAAGTTCGTAACCTATCGGCAGACCCGTTTGATGATGAGTTAATGGAATCGTTTCAAGACTATTTGGAAAACTGTCGTGAGTCCCTAGAAAAAGCGAAGCAGAAATTCAAATCCATGCCCAACCCATCCCAGGCAGCCAAGGTGGCCGCGAATCTATATTATTGTCTCAACCAGCTCGAAGACGGCATTGAAGAAATTGAGCGGTTTACCTTTACCTATGACGACAGCTATCTCCACACCGGGCAAGAATTGTTTCGTATTTCTAAACAACTCCGTCGTGAAGCCAAAGCTGACATGCAGGCCATCCTGTGAGGTGGATTGATGTTTGCTAACAATATGCCGAAGTTCATAATTGCCTGATACTGTCCCTGAGTATTCCTTTGAAAATAAAAAGACCTGCCTGGCACAAATTGTTACAATGGTCGTCTGCTTTGTATCCGCCGGTTTCCCATGGCTTTGCCCGTAGTCGCAATTATTGGTCGTCCTAATGTAGGCAAGTCCACCCTCGTCAATCGACTGGCTGGGGCCCGGGAGGCCATTGTCTATGATCAACCTGGAGTAACTCGCGATCGCACCTACCAACCTGCCTTTTGGCAAGATCGCGATTTTATGGTGGTTGATACTGGCGGTCTCGTCTTTGCAGATGACAGTGAGTTTTTACCCCACATTCGTGAGCAGGCCATGCTAGCACTGGCTGAGGCCAAGGCCGCTGTGTTTGTGGTGGATGGTCAGGAAGGCCTGAATGAAAGCGATCGCGAAATTGCCTCCTGGCTACGGCAGCAATCTGTACCCGTGCTACTCGCCGTCAACAAATGTGAATCCGAGGATCAGGGCATTATCCAAGCCACTGAGTTTTGGGCGCTGGGTTTGGGTGAACCCTATGCTGTCTCAGGCATCCACGGTAATGGTACCGGGGAGCTGTTAGATGAACTAGTCACCCACCTCCCCCCAACGGATGAAATCGAAGAAGACGATGAGATTAAGGTCGCCATCGTTGGTCGACCCAATGTAGGTAAATCCAGTTTGCTCAATGCCTTTGTCGGTGAAAATCGCGCCATTGTCAGCAACGTATCAGGCACGACCCGCGACACCATTGACATGGTGGTGCGCCGTAAAGAGACGGTATATCGTCTGATTGACACCGCCGGTATTCGTAAAAAGAAGAACGTCAATTACGGCCCTGAGTTTTTTAGCATCAACCGTGCCTTTAAGGCCATTCGCCGTTCTGATGTTGTGCTACTGGTTATTGATGCCCTTGATGGCATGACTGAGCAGGATCAAAAACTGGCAGGGCGCATCGAAGATGAAGGCCGCGCCTGCATCATTGTGGTCAATAAGTGGGACGCCATCGAAAAGGACAGTCACACTATTTATGAATACGACAAAAAATTGGGTGGCAAAATCTACTTTTTAGACTGGGCCACACGGTTATATGTCAGTGCCCTCACCGGTCAACGGGTGCCCAAGATTTTAGATGCGGTGGATGAGGCGGTAGAGCAGCATCGTCGTCGCGTCAGTACTGCCGTCGTCAATGAAGTGCTCGAAGATGCCATCAACTGGCATTCCCCACCGACCACACGTCAGGGTAAACAAGGGCGAATTTACTACGGTACCCAAGTTAGCGCCCGCCCGCCAACGTTTACGCTATTTGTGAATGCTGGCAAACTATTTACCGACAATTACCGTCGTTACATTGAACGTCAATTTCGTGAAAACCTAGGGTATGAAGGTACGCCCATTCGTCTAATTTGGCGAGGTAAGAAGATGCGCGATCTTGACCGAGAAAGCGCGAATAGGGCAACTAAGGTTTAGAATTCAACACTATTCCCCATGGATCTACTCCGCTCACTACCGATCGGTTTATACCTGGAACAGCCGGTCACCTGGCTGCATCGGATTGATGCACGGGTAAAGCTAGCCTGGCTGCTGAGCTTTTTGCTGACGCCCGTTTTAGCCAATACGGCCTGGCGTATTGCTCTGGTGGTGATTTTGATGTTGCTCACCCTGACCGCCAGGGTGCCATGGCGGGTATGGCGACAGCAGATGGGCGGGCTACTCATTTTGTTTACGCTGGCGTCGCTGCTAATTATGGTGATGCCCGATGGCATTGCTGTGATTAATCAGCCTCGCTGGCCCACACCCGATGCGATCGCCACCCTAGATACCCCCTTTGAAACCATTGGTTCCCTACCAGAAACCAACTATCGCTATATCATTGCTGATTTCCATTGGGTGCAGATCACCCAAAAGTCTTTAAAGCTTGCCATTAAGGTCGGCACGCTGTTATTCACACTGATTTACAGCACCAACCTATTTTTATTAACCACGGCCCCTGAGGAGATCACAGCGGCTATCGAAGAGCTAATGTCTCCGTTGCGATGGTTTAAACTGCCAGTCACGGAAATTGCTTTGACCTTGACCCTATCGCTACGATTTATTCCCCTCGTCCTTGAAGAGGTCCAAAATCTTGTGCGTTCTGTACGTACCCGCGCCATCAACTGGCGTAAATTAGGCTGGCGTCATGCCAGTCAAATTTGGCTGATGGTGGCAGAGCGTTTGCTCGACAACTTACTGTTGCGAGCCCAGCAAATTGCCGCTGCCATGAAAGTTCGAGGCTTTACCAGTCCAGACCATCACCAGGTCCAATGGCATCAGCTACAGCTACGCTGGTGGGACTGGGTTTTCCTTGTGAGCCTGGTTTTCTTTTGGTGGGGTCGTTTTGCCTTAGGCAATCCCATTTGATTCGTGCCTCACCCAATAATCCTTTTTGGTGGGTCTGGCCCACCCTACCTCCCACATCCTCAATTGTCCCTTTCTTCCCCCCCATCGCTTGCTAAGCAAGATATACTGCCCAGATTTTGGCACCGGCTTGACCTTGCGCAGCGCAGTGGCGCTGATGTCTTCGCAGCGCTGTTTCATGGGTCTGCCATCGCTACCCTGTTAGAGAGCCCAGATCGAGTTGATGGTGCCCCCGACAATTTAATTCGTTATTCCCTATGTGCTGGCGGACCTCGACAGATGGCGAACCAGCCTCAACTGTTTACCCCGTCCCTTGGGGAGATTTTGCCCACCCTTAGCCAGTTACTCAGGGGGCAAGTCCCCAGCGCATGGGTAGCGTACCCATCCTCAGTAACCCCCCCAGATGATCTGCCTTTTGTCGGCGGCTGGTTAGGTTGGCTAGGCTATGACACGGCTTGGGAGATTGAAAAACTTCCCTATCGCAAAGAGGATTCACTGCCCTTCCCAGTTGCCTACTGGTATGAGCCAGAACAGTTTGCCATTCTCGATCATCACCAACAGGATTTATGGTTAGCTGCTGCCTCTCCAGCCGATATAGAAACCATGGTGCACCGTCTGGAACACCTGCCCCACCAAACCCCGTCCCTCGTAGTACCGAATCTTTCAGAAAAACTGACGTTCTGCTCTAGCCAGACCCAATTTGAAACAGCCGTACAAACGGCCAAAGACCATATTCAAGCAGGAGATGTTTTTCAGGTAAATCTTTCCTTGCGGTTTCAAACCCACACCAGTAGTTCTCCCTGGCAGCTATACCGACAGCTTCACCAGATTAATCCCTCTCCCTTTGCCAGCTATTGGCGTACACCGTGGGGACATGTTATTAGTTGTTCTCCCGAACGTCTCGTACAGCTATGGGATCAAACGGCCCAAACCCGTCCAATTGCCGGGACACGTCCCCGTGGGAAGACACCGGCAGCAGATCGAGAGTTTGCTCAAACCCTGGAAACAAATCGCAAAGAACGGGCAGAACACATAATGCTCGTAGATCTAGAGCGCAATGATCTAGGTCGAGTTTGTACTTGGGGATCAGTCCATGTGGACGAACTCATGGTGATCGAACGCTATAGCCATGTCATGCATCTGGTGAGTAACGTCATCGGCACCTTGCACCCTGACCTCAATGCCATTGATTTAATTCGAGCCACATTCCCCGGCGGCACCATTACTGGTTGCCCCAAAGTGCGCTGTATGGAAATCATTGAAACCCTCGAACCCCTGCGTCGCAGTTTGTTTTATGGCTCCTGCGGTTACCTGGATGTGCGCGGTCAACTAGACCTGAATATTTTGATCCGTACGCTGTTGCTGACCCCCGATCGATCAAACCAGCATGTTGTTTGGGGGCAAGTGGGAGCAGGCATTGTCGCCGATAGTGAGGCCCACCAAGAATGGCAGGAATCCTTACAAAAGGCCCAGGCACAACTACTCGCTTTGGGAATTTCCGTCTAGATAGGGGTAGAATGCAGACCTTGCCGCTTAATTCTTGAAGATAGTGCAGGGAAACGCTGTAAACTCTATCAATGTCTTTTCTGCCACCCTGGTAGACTCAGAGCTTAGCTCGTATTGAGCTGAGGTCAGTCCAGGAAGGTGTCCTACCCTTTTTAAACTCTTGTTTTGGACAATATGGCACTCTAGCCATTGGGCTTGGTAGATTTATCAATGAGCGTTAGGATCACAAGTCTTCTTGAGTAAACTCTGTATTAACTGTCCTTTGTTCTCCCATTTATCGCACCCCTTGAATGAGCACTGAAACTTATCTCAATCACCCTGACTTTGGGCTGTTGTTTCGGATTTGCCTGGTGGATGGCGATAAAGAGCTATTTACCACGCTCTATGCCCAGCGGCTATTTTTTCTGGCAAAAGTTGATCGGGCAGCTGGTTTGCTCTTTGATCCCATTGGTCGAACAGAGGCCCGTATGATGTTAGAAACACGTCTACGAATATTGCGCCAGTCTGGCCAATACAGCGAATTTGAGCATTTAAATAAGGTTTACAAGCGAACGTTTCAATGATGAATGCTGCGGGGACTACTACTCCAGGATCTTCTCCACAGCCGCTTGAATGGCACAGTCAGCAAATTGCTCAACGAGTGGAGCAATTGGAGTTGCCTGCCCATGTGCGCTTAGTGGCAGTCAGTAAAACATTTCCTGCGGCTGCTATTCGGGCAGCCTACGCAGCTGGCCTCCGGGACTTTGGCGAAAATAAGATCCAGGAAGCCATTGCAAAACAGGCAGATCTGACGGATTTGCCAGATATTACTTGGCACTTTATTGGTCATCTGCAAACCAACAAAGCGCGCAAGGCCCTACAACACTTTGACTGGATTCATTCTGTAGATAGTCTGAAATTAGCTCGACGCCTGGATCAGATAGCGGCTGAACTTTCCCGTTCGCCCATCTGTTGTCTACAGTTAAAACTGTTGGCAGATGCCAATAAGCATGGTTTGACTGAGTCTGAACTTTGGCAAGCCTTGCCCGATTTAGCACAGTTATCTCATCTCAAATTAGAGGGGATCATGGCAATTCCTCCCTATGGTCTATTGTTGCCTCAAACCCAATCTTTTTTTGAGCGAGCCTATGCCCTCGGGCAATCACTGGCAAATCATCAAGAAACGCCCTTACCAATTCATCACTTTTCCATGGGAATGTCCCAGGATTTTCCACTTGCGATCGCAGCTGGATCAAATATCATTCGATTAGGAACTACTCTGTTTGGCTCCCGTACCTGAGGGCTTTGGCCATTTATATCATCTCTATTCCTAAAAAAGATCAAGATACTTCAGTCTATTTTGGGAATTGGTGATTTTTTTTAATCGATTCGTGTATACTGTGGCTCAAAGTTATGCCCGAATGATTGTGTGCGGGTATTTTCAAATGTCGACTAAAGAGGTTTAATTCTCTAGGTTGATAGAGCGCTGCAAGCGTTGTCATATTGAATGACGTTTGTTTTTCCATTGCCGTTTGAGCACAAGGGGGTTAGAGTATCCCTGATCTTAGGCAATGGGGTTAGAGCTATCAGAAAATCTCAATTGAGGTTGCTGATACGTCCAGCCATCAATGGCCCACTTTAGTCTCAAATCATCTCTCGACTCCTTTTAATTCAGGTCTTGAGAGATTTTCTAGCCAAGTTAGTACTAGCCATGACGGAGTTTCAGCCGTGAGTACCATTTTTACTAAATTACGTGACTTTGTTGGCCTTAATGACCCGGCCGACTATGAGTATGAATATGACGAAATGGACGGCGAGGAATACCAGAACCTCTATGAACAAGAGAATCAGGCTCCTCAACCCCAGCCTCAACCTCAACCTGTTTCAGGGGTAACGACAGCTGCGCCCGTTGAGACTCGCGCGCCCCGTCGCCGCATCCGTGACCGCGTAATGTCAACCGATTCTGGGATGGTTTCCATGAATAATTCAATGAGTAGTGTTAGTAATGTGATTGGTATGCCTGGTGCAATTAACGGTGTGTCTGAAGTAATCGTGATGGAGCCCCGCTCCTTTGAGGAAATGCCCCAGGCAATCCAAGCACTCCGTGAGCGGAAGTCTGTGGTTTTAAACCTAACTATCATGGATCCTGACCAAGCCCAGCGTGCAGTTGACTTTGTTGCTGGTGGCACCTATGCCATGGATGGTCATCAAGAGCGCATTGGCGAAAGCATCTTCCTATTCACCCCCAACTGTGTACAGGTCAGTATGCCCGTTGACAGCGAAGATGGATTGCCTATGGAAGAGCCTGCTATGCCTTCCGCTGCTCCCACACCCGCTTGGGCAACTGAGCAGGTGGCACGTATGGCCTAAAGATGATGCTAATTGGAACTTAGGGCGATGCTTAATGCCCCTTCAATTCTAAGCATTGCCCTAGTTACCTCTTGGCTGTTCAAGGTTATCAGCCCATTTCAAGGTATTCTTAGGATGCTATAAGCGTGTTCGGAGGCCTTGGATCATTGCCTGGTAAACTCGGCATTATTGGTGGCGGTGTCATGGGAGAAGCACTGCTGTCTTGCCTGCTCTCTAAGAGGATGTATACACCGGATGCCATTTTGGTGTCTGATTTATCCCATGAGCGGAGACAGTTGCTCATCGAACAGTATGACATCCGCACTACCCATAGTAACCGTGAGGTCATTGAGCATAGCGACGTCATTGTTTTAGCGACCAAGCCACAAGTTTTTGACAGTGTCGCCAGAGATTTTTCAGGAATTGTTGTTAGTGAATCTCCTCTGGTTATTTCTATTTTAGCCGGGGTTTCAATTGTTCGATTAGAGCAAGCTGTTCCAGGATGGCCAGTTATTCGAGCCATGCCCAACACACCGGCCACCGTTGGTTGTGGGATGACAGCCATTGCTATTGGCAGTCGTGCTATTGCCGAGCATGTAGAAATCGCGCAACAACTTTTCAGCACTGTGGGTGAGGTTGTTCAGGTTGCCGAGCCACTTTTAGATGGCGTAACCGGACTATCTGGCTCAGGCCCGGCCTATGTTGCCATCGTAATTGAAGCCTTAGCGGACGGAGGTGTAGCCTCTGGTTTGTCACGCACAACTGCCAATAGGCTGGCTTTGCAAACAGTCCTGGGCACCGCTCAGTTATTACAAAAAACAGGCATGCACCCAGCCGTCTTGAAGGATAGGGTGACGAGCCCCGGCGGCACCACAATTTCTGGGATCGCCTGTTTAGAAGAACTAGGTCTGCGTTCAGCATTGATTGAAGCTGTGAGGGCAGCCAGTAGCCGGTCACGGGAACTGGGCAACCAGTAGGGGCATGGATCAATGCCCTGATTAACCCCTAACTATTGCCTAATTTTGGTTCTGTCCCTGCTAACAATCTAGAAATATTGCTGCGGTGGCGGATGATGACATAGATGCCCCCCAATAAGACCAACAATATAAACGGCAGTGGTTGGCCGGTTAAGAACATAAGTATTGGGGCCGCAGTCGCAGCAGAAATAGAGCCTAGAGACACTGTTCGCGAGAGGCCAAAAACAAGGCCAAAAACAGCTGCTGTCCCTAGGCCAACTGGCCAAGCTAAGGCAAGAATGACCCCAAGTCCCGTCGCTGCCGATTTACCCCCTGTGAAGTTCAACCATACGGAGCGACTGTGCCCCAAAATTGCCAGTAATCCTGCCAGGGTTTGTATCCATGTGGACAGAGTCAGGCTGTCACCAAACTGAGCCATCACAAACCGAGCAATTAAAACCGCAGTTAGGCCTTTAAGCAAATCAATCACAAGCACAGTGATACCGGCTTGTTTGCCCACGACTCGAAACACATTGGTGGCTCCGGTATTCCCTGAGCCATGTTCACGAATATCAATTCCTTTGAGTAGCTTTGCGACCACATATCCCGTAGGCAGCGATCCCAGCAAGTAGGCCAGTACCAATAAACCGACTGCAATCCACCAAACCATGAGTTAACCAGTCCTAAAAAACCAAACCCGATTTTAGTTTAGGGGGTTATGCACGTTTGGAAAACCACGCCCCATCATCCTTTTGTAACGGGTGAACCCTTGTGGCTACGGTAGGGGCAGTCGCCTTAATAGTAATAATCGTCCTGCGAAGGATTTGCCGGGTCTGGGGCAAACACTAACCATAGGGGAAACTGCAAAGCTGCCAATGGCAATTTATTTTCCGATTCATCAATAATGAGCATCGGTAAATAGCCATTATCCATCAAGCGCTCAGCACGCTGCACCATAGGCTCAGGTACCTCAAACAGCATGAGCCCTCGATTAGAACCAAAATCAGCTCGTGATATGCCGAGGCAGTCTTGGAGCCAGCGTCGCCATTCTCCTAGACGTTCAGGGGTATTGGCCAGCACCATAGTGCATAGGCGGTCGCCATAAATGGCATAGAGTGCCGATATGGCTGCCGATGCCACCACCACATTTTGCAAACGACTGCCTAAACTTTTGACCGCCCCACGTCCTCCCTGGGTAAAAAACCAATTAGACACCCGGTCCGCATGGATGGTTTCAAAGGTGCGGCGCAGCTGCCAGGGGGGGCCATAGTAATCGGGTCTGGTGCGATATTGGTCAATGAGGCTGCGTACCCGCTCTCGCTGCTCTTCAAATCGCTGAATAGAAAACGCCGTGGTGGTTATATCTGGCGCTTCAGGGGCTGGACGCTGCTGTGCAGGCGGCTGGCGTGCCATCGGCTCAGCCGCCTGCGCCGTTGGAGCCAGCTCTAATTGTTCAGCAGATGTGGCTAAATCTTGGAGGCTACCCACCAAATAATCCTTAAACCCTTGGAGACGCACCGCTAAATCTTGGGATGCACCAGCAAAGGAGGTGCGCATTTCTGCCTGGATGCGATCGCGACGTCGTTCTAGCTGTTCAATCTCTTTCTGTAGTGTCTGACGGCGCTGCTCTAAATCCTGTAATCCCGCCTGTACCAATCGAGCCACCTCAGCCTCTGAACTACGACTTGATGACGTGCGCAAAGGCGCTAGGGGACTATCCTTAGGTTGCTTGGGTGACTCAGAAAACTCTTCAGTCGGCATGGTAGTTAATGGACTTCTTCTTCGATCTTTAGTTAATCGCAGTGGCTCTCTGACTACTGATTTAACCCCACAGGGTCGCAATGCTGTTGGAGCTGATCAACGAGTTCCCCAGCGTTAAATACCATAGGTAAAAAGTGAATACTCTTCACCTCGCGAAAGTAGAACAAAATTGGAACCGCCGACCAAAAGACCTGCCAAGCTTGCCAGTCAGCATAGGGAAACCGCCGCAAAATAGTTGTCCCTCGACATACCTGTAATTCCGTGTCCGTAAACGTCAGCCTTATCACCGTCGTTTGTACTATGAGGAACATTCCCAATAGGGCGATCACAAGCCCACCTATAGCTTGAATAGGGGCTACACACAGACCCATTAAAAGAATTGACAGGGATAGACGGTAGTCTGGACGTAAGGTAGTGGCGACAGATGAAGCTGGAGAGAGCGTTGCCATGGTAGAGCCAGGGTACAGTTATTGATTGGAGACCTTACCCTACTTTACCGACAAGTGCTCTGACAGCTATAAAACTAAAGGTTTGGCATTACAGCTCAGCACGAATTGTAAAGGAATAATCCCCACCAGGCTCTAGTTGATAGTCAAACCGTTCTAAAAATCGTCCCAGCGGCTCCTGAATCAAGGCCCGTCCTAACGACGGTTCCACGGTCAGATGGCCACCGCGAAATTTCCATTGAAACTGCCAGGCAAATTCATTAGCATTGACTTCGCCTTCGAGTTTGCCTTGTTGCCAGGATTGATACGTGATGCGCACATGGGCAGTGGTTTCGGGTAAACGTTGGGCAGTCACAAGAAAATTATGCAAAAGAGGCCTTAAAGTTAAGATAGCTACCTCTTTGCGTTAGAGCTACCCTCCCATGCAGAAAAATTAGATACGGAGAGGATGGCAGACTGTTCAAGACAGAGCTAAAGGCGGTAGCCTAAAGGATATCGATTAGCTCGGATGCTGAACGTGACCCCGGTTTCTAACAACCTTACTTCCCCACAGAGACGCACCAAAAAGGTTGGCATCATATATAACGATGTCAAACCTGTCGCCTGTCAGGTCACTCAAGAGTTAAAGGTCAGACTTGAAGCGTACGGTTGTCAAGTAGCCACAGCAACAGGATTAGGTGGACTACTTGGCTATGCCAATGCCAATAAACCAGCTAAGTTCATTCCCATCGAGTCATTGGTGCCTAAAGACTTTGATGACGCCATGGACTTTGCCATTGTGCTGGGTGGTGACGGCACAGTACTGTCAGCGTTTCGCCAGGTGGCACCAGCAGGTATTCCCTTGTTGGCGGTGAATACAGGACATATGGGGTTTTTAACGGAAACGTATCTTAATCAGTTACCCCATGTACTGGAGCAGGTGCTAGCGGGCAATTACCAAGTGGAAGATCGCACGATGGTAGCGGTGCAGTTAGTACGGCATAACCAACCTGCTTGGGAAGCCCTGTGCCTCAATGAGGTCGTACTCAACCGTGAGCCACTCACCAGCATGTGCCATTTTGAGGTCACCATTGGTCGCCATGCGCCGGTTGATATTGCCGCTGATGGCATCATCATTTCCACACCAACCGGGTCTACCGCCTATTCACTTTCAGCCGGTGGCCCGGTGATCACGCCAGGGGTATCGGTGTTACAGTTGATTCCCATTTGCCCCCATTCGTTGGCAGCACGTGGCCTGGTCTTTCCCAGTGCTGAAAAGGTCATCGTGTCTTCGGCAAACCCAGATCCTCTGGTGATGGTGGTTGATGGCAATGCTGGTTGCTATGTCGCCCCTGGCGATCGCGTTTGCCTACGGGAAGCAAAGTATCCAGCAAAGTTTATCCGTCTAAAGGATCCAGAGTTCTTTAAGGTTTTGCGGGAAAAGTTAGGCTGGGGACTGCCCCATATTGCTAAACCCACATCGGTGGAACTGCCGTAGTCACGAATACGCAATGCAATTGCTACAAGTATTTCCACAAGGTTTAAGGAAATAAGCCTCTGTTCTATGTATAGTTAACAGTTCTCTTGCCTGTGTGGTCTATGGCTACTGACAATTCTGACCCATCAAACGTGAGTGGACCTGAAAAAATTAATCGGGGTGGGCGTGGTCCACTAAGGGCTAATCAAAGGGCCAATCAAAAGACTGTATGGCTTTGGTTGGGGGCCAACGTCTTGGGATTTGCGATCGCCACACCCCTTAGCTTTTTGATGAACGTATCGGCTCAGTACTTTGAAGCGCTTTACATCGCGGGTTTGATTGTTGGTGCTGTGGTTGGTCCTCTACAGGCCCTCGTCATGCAGCGGCTTTTACCCAGGCTAAAAATGTGGCGGTGGGTGACCGCCAATATTTTTGGTAGCTATTTAGGGTCCTGGGTTGGCCTATTGGTATTTGGGCTGATTGTGATGTTGCTTCAATTTTTCAACAATTTGCCCGATCCTGGCGATATTGTCACCTTAGTCTTAACCATTGCCATCTACAGTGCCGTCATCGGCATGTGCGTCAGTATTGCCCAACTTTGCAGCCTACCGAGTCAGGTACAGAATGTGCGACAGTGGTGGATCGCCAATTTCCTGGGCAGAATCTTGGGCTGGGTAAGCGCCAGTCTAGTGGGCTGGTTCGTTTTTGCCGTCACCGGCACAGAGAATTTTTTAGTAATTTGGGGAGCCCTTTTAGGAGCCGTGGGTGGGGCAGTCTATGCAGGGGTGACCACTAAGGCCCTACTCAATCTTCAGCCCAATGCTGTGAAAACTTAACCCAACGTTCTCTCAACCCTTCTTGGCCAAGACAATGGGTACTCGTTCTACAGATAGTCGTTCTACAGATAGTCGTCTCATAGATACGATAGGTCAGATATTGATCCTAGCCTATCAAGAAGACACTGAGCAATTGTCATCCTTTCTAGGCACTACAGGCTGTCATGTTGAGGTGCTACGGCAGATGCATCGTTCAGAGTACAAAAACTACTCTCGTAGCTATCTGTGTTTACTCAATCACCGTAAAGCTTGGGAACAAGCACTGCTATCAGAAAAGCCCACCCTGATTGTCGAAGCGGATTTTGTACCGGTTGCCAACTTTGCCCAGCTGCCGTCACCGTTTGACCCTAACGATAAACATCTGGGTATTGCCTGGCTCTATACCTGTGCATCGCAGATCTATACCATTACCGATCAAGGGTATGCCCAGGGGTATTCAACTGCGATGGTGGCCTATGTCATTACTAAGCAAAGTGCTTGGAGGCTGATCGAGTTAGCTGAAATGGTTAAGGCAGACCCTGGTCCAGAAACCTATACTCCCTGGGATTCAGGCATTGAGTATTATTTGCGCGATCGCAACTTCCACAATTATGTTCCCTGGCGCAATTATGGCGAACATGGTGGCATCCCCAATCCTGAACATCAGCAAAACAATCTCAGCACCACCCATCGTGCCGATGTGCTCTATGGTCCTTTAGCTTTTGAACCGGGTTATGGAAACGTGCTACAAGAACGCACCTATGGACGCGTTAAAGGGTTGGGGCGTTTGTTGCTTAATAAGTATTTACGAGGTCCTGTGCTGAGTGGTTCGACACATCCAGGGAGGCTGTTGAGATTTGCCTTGAGTCGGCAGTTTACCTTAAGGCTTTAAAGAGGTTTGAGTGGTTAGTTATTGGTTATTGGTTGTTGGGGGCTCCGTTTAAGTTGGGAAACTCTGGATAGGTGGGGAGTCGGGAGTCAACTACACTATGGGGCTGACTGTTAGAATGATGGTTCCCTTTTTTTTAATGTTTGGGGCTGTCATGGGTTGCGCGACTGTGTAGGTGTTTGCTGTGGCAGGCTGAATCAAGGGGGGTGAAAAGCTTTGTCAGAGCCAATTAGCGGCTTTTTGCTTGTCTTTGGGATCCGCGCAAGGGCTGGAAGGCTTATTAATTCAATGTTTTGTAGGATTAAGGTAACTTGAAGAAGTGCACATTTATTGGGCTGAGAACTATAATGGGTTAGGTTCGCGCAAATGTACCTTGAAAACTAAATGCAGCCAACGTTTCAATGGGCTGCCGTCACAATCAACCACTTCCCCTCACGGGGATTGAAACCACTTCTGCACTGCTTGGGTCAGAGTTGAGCCACGTCACAATCAACCACTTCCCCTCACGGGGATTGAAACATTTTGCAAACTCTCATCATGACATTTCAGCTCGTGTCACAATCAACCACTTCCCCTCACGGGGATTGAAACGGGTTACCTGATCCCTGGAAACCACAATTGGAAAGTCACAATCAACCACTTCCCCTCACGGGGATTGAAACCTATAGTACGACATACATCAGGTTACTTTGGGTAGTCACAATCAACCACTTCCCCTCACGGGGATTGAAACGGATGCTGTCACGACCCCCACCCCCGAACGACTGTGTCACAATCAACCACTTCCCCTCACGGGGATTGAAACCGGATCTAGCATGATTCGAAGATTAGCCGCCGCGCTTAGGTCACAATCAACCACTTCCCCTCACGGGGATTGAAACCGCTGGGAATCTAGCCTCAACACGAGTATTCCAAAGTCACAATCAACCACTTCCCCTCACGGGGATTGAAACATCTTGCGATCAAGCGTTTCCTTGAATTCAAGGAGTCACAATCAACCACTTCCCCTCACGGGGATTGAAACCAGTAGAGACTGATACATCCGGATCATCGTTAGGGGTCACAATCAACCACTTCCCCTCACGGGGATTGAAACTGTGCAGAAATTGATCCATCACTCCGAGGGCTCTATCAAGTCACAATCAACCACTTCCCCTCACGGGGATTGAAACCTTAGGGCATTGCCCCCCTTGCCCATAGAAAAGCGTCACAATCAACCACTTCCCCTCACGGGGATTGAAACACCGTACCAAGCTCATAGCCAGTATCATTGTCATGTCACAATCAACCACTTCCCCTCACGGGGATTGAAACTAGACTTTGTTGCTAGTTCAGAGAGTATCTGATCGTCACAATCAACCACTTCCCCTCACGGGGATTGAAACGATCAGATGCGGGAGTTCCAAGAAGCGTGGGACGAGTCACAATCAACCACTTCCCCTCACGGGGATTGAAACCATATTTAATCGTGTATTTCTGTATCAATTCTGGTCACAATCAACCACTTCCCCTCACGGGGATTGAAACTATGCACCCGTTGGTTACCTCGACCTGTGTTGAGGCTGGCTGTCACAATCAACCACTTCCCCTCACGGGGATTGAAACTGTTCAGCATTCAAAGATAACCCGCTAGACGCTTGAGGTCACAATCAACCACTTCCCCTCACGGGGATTGAAACCACCTGTGATTCTGATTGAGCACATAGGTTTGACCGTTGTCACAATCAACCACTTCCCCTCACGGGGATTGAAACTCCCTACGGTCTCTATCTGGGCAGGGGCGCTTAATGTCACAATCAACCACTTCCCCTCACGGGGATTGAAACCAGGATCAAGGCAAGAATAAATCTAAGGTTTACTCGTCACAACTAACCACTTCCCCTCACGGGGATTGAAACGACGTGTCTTTGAGGTAGACTTCTAGTTTTTTCGCGTCACAACTAACCACTTCCCCTCACAGGGATTGAAACAAATGATTAGTATCGGAACAACAAGGGAATTGCGCAGGTCACAACTAACCACTTCCCCTCACGGGGATTGAAACTCTAGTGATTTGCGTTTCTCTTCTAGTCGGGTGTAGTCACAACCAACCACTTCCCCTCACAGCTACGGTGTACATACAAGTATTGGAAACTAGCGGTTTCGATTGCCTAACCCCCTCTAACTCCCCCTAAAGCCCTCCAGGCATGGGCTAAAGCCTAAGGTAAGGGGGAGGACTGGAGTTTTCCCCCTTACCAACTACGGTGTATACACATCTAAAAAATAATGTCCCAAAAGGTAGGCCTGTCCTTGAATTGGCCCTCATCCTAAATCCTTCTCCCTGGGGGCGAAGGAGTTTGAGGCTAGGCCCCCCTTCTCCCTCAGGGAGTAAGGGGTTGGGGGATGAGGGCTCGAAATCTAGAGCTAGCTCTCCGACTTATGTATACACGGTAGCTTACCAAGGGGGGATTAAGGGGGGTAATGCAGAATTTTGAGCCCTCTTTCGAAATGTATATACCGCAGCCTTACCAAGACGATTAAGGAAAGTAATGCAGAATTCTGAACTCTCTGCCGAGATGTGTGTACACCGTAGCCCTAAAGCCCCCTATTCGAACCCCCTTACACCGTCGCATCCTGACCAGTCATTTTCCTAACAATCAGTTGAATACCCAACAAAAACAAACCAACGGCAGTCAAACCAAACACACCAGCACCCAAAGCAACAATACCAGCCACCAGAGTCCGCACCGCCACCGAAATATTCAAAACAATCGTATTATCAGATAGCACCGGCTTAGCAGCAAAAGCCGTAACAATAGCCACCATCATGCGATAACACAGAACACTAAGAGTACCCGCCAAAAAAGAACCACTAAAGCAACTCAGCGGCGACGTCGATTTCTTACTACTCTTCGTCACCTTATCGTCACCGCCCGATTTCTTTAACGATTCAGCCATCGCCTTTACCTAAATCCTATTCCTATCTTACTGCCCCATTGCCCATCGTCCACCGACTTAGATCTCCCCACAAACCAGCACCGCCCCGCTGACCTCCTCACCATGTAAAAACTGATATAAAATACCAATCCACTCATTCCCCTTTGTTTTTATGCCCCGCCCCCGTAAACGGTTTGGCCAGCACTGGCTACGTGATCCTCAGATTTTGAATCAGATTTTAGCGGCGGCAGAACTATGCGACACCGACCGAGTATTGGAAATTGGCCCTGGTCAGGGCGTACTAACTAAAGGACTGGTGCCCTTTACCCAGGCAGTGGTGGCCGTCGAGGTCGATCGAGATCTGGTGCGTCAGCTACAGCAACAGTTTCAGGCATCGGAGCGCTTTCATTTAATTGAAGGGGACTTTTTGGATGTGGACCTAGCAGCAGCCCTCGCTGACCACCCAAATTTTCAATCTCCCAACAAAGTCGTTGCCAATATTCCGTACTACATTACGGGACCTATTCTAGAAAAGCTGCTGGGCCAGATTCGTCAGCCTAATCCCCAACCCTACGACTCAATTGTGCTGCTAGTGCAAAAAGAGGTAGCCGAACGCCTGTACGCTGAGCCCGGCACTAAAGCCTTTAACGGTCTATCGGTGCGCATACAGTATTTAGCAGAGTGTGAGCTGATTTGCCCCGTGCCCGCCAAGGCATTTAAACCTGCACCCAAAGTAGACTCCGCCGTTGTTCGCCTGCGACCACGCACATTTCCAGTGCAAGCCAATAATCCAAAACTATTGGATACCTTAGTGAAGCAGGGCTTTTCTCAAAAACGTAAGATGCTGCGCAACAACCTGAAAAGCCTGGTAGACCGCGAGCAACTTACCAAAATTATGGAAACAATGGCCATTGATCCCCAGGTACGGGCAGAACAACTCAGCCTGGAGAAATGGATTAACTTAAGCAATCAGATTGGTACCTTAAATCCAGCAGAGCCAACCGCCTGATTTAATGGCCACGAGGTGCTAATCTGCTTGTGGCATCAACGTTTTGAGATCTTGCTGGGGTCTATGACAAGTTACACACTGCTGTCGGCTGCCAAGATTAATCTATATCTAGAAATCATTGGGCACCGGCCTGACGGATTTCATGAAATGGCCATGGTTATGCAAAGTGTGAACTTATGCGATCGCATCACCCTCACCAGTCTCCCCGCGGCCATTCGACGGCTACAGTGCGATCATCCTCAGGTACCCACCGATAACTCTAACCTCGCCCTTAAGGCCGTTGATCTACTGACCGATAAATTTCCAGAACTGGCAAATCGCGGTGTAGACATCACCATTGAAAAAAATATCCCAGTCGGAGCAGGATTAGCCGGCGGTTCTAGCAACGCTGCTGCCACGTTAGTGGGCTTGAATCTCTTGTGGAAACTGGGTTTAACCCAGATTGAACTAGAAGAACTCTCCGCCCAGCTAGGCTCAGATATCCCCTTCTGCATTCGCGGCGGCACCGCCATTGCCACCGGTCGTGGCGAAATCCTCGATCCCATTTCTAGCCTGACGGACCTATACGTTGTCCTGGCAAAGTACGAAAGTCTTTCCGTATCTACACCCTGGGCCTACAAAACCTATCGAGCAAATTTTAGCGATCGCTATGCCGATATTTCCGACAATGCCACCCTACAAGAACGGCAAAAGCGTGTCCATGCAGGCCCCATGGTTACCGCCATCACCCATAAAGATGGTGCTGCCATCGGCTCACATTTACACAATGACCTGGAGCGTGTGGTCCTCCCAGCCCACGATAAAGTCCAGCAGTTACGGGATTACATGGCCAGTTACGGCGGGCTGGGCACCATGATGTCCGGCTCGGGGCCGACCGTCTTTACCTTGACCTCTACCCAAGACGCTGCCGATGAGATTTTGCATAAAGTACGAGCAGCCCTACCTGATCCAGACTTAAAACTATGGTCCACCTGCTTTACAGCCACAGGCATTCGTTTAGAGTCTGAAACAAAAAATTAACCTACAGTCAGCAAGCTTTAGGGAAACGAAACATATCGGTAGAAGCCCGACAGTTGATTGATCCCGCTTATATACTGATGGCACCTGGCTCCATAGAGTTTGGAGTGTCAAGCAACTTCCTACGAAGTTAGGATGCAGAGTCATAGCAACTTTGAGGGTAGTCGCACTAATCTAGATATCAGGGTTTTGTTGGCACTTCGTCAATCCTTAACGTTTCCTATGTTCGTCCCTAGAGCTCACATCCATCAGATGAATCTCGTTTTTCGCTCTATTGACCTTGAAGCCCATGCCGAACTGTGTGTTCATTTTCGGCGTGACGCATTTGCCTGCAGTTTTGCAGATGGTGACCAACGATTTGCCTTAGAAGGTGGCGAACATGCCCAGGATTACCTCAATTGGCTAAGCAAGCGCATTAATGCCTGCCCCGAAAGCTGTGTTCATGTCTTTGATGGGCAGGAAATCATCGGCCAAATTGAGACAGAGCTGCGGGGCCAAGAAAAACTTGGCTATGTGTATTTGTTTTATCTAATTCCCAGCCGCCGCGGACAAGGATTTAGCGACCAGCTCCATGACTATGTGATGCAGCTATTTCAAGAAGTGGGCGTCATTCGTGCCCAGCTATCCGTCAGCCCGACTAACGAAAAAGCCATGAATTTCTACAAACGTCACGGCTGGCAAGACCTGGGGCTTAGACCAGGACACACTGACATTCACCTGATGGAACTTGCTATCGAAGCTGCTTAAACTTCTGTAACAACCCCTGGTCGATCTCAGGTTTGGGCACCCATAAAGCTGGAAAATACTGGGGATTTGATCAGAACCCCCCTCTATAAACAGTCATGCCCCGTTTATGGTCCTTGACCCCGGTGCTTTTGGGGGTGTGGTTAAGCAGCAGCCACACCAGCCATGCCCCAACACCCGCGATATCCCCCCAGCATGTGGATGCCGTGGTAGAACACCTCACCCGTCCTATGGATACCACTGAACAAGCAGAGCGAAACTCTCGCTTTGTCGGTGTCCAAATGACCACCTGCCCGATTCAGGTCACGGGGTCAGCGGAGCAGTACGGTATTTACCTATATCAAGAGCAGGCGCTGACGGCACATATAGAAAGTCCTTATAGGCAACGTTTTTTGTACATTACCCTCAGCAAAGATGCCACGCGGGTTGAGTCACACACCTTCAAACCGCCTATTCCAGAGACATGGACCGGTCTTTGCCAGCAGGCCACCCCATCGATTGACACCCATGCCCTGGGGGAGTTGGTCTGTGTGGTGTCCTTACGTCCCTCCACCTTAGGTTACGTGGGCAGCACGCCTACCGAAGGGTGTCCCGTAAATCTGCGGGGAGCCGTACGCCTGACCAACACCATTGTTTTACATCAAGATGGCATGGATACCTGGGATCGGGGTTTTGATGCTAACGGTGAACAAGTGTGGGGCGCGGAAGTAGAACCCTACCAGTATCGGTGGTTAGATGAATAACTGGTGGCAATGGCCAGTCTTTACGATCCACGGAGCGACCTACGCTATCGGAAATTGTCAGCGTTTTTCAACGGGCACCTGCGCTTTTTATAAAATCATCTTGAAGAATTGAGCAAACGCCGTCCGTATTTTAGACGATGAATATAATAATTCCAGTGCATATGAACACGTAGATTAGCATTACTGATGTGTGCAGGGTGCAGCTTGGCACTCGAATATGCGAGTATGTTAGCCTGCTGTTTGTATTGACACCTGACCTTTCCAAACTCAAATGGGTGCGGTTTTGCAGGCCATCTAACCAGCCACAGGTACTTTCAGCTAACTTAGCCAACTCTATCTCGGGAAAATTTCACCAACTTGGCCCGTTATGACCCTGAGTTTGAGTCTACCTGGGGATGATGTATCGAAAAGGCAACTTTTTGCATGATTAACCTGAAAAGTCGATTGATCTGGCTCACAGAGACGGTGGCGATGGGTACAGGACTGCTTGTGTTACTAGCTTGGGTCTTTGACTGGCTAATCTAAAGGACTTCCATCAACTCAATACAAGGCTTTCATCCCAGGTGATAAACCACCTGGGATCGATTTTTATAACGTGCCTGAGTTAAATCAACTCAGATTAGCCATAGCATGTATGCAAAAAATCGATGATTGTTCCTGGGGCAGTTACGATAGCCTTGGCAGTAAGATCCGTACTGCTCTTTTCAGAGCAGTCATCAGTTGCTATGAATCTAGGGAAAATCAAGCTCTCACAGTTGCGCGCTTTGGTTGCGCTCGCAACCACCCAAAACTTTAGTGAAGCAGCCCTAGAGCTAAACCTGAGCCAGTCCACCATCAGTCACAGTATTGCCGCTCTGGAGTCGGAGCTGGGCGTCATTGTGGTCAATCGTGGCCGTCATGGAGCTAGCCTGACGCCCGTTGGTGAAACGATCTGTGCCAAGGCCCAGCAGATGCTACAAAGTCTGGACGACATTGGCCAGCTGGCTTCCCAGGCACGGGGTGTAGAAGGCGGCCAGGTACGGATTGTGGCTTTTCGCAGCATGGCTAGTAATGTATTGCCGAGTGCGATCGCAAAACTCCACACCACCTATCCCAACATCCAGGTCACCATTACTGAAATGGATGAGCTGAGGGAATTTCAGCAAGCTTTAAGTGAAGGAAAAGCTGATATCTCCGTAGCCGAACTGCTGCCGGAGAATGACTTTGAAACCTTGCCAGTGATCAATGATCCCTGCATCGGTCTGGTGCCATCGAGCTATTCCATTGAGTCCCCTCAGCTCACCTGGGATCATCTAAATAAATATCCTTTGATTACCTCAGTCCATGGCAGCTGCACCCATCGCATCAATCGAGTCCTAAAGCAGGTGTTACCTCCCATTGAGGCAGAGTATCGCGTGCGCACTGACAGCACGATTGTGGGCATGGTCAACCAGGGCTTAGGCATTGGTATTTTGCACAAACTATCAGCCCACCCAATTCCTAAAAATGTGCGGGTCATGCAGCTACCCTTCAAAGTTTTTCGCCCCCTAGGCGTGTCATGGCCTAAAGATGCCCTATTATCGCCAGCGGTTTATGCGTTTTTAGATGTATTTAAAGCCCTTCAGCTAGAAGCTCCAGCCGCCTAAGCCTGGGGTCGCTGTCGACTGAGCGTATTCATCCACATAAACAACCCGGTAATGATTAGGGTGAGTAACCCTACGGCATTCAGAATGGGGTAGATAACTTCCAGGTTAATGGTGCCAAACTTGCCACGATGCAAATCTAGCAGCCATAGAAAATCCTCAGCACGGTTAGCCACAGCAGCAAACTGAAAGGCAGTGCCGGTTGTGAGAGTAATCAGCAATGGCAGCACCATAAACGGCACAAGAGCACGATGGAGCTGACGAATTTGGTAGGCCTTCATGAACGAGTCGCACGATGTAGCTGCTTTCTGAGTGTGATGAGTAACCAGGGGAAAATCAAGATCAAACCCAATAGAACTTCGCCAGGACCAATAGGCAAACTAGTCAGCGAGAACGTTGTGTAGAGGGACTGTGGTGCATCAGCTTCTTCAGATTCTGTAATTGGCTCCCCTGTCATATCCTCGGCATGACTTTCTGAAGCAGAACCACTAGAGCCCACTGACTCTGGCTCAGCGGTGACTGGCTCTGCTGGAGTCGTCTCTTGCGGTTGACCATGGATCACACCATTATGAGCCATGACTGGCGGCACCCTCGGTAGACCAATCGCTAAGGTACTAACTGTTGTGATTGTGTAACTAGCATGGGCCATTAGCAGTTCGTTTGGTTTTTCCTAGGGTCAACATCGGACTATTCACTTTAGGATAAAGCCTCTAGTCAGATAACGGATCAAGCCCACAACACTCCATATCGAGAACTCTATATTTAACTGTAGGGTTTATGATCGGATTAATTCGTTAGGAACATTGGCCATGGCTGTCCGGTTAAGAATCGGTGAGGTCGCAAAGCAGACAGGTCTTGCTGTCGGTGCACTACGTTATTACGAAAACCTGGGTTTATTGACATCAGATCGTGGTGATAACGGCTATCGCTATTACTCTCCTGATGCTGTGCATCAGGTGCAGTTTATCAAGAAAGCCCAGGCCATTGGTTTCTCCCTAGAAGAGATTGGCGAGGTATTGAATTTGCATGAGAGAGGGGATACCCCTTGTGGCTTAGTGCAATCTCTTTTGCAGGATAAAATTGATCAGTTGGAGACTCAAATTCGACAGATGACAGAGTTTAAAGCTGAGTTGGAAGACTATCGCGATCGCTGGGCATCGACTCGGCCACAACCGGCTCCGGGGGATATTTGTCCCTTGATTGAGACAGTTAGTTTAAGGGGATTGCGTAAAAATAAAGATCCTGGTTGAGACGGTGGATGGGTGGATTGTTTAAGCGTAAACGCCTAAGTTCGTAAAGCTGTTCTGTTTTCTAGAAATAACAGCATTTATCCTATGCAGATAATTTGACAGCATTGAGGCTAACTGCTGCTGCAACAATACACAATAGTTACTAAGATTACTCCCCATCTCGCTAAAATAAGACTAACTCAAACTGTCTGACTCATCACCTATGCCAACTCCTTACTCTCCCCAGGTCGCCGCTAAAGAACCCTTTCTTGGAACCATTAGGGAGTTAGTTAGGGCATATCAAGCCTTTGCCAATTACTCCGAGGGCTTTGTCAGAAAACACAACCTCACCCCATCACAGTTCGACGTCATTGCCACCTTAGGCCATGCCCAAGGCATGAGTATGGGCGCTATCGGTGAAAAAACCCTGATTACAAAAGGGACTCTGACAGGTGTGGTTGATCGCCTGATCAAGAAAGGACTCGTCACCCGTAAGACACCTCCCGAGAACCGGCGTAGTGTTATCGTCCAACTCACTCCTGACGGCGAGGCCCTATTCGACCAGGTATTTCCGGCTCACATTGCCGATATGAAACAGCACTTTGTATCCTTTAATCCATCAGAGCTAGAGCTGTTAAAGGTGTTACTCAATCGGTTACGTCAGACCTTCTAGCTGCCTCTGACGTTTTGCGGATCTATTGCCGCGAGCTATATCAGTTAGAGGGAGACTGGTGCAATATCGAGCATGGGAAACAACTCTACTATGCAGGTCTGCCTGAGCTAAATCCCAGTGGTATTGTTCCCGTTGGACCCAGGATTGATTTTGCGCAGGTCCATGATCGTGACTTGATACGTTAGCGCTAGTGCGATCGCACCTATCTGCCCCGAAAACCTATCTGTCCCGAAAACAGTGCACCCTTATGTGAGAAAACACCTAAACGGGGTTACCGGTTCTATCAATTTGTAAATCACGTATCCATCTGCTAAAGGTTTTCAGGGAAAATACATAGGCTGGTCATATTCTAGACTAGCCAGCCTCCTAACCAGTCTCCTGAATTTACGAGTGTCTGAGAAAAATATTCAGACAATAAGCCCATGGGTGATTTGAATAGAACGTCTTGGATTCCAGCAGCTCAGCGGGCTGGAATAGCCATGGGTGCCTTGGTATCTACTGTTGCGATCTTAGGACAAATGCCTCGGGGGCAGGCCCAACTCATACCCGATACCAGTTTAGGTGCGGAAAGCTCGACGGTGATTCCCGGTGTGACCATCAACGGAGCAGTGGCAGACCGCATTGATGGCGGTGCAGAACGTGGCAGCAATCTATTCCATAGCTTCAGCGAGTTTAATATTGATGCGGGGCAGCGGGTATATTTTGCCAATCCCGAGAGTATTGACAACATTCTCAGCCGAGTCACTGGGACCAATACTTCTAATATTGATGGACTGCTGGGGGTTGACGGTCCTGCAAATCTGTTTTTCTTAAATCCCAATGGCATTGTTTTTGGTCCAGGGGCAGAGTTGGATATCCATGGCTCATTCACCGCGAGTACAGCAGCAAGTCTGCCGTTAGCCAATGGAGGAGAGTTTAGGGCAACACCCTTAAATAATGAACTGCTCACCTTTAGCACACCATTGGGGGTACAGTTTAATCATCAACCCCAAGGAGATATTGATAACCAGGGAGATTTAACCGTTGATGCCGGTGAACGCCTTACCCTGTTTGGAGATAACGTACTCAACAGTGGCTCCTTAACAACTCCGAGTGGCACTGTGGAAGTGATCGGCAATCACGTGAGTCTGGCAGATCAGGCCACGATCGGCGTATCTGGACAACAGGGGGGACAGGTACTGTTGTCCGCTGATACTGTTGATTTATCCTCGGGTTTGATTGATATTTCTGGCACGGTCACAGGGGGAGACTTGGCAGTTTATGCTGATAAAAGTCTCACCCTTGGGGTAACTGTAGATGCGGCTGGCGGTGGCCATGCTCTGTTTGACCCGCCTACGTTCACTGTGAATGCTGAAGGAGCCAATACCATTGTATCGACCCTAGCAGGCGGCAATGCGACAATCAGCGCATCTGACACCATCAACATCAATGCTGTTGTTAACAGTAATGACCAAACCAATGCCAATACTCTCACCTTAGATGATGAGAATGGAGATGGTCGCTTAGCCATTAATCTCAATGCGCCCATTCTCTTGGGTGCAAACCAAACCCTGACAGGCGATGGTAGCACCGTCAACGTTAATGTCACTAACCCAGGCATTGTGCAAAATGGGGTAAATGTTGCAGCAATAGATGGCACCGTTAACCTGGCAGCGGGTAATTACCAAGAAGGGCAACCAGTGACTCTCAATCGGAATGTCACACTATCAGGTGCTGGAGCAGGAAGCACCACGTTGAATGGTGCCAATGTCCATAGAGTCCTGCAAGTTAATGGTGGAACGGTTAGGGTCTCTGACCTTACTATTACTAATGGTCGTGTCCAAGCAGGCAGCGGTGGCGGTATTCAAGTTGGCGGCAATGGTAACTTTACCCTGGCCAATAGTACGGTTGCCAATAACACGGCTACCGGTGTCGGTGGGGGGATTTCCCTGGTCGGAGCTGCGGATGTTGGTTTTGAAAACAGCACCATTGCCAATAATGCAGCCACAGGCAATGGGGGTGGAGTGGATATCAACTTTGCACCGGGTGGCTTTGAGCTAACTGTTAATAACAGTACTTTTAGTAATAATAGTGCTGGGGGAGGCGGTGGGGGTTTTTCCCTCGGCTCGAACAGTAGCCTTAACCTGAATCAGAGCACCGTCACAGAAAATATCGCTAGTTCAGGCAGCGGCATTTCCAATATTTTTGGGGGTCAGGCAACGGGTCGCAATTCTATTGTCACTGGCAACAACGGTGGTAACATTAACGGCACCTTTACCAATGGTGGTAATAACCTCATTGACGTCGGCGTACGTTTAGCTCCCCTGGGAGATTATGGTGGTCCGACCCAAACCCATGCCTTGCTACCCGGTAGCGTAGCCATTGATAGCGGCAGTGGGACGGGCACTGATCAGCGTGGTATTGCCGTTGTTAATAATACCCGCGACATTGGTGCCTTCGAATCCCAAGGGTTTACCATTACCGCTAATACTGCAAGCACCCCACAGACCACCAATATTGATCGGGTATTTGCCAATCCTCTAACTGTAACCGTAACCAGTGCTTTTGGTGAGCCTGTTGAAAATGGCATTGTTGTATTTACAGCACCTGAAACTGGAGCTACGGCCATCCTTAGCAACCCTACGGCTATCCTGAACAACGTTGGACAAGCGAGTGTCACGGCCTCAGCAAATGCAATTACAGGGAATTATGCGGTTACCAGCAATATTCTGAATACTAGCGATGTGGCTACGTTTAATTTAAAGAATTCATTGTTCAACAATATAACCGTAGATATTTTGGCTGACGAGAATGATAACAACTTTACCGTTGGCGATGTTTCTTTAAGAGAAGCGATTACGATTGTCGAAGATGGCGGGACAATTGAATTCACATCTACCTTAAGTAATGGGACAATCATCCTCGGTTCTGGGCAGTTAACCCTGGATCGTAATCTGACCATTGATGGAGCAGGTGCTCCTAACCTTGAGGTTAGTGGTAACAATGAGAGTCGGGTATTTGACATCCAGGGCAGCGGCAATACAGCCACGATTCAAAATCTTAGAATAACCAATGGCAATGCTGATCTAGGCGGAGGACTTCGGGTTGGCCGTGGTAATCGGTTGGTTTTGGGTAACAGTCGTGTGGAGAATAATGCAGCCACAACAGCGGGGGCTGGCATTTATAGTGAAGGGACACTACAGATTTCTGGAAGTACAATTACAGATACACTTACTCTCAACGCTGGCGCAAATGACATCATCCTTGATGGCCCTAATAATCAATTTGGCACCCTAGAACTCACGGGTAATAACGTCACCATTCAAGAAAGTTCAGATACGGATCTGGGTCCGTCGACTGTCAGCGGGACTCTAGAGGTGACTTCAAGTGGTTCGATTACGGATAGTGGGGATATTGCGATCGCAAACACCACAACCCTAATTGCCAACAACAATATTATCCTTGACAGTGAGAACAATCGATTTGGCCTGCTCAACCTCACAGGCAATAACGTTCTTATTCAAGAAAATGGTACGGCCAGCTTAGGAGAAACCAATGTTCCAGGGGATCTCACCATGATCGCCAGGGATATTAACATCGGCCCTGGATTCTCTGTAAATGGCAATTTATCACTACAGCCTTACCAGAGAGATCAAGCAATTACGATTGGGTCAAATGCCCCCCCTGGTCTATTCACTATTGATCCAACCGAAATTGAGCAGATCAATACCACTGCCCCCAACACCATCACCATTGGCAGGTCATCCGGTGAGGGCATCCTCAATGTGGCAGTGAATGGTACCGATCCGTTTGATTCCCCGTTAACATTACAGTCTCCTGAGGGGGCTGTCGCAATTACATCAGGTGCTCAGCCCCTATCGCTGAGCGATGTAGTGGTGGAGGCCCGTAATATCTCATTAACGGCAATCGGCAATATTAGTTTAGCGAACATTCAGCTGCTGGGTAGCCCTCCAGCCGGCAGTATCATCAATATCGATACTGGGTTAAGCCAGACCCAGATCAGATCGCTCATTTTAGAAGGCTCAGGGGGGATTAATGCCCCCCTGGGATTCGTCAACATTTTCACCGATATTATTGATGCGACCGGAGCCAATAACCAGGATATTGTTACGGGAGCCGTCACCATTACCTCAACGTTTGCTCAAACGCTAGACAACATTTTTGTGCGAGACTCACTCACCGCTGAAAACGACATTATCTCCACCGGCTTTGCCCAAGATCCGTCTGGATTTAACCCTGCGGAAGGCATTAATGAGCTTCCGCTTAACTTCTCCGATGCGTCTGATCAAATTGCAGCAGACTGTCGTGCTAATGCTAGTAGTACAGACCAAAGTGAGTTTGTGGTTACAGGTCGAGGGGGTCTTCCGACTAGCCCTAGCGATCCACTGTCCGCACATCTCGATACTGTTCCCTGGGTCACTTCACCAGAAACAGATCTCCCATCATCAACCATCTCCACCGCTCCCATGGAGTCATCCTCACCCACACCTCTACGCGAAGCTCAAGGCTGGATCACCCAAGCCAATGGTCAGATTTTCTTCGTCACCACTCCACCCACAGAACCATCACCTTACGCATCTGGTATACCGACTGCCAGCCTCTGCGCAGCAGACATTGATTCATAGAACCCTTGTTTGCTTAGCTCTTCCCTATATTCTCCATATTCTCTGAACAATATCTGAACAATATATGTGCCATGCTCATCTATCAAACACGTACCCTCGGCACAAATAGAACGTTTGTAATACACAAAGATTTAAACAGTTTTCGACTAGCCTTCATTGCCCTCGCCATAGTGCCATGCATAGGTACCCCTGCTTGGGGCCAAATATCGCCTACTAACGCACGACTCTCAAACCCCGAGGTACTGACCCAAAATCCATCACCCACCAATCCACCCACCCTGCGAGATCAAGATGTCATCCCTCGCGACACCGAACCATTTCGTGATCTAGAGCCTGCTGCCCCACTGCCGCTACCAGGGGAGCTATTGCCCAGAATTGACACATCTCCACCAGATGACACGTTCTCGGGTAGTACTGAAACACTTTGTGTCAAAGGTTTTCAGGTAAGAGACAGCACCGTTTTTGAAAAGGATGAGCTAAATGATGCCATTGAAGTAGCCTTTGCAGAAGATGCAACCATTCCAGCAATCGACGCATCGGTTGATTGCCAGGGCGGACGACAGCTCACCTTTTCTCAGATATTACTTGCCCGCTCAGCTGTGACTCAGTTGTATTTGGATAATGACTACGCTACTTCTGGAGCCATCATTCCGGCAGATACTCCGTTTATCAATGGCATTGTCACCATTCAAGCCGTTGAAGGCCGGTTAGAAGATATTCGAGTTACTGGTAATGAACGTCTTCAATCAGCCTACATTAGTAGCCGGTTGGGCATCGCCGCCCGCCCGCCCCTAAACGTAGCCAACCTATTGGCAGGTCTACAGTTATTACAGCTCAACCCACTGATTGAAACCATTCGCGCCGATCTACAGGCCGGGACAACCCCCGGCACCAATTTGCTCGTGGTGGAAGTCGCCGAAACCGATAGCTCCTCGTTCACGGTCAACTTCAATAATAATCGCTCCCCGAGTGTGGGCAGCTTTCGGAGAGGAATCAGCTTTCAAGAAACCAATCTGCTAGGGTTAGGCGATGCCCTTGCTCTGGGCTATTCCAATACGGATGGCAGCAACGAATTAAATGGTAGCTATAGCCTGCCCATCAGCCCTTACAACACCACCCTCACCGCCGCCGCAACGACATCCTTTAATGAGGTAGTCGAATCTCCATTTGAAGTGCTGGAGATTAGCTCAGAGTCGAGTAACTATAGCCTCGCCCTGCGGCATCCCATTATTGAAACCCCTGAGCACCAATTTGACTTGGAGTTGAGCCTATGGCGGCAGTTTAGCCAGACTGAGCTAGGCATTGATGATATTGGCCCATTTCCCTTATCAGACGGTGCCGATGATGAGGGGCGTACGGTAACCTCGGCCCTACGGTTTGCCCAAACCTGGACCCAGCGGAACACCAAGCAGGTGGTTTCGTTGCGATCGCAATTTAACCTTGGTCTCGGTAACTTTCTCGATGGCACCCTCAATAGCGATCCAGAGCTTCCCGACAATTCTTTTTTCTCCTGGCAAGGCCAAGGCCAATGGGTACGACGTCTGGGGGAGAATTCCCTTGTTTTATTGCGGGGGAGTGTTCAGCTCACCGATGATAATCTGCTGTCATCAGAAGAGTTTGGCTTAGGAGGACAGGCGACCGTACGCGGCTATCGTCAAGAAGAACTGTTAACGGATCGAGGCGTCCAAGCCTCTGCCGAAGCCCGATTTCCCATTCTACGCATCGCCAAAGTAGAGGGTGTCTTACAAATCACTCCATTTGTGGATTTTGGCCATGGCTGGAATGTAGATGGAGAAAATCCCGACCCCAATACCCTGGTGGGTATCGGCACAGGCTTTCTCTGGCAACAGCCTAACGTGAGCGCCCGTTTAGATTGGGGCATTCCTTTAATCTCAGTTTCAGATGGTAATGATAGTTTGCAAGAAAGCGGTGTTTATTTTTCCATTAGCTACTCTTTTTTATAGAGGCTATTAGAGCGTGTTCCTCAGACCTGTTGTAATGAGTTGAGAAGCGATGGCCATGGCAAATCTGCGATACGTACTCATTGGTTGTTTGATCCTATGGCTAACCCTAGGCACAGGACGCACCGCCGCCCAAATAACAGTTAATGGGAACAGCGAACAGGGAGTCATCAACTGCACTATTCCCGACAGTGATTTATCCCTGTCCCAGGCTCAAACCTTCTACGAATCAGGCTGCTATAACGCTGCGGCCACTGTTCTAGAAACGGTCAGTCAACAGGGCGACTCGATCAACCAAGCCATTGCCCTGAGTAACCTCTCTCTAACCCATCAACAGCTGGGTAATTGGCAGCTGGCTACTGACGCCCTGAAAATGGCGTTTGAGCGTATCGAGGTGTCCAATGCTGACCATCAAGCGGCTATTCAAGCCCAGGCTTTAGACGTGCAGGGACAGTTGCAACTGGCTAGGGGCCAAGCTGCGGCAGCGGCCACCAGTTGGGAACAAGCAGCCCAACTCTATACCCAGCTCGATCAACCCAACCGGGCAGCTCTAAGCCAGATTAAACAGGCCCGTTCGCTCCAAACCCTGGGCCTATTTCAGCAGGTCAAGAGGATCCTGGTGGATGTGGCAAAATCTTTGCGGGAGCAACCAACCTCAGACGGGAGCGAGAAGGCGATCGCATTGCGTCAGCTAGCCGATGTTTTATCGATGACAGGTGCCTCAGAAATCTCTCTCCATAAGAGCGACTCTTCTAACGAACAACAAACACGCTCAGTGCAATCTTTGCTTAAAGAGAGTTTAAACATTGGTCGAGAGTTAAATCGAACAGATATTACAGCCGCTGCGACATTAAGCTTGGGCAATTTTTATCGTCACCAATTTTTTAAAGATATTAGTCAACCTACCATTGACCATCAGAAAGCGTATAAAAATTTCTCAAACACCCTATTCATCTATGACCAGGTGATCAATGAGACGAGTAATCGTCCATTAGCATTGCAAGCGCTTCTCAATCAGCTGAGTTTCAAGGTTAATGCTGATATTTATGACTGGTTGTCTGAGGCTAAAGGGTTATCCACAGATCAGCAGCGCGAGTTACAAACAGCGCTGGAGCCAACAGCATTGCAAACGTCCTATGACACCGCTAAGACGCAGCTCAGCATCCTTAGGCCCGGAAGACAGACGGTCTACGCCCATGTAAACCTGGCAGAGAGCTTACTAAAATGGCAACAAATGAAATGGCAACAGAATCAGCCATTGGCCATTGATGGCACAGAAATCTTAGCCCTGCTAAAAACTGCAGAAGCCCAGGCGAGACAGCTAGACGATAAACGTGCCCTATCCTCTGTTTTGGGTCATCAAGGCCAGCTTTATGGACTGTATAGTAAAGATTCTCAAGAGCCTTGGCAAAACGCCTATCTAGAAACCGCCACCATTCTGACACGGCAGGCCCTATCCCAAGCCCAAGCCATCGGGGCTCGGGATATTAGCTATCAGTGGCAGCATCAGCTGGGGCGATTGTTAACGGCACAAGGGGATAGAGACGGTGCGATCGCAGCTTACAAAGGTGCCTTTGACACGCTGCAAACTCTCCGCTCTGATTTGATCGCCGTCAATTCCGATCAGCGCTTTTACTTTAGGGACAACATTGAACCCATCTATCGTGAATTGGTAGCGCTGCTTTTACCCCCTACCAGGTCTCAGCAAAGCAAAGCTAATGCTGATGGGGTTCAGTCTCAACAAGATTTGGACCTGGTGCGAAAGGTCATGGATGCCCTACAGGTGGCAGAACTGGAGAACTTTTTCCAAGCTGCCTGTGTCGACACCACAACTGAACTAGGTAAAACCCTACAGCCAGGAGATGCAGGCATATACCCAATTTTGCTCGACCACCGGTTAGAAGTGGTCTTGCAGCTGCCCATGGTCGATAAAACGGTCCAGCAGGCCAACACGACATCAGAACTAACCGAGGATTATACCCTTCAACGTTTCTCCAGCAATGTAGAGAAGGCAGATATTGAACAATTACTAAGTCAAATTCGCAGAAATTTAGATTCCTCTAATCCGGGAGCAGTGCGACAATTTGAACGTGCTAGTGAACGGCTGTACACCTACCTATTTGAAGCCACTGAGATTGGCCCCCAGACAAAGCCTCAAACCCTGGCAATCGCCTTGGAAAATGCTTTAGCTAACAGCTCATCTAAAACACTGGTTTTTGTTTTAGACGGTCCGTTTCGAGCCATTCCCCTCGGGACTTTGTACGATGGTGAGAACTATTTGCTTGAGAAATATGCGATCGCACTCAATCTAGGCATTGAAGTACGAGAGTCAACCACGTTACCCAACGGTGCCGACTTAAAAGTTCTAGCCGCTGGTGTAAGAAACCCACCCATCCCATTTGAAGACTATGTCCTCCCCAATGTCACTGCTGAATTAGAAAAAATCCAAACGAGTGGAGCCTCTGTCAAGCTATTGCAAGAAGAGGACTTTACCCGAGAGACCTTTAACCAGCAGTTAAATGATGCCAACTATCAGATTGTGCATCTCGCCACCCATGGTCAATTTGCCTCAAATCGAGAAGACACCTATATTTTGGCCGATGATGAACGCCTTCCAGTCGATGAATTAAATGCCCTATTTCGCAATACCCAAGCCATTCAAAACCCCATTGAGTTGATTATCTTTAGCGCTTGTCGTACGGCCACTGGTGATAATCGAGCCGTGCTGGGGTTGGCTGGAGCCACGGTGCAGTCTGGTGCCCGTAGTGCGATCGCTGCCCTATGGAGTGTAGATGATGCCGCCAGCGTCCCCTTCGCTGAGGCCTTTTATCAGCATCTAGAACAACCCGATACCAGTCGTGCCGTTGCTCTGCAACAGGCTCAGCTAACGTTAAAAGAGGAGTACACGACACCTAGATATTGGGCTCCCTATGTGCTGGTAGGCAGTTGGCGTTAGGTACAATCTCCTGAGGGATTATTTACTCAGCTAAGGGAGCCAGCCCTGGAATTATCTGAGGATTAACCGTTTCATCTGTCAGGCCAAAATACTCTAAAAACTCAGACCACTCGTCTGGATACTGATCGCGGTGGGCAATTAACTGGGCCACCATGTCGTACCAGATACCATGCTCTAGATAAACAGAATAATCGTCAGAGGACGACGAGATTGCAGCATCAGAGGTCAGCGAAATCAGTCCGCTCACCTCCTGCAATGTTCTGGCATCATCCGCACCTTCACCACGACAGCGCAAGGCAACCGTCCAGTAATACACACGGTTGGGTTGTAGACCCGGTTGCGACTCAGGCAACGCAATGGTCACTAGGCCAGGATTTTGCGGAAGTTCTAGGGATAGACGTTCCACTAAGAATTGTCGATTCTCATCGTCATTATCTGCAATCGAGAGTTCCAGGATAGCTGTATCTTCTATTTTGGAAAAAGGAACATATAAGCCCAAGCGGGGATGGGCATTTAAGGTTTTCCCCTCCAACAATAGCTCTTGGGCAGACGATGTTGGATCAGGAGCCGTTGTTGCGGGTACAAATGCCACTAGAACCGGAGGCTCTTCAGGGTTCGCTGAGGACTCAGGAGATTGTGCCATCGTCTCCTCGCTAGTCTCAGTGTCTGCAGACGTGACGGCATCATCTTCAAACAGATCATCTATCGATGGAGTATTGACCCTAGCCTGACCAACACTCGGCGTTGGCACCTCACAAATATCCCGAGTGCCCCCACCTCGACGGGTACCTGTTGCATTACCCAACTCAGAATTAGGCCGAAAAATGGAGGTGATTCGGTCAATTAAACCTGCTTGGGCTGGCGAC
Organism: Leptothoe sp. LEGE 181152; assembly: GCF_032906605.1. Classification (NCBI taxonomy): domain Bacteria; kingdom Bacillati; phylum Cyanobacteriota; class Cyanophyceae; order Nodosilineales; family Cymatolegaceae; genus Leptothoe; species Leptothoe sp. LEGE 181152. The sequence goes on from NZ_JASATU010000027.1 coordinate 60,052, forward strand.
ACCATTGTCAATGGTAGCGTTAGGCTTAACCCTATGCTGAGCAGACCTTTAAGCTTTTGCGTATATTGCGATGGTGGTCGATTCATCTAGATGTCTCCCTGCACTGATGAAGCCACTGTCTAATCAATGCTAATTAAGGCTAGAGCACCATTAATTACAGTTGATCAATCAGACTTTCCGCAAGCGATAGTTGCAATAAAGAATGATGCTACCGGTACCTAATAAAGCTGAAATCGCAGGCACCATGGGTAAAAATCCCGCGAAGGTAATCATCACTCCCCAGCTGAGCACATAGATGACTAAAACACCCCCCCCCATGGCTAACACCAGGGGTAGCGGACGATAAAACCCCCATGCGATTAAGCCACCTAAGGCTGACCAAGCAACAATCCACAGCACTTCTCTATCCAACGGCAGCCACCAAATTAACGGTCGACCATCTAAGGCCGCGCTAATCAACTGACTCGCCATTTGTCCATGGATAATGACACCAGGCATATCCTGATAGGCCGTATTCCAAACATCCGCGTTTTCTGAGAGATCAGTAATGCCGATCAGAACAATGCGATCGCGAATCAGGTCAGGCTCAAGATCTCCCTCTAAAACATCCTGCAAGGGTATTGACACAGCAAACTTTTCAGGGTGACCATCCACTGTACGAAAGTTAAGCAGTGTCTGGTACCCCTTGAGGTTCGTAGAGTCAAAATATAAGCCAGCTGCACGACCTCCTGGCCTCAGTTGTGGCACCCCGACATTACCAACCCGCATGCTGTGAGGTTGCAGAAATATACTGCCATGCTGCCCATAGGACGCAGGGGCGGTAAACGCCACCCCTTCACCTTCTAAATAGCGACGGACCAGGGTTAAGCTAAAAGCCTGTTGCACATCACAAAATTCAGCATCTTCTGTTTTCCATAGATAATGACGCCGCACCCGCAGATCCCCATCATCAAGCAAATCGTTAAACCCAATGCGATTCGGATAATCTTGAGGTAAAACCTCATAAATGGGATGGAAACCCTGTAAATTAGGATCGTCAGGTTGTCCTGCTGCTGCTAACGCATCGGCCTCCCCTGCTTGGGCTTTACAAATACCGATCAAGTTTTCAGTGTTGCGTAGTTTCTGGGCAAGTCGAGGCAGATCAGTTTGAAAATCTCGATAAAAATCCAAGCCAATTAACCTGGGAGAATAGACTTCTAATTTGTCTAAGACATCTAATAATGCTTGATCTGGAATCGTACCGATCCCAGGCTGATAGTCTTTATTAACTAGCTTATCTCGCAAATATTTACCACTACTGGTATCCACTTCAATTAATGTAAATCGGTCATCTAGATGTTCATCAGGTCGCTGCCGTAGCAAATGATCATAGACCGCTAAATCAATAGGTTGAAACAGACCGACCATACGGGCAAACGCCACCAATAAACCAGTCGCTATACTCCATAAAGCAACAGAAATAGGCCGAATTCTTCGTAATGGCAATTCCCGACTGGCCTTGATATAGCGGCATTGTAGTTCTGTTGGTTGAGGCATATTTTGATGTGCCTGGCTCAACCAGGCTTCAGCAGCCGTGAGCCGTCGTCCCCGCAACAAAAAGTCATCATCTTGATTTTCCTGTTCCCACTCTGTCGCCTTAATCAGCAGACGCGTGTGCTCACGAGTATGCTGGGGATTCCTTTCAAGGGCACGATAGAGGCGACCAAAGTTACTTAGAAAATCCCCATCCTGCTGTCTAAAATCAAACCGTGGAAACTCTTTTAGGGATGCAGGCAATTTGGTATCTTGGGTTTCTCCATAAAGAATCACTAAAAGTCGTTTATTGAAAGCCAGTGCATAATCAATAATGCTCTTACATTTTGCTGAAGCAACTGCATCTGGCGACAGAATATAGACAATATTTTCAGACGCCGTAATCCCGGCCTTGAGTTCTTCTGCAAAGTCTGACTCAGGCACTACACTTTCTTGCTCAAACCAGGTGGACTGCCCTTGCACCTGTAGCGTTTCATTTAATTTTCGGGCAAAGTCCAGATCGGCTGCAGCCGACGCAATAAAAACATCCAAAGTCACATCCGGTGACTGTTGCGCACTCGCCCCCACAAAATCTCTCTGCAACTCAGTTGGGCCATATAGTGGCCGCTGGTTAGCCAGCTTAAGCCAGGTCACATAGTGGCTAATGCTATGGCCCTTTAACAAAATACTGGGATTATCTTCTTGACGTTGCCACTTCAGTGCTTTTACTAATAAAGTCTTATGCTCTTCATGGTAGGTAGCCTCATGTTTAAGCACCTGTAAGAGCTGACTCTCATCTAACAAGTAATCTTCTTCTCTAAAATTATCCGTCAGATCAATGTATTGTATGGCGCGTATTACCTCTGGAATCTGCGCAATATCTGTGGGGCAAGCCAGAATTGGAATAATGCGCTTATGTAACGATAGCGCATAGTTCAGCTCATCTTGGCAGTATTTAGACACCATTGCCTCAGGTGAAATCATATAAATGAGATTATCCGCTTGCTCAATGCCACGGTGGATCGCCGATAGAAAGTCTTCCCCGGTAACAATATCGGTACGACTAGTCCACACTGTAAATGCTCTTTGAGTGAGACTACGACGAATTTTGATGGCATTTTCCCCATCTTCCTCTGCATAGGAGAGGAAAACCTGACACATCAAATTTTGGGTGTTTTTGATGCTCTGGGTAATAAATTCACAATGCAATTCTGACGGTTCACAAGACACTAATTCATTATTACGAGTTAACCACTCTGTGGCCGTTTGGCAGGTTTTTCCGGTAAGGAGATAGCGTGTCTGGTTCTGGTGTTCCAACCATGTCAATGCCTGATTGAGCAATTGAGTATGCTGTTGCACATAGTCAATTTCTGTTTTGAGTAAGGCTACCAAATCTTGTAGTGCCAGTTCAAAATCATTTTTGTCGTCTTGAAAAAATGCCCAATTAAGCTTTTTAATCGCTGGATGCATATTGGGATAGCAAGAGTGTCGTCCCTCGGCTTGATACTGCAACCAATCCTGTTCTGTTCCCTGGGGATTTCTTTGTTGCCAGGTCTCGCGTGATATTTCATCGATATGTAGCAGTGGAAGAATCCGTTTTTTAAACTGGAGTGCCCGTTCAAGTTCTAAGCCACAATATTTCGAGTTAACGGCGTGGGGAGAAATGATAAAGATAACATTGTGCGCCTTATGCAGACTTTGATCAATGTATTTTTGAAAGTCAACGCCCAGGGGAATATCGTTTAAGTCTAGCCAAACATTAAAGCCTTCTTCTACTAAACGGGCTTTTAGCTTAATTGCAAATCCCTTACTGTCAGGACGCCCGTAGGAGATGAATACATCTTTGAAGTCTGCCATAAACTGTGGCCATGGGGGGAGATAGACTTTTCTATGGTATCCACAGGGCAAACGGTTGCATTTATGCTGTCAGCTAAGCTTAATCATTAGCAACAAAAGTATCGTTCATGAGAGCAACTGCTTTTTCAAGCACACCCATAGTAGGCAAGACTAAGATGTTGATCTAGATAATCAAACTATGGAGGCCCGTTTAATGGCTGGGCTTGACTTTGAACTGAGATTGGCCGGTGAATATTATTTCACACCCGGCACAGTATCATTAGACCTGCGTCGAACTGAAGGTGAAAAATTCAGAGAGATTTGAGATTTACTCCCTAAAGAGACTGCCAACACTTGTAAAGTTAGCTAATATTTAACGGCTCAGAATAATATTGCCATCTACTCAGGAGACTGGTCCATGAGCCCCCGACCCCCTAGTAACGACTTCCCGTTAGCAGGAATTCCTACCGAACCCGTCGGTAGTATCCCTCGCCCTCGCGAGTTACAAGATGCTATGGTCGCTTGCCAGCAAGGGACTATGACCCCCGAAGACTTGGATACCTTATTCGACCAGGCAGTGCGTGACACCATTGAACAGTTTGAAGCCACTGGTTCTCCTGTGGTCAGTGATGGTGAACAGACAAAATCTAGCTTTGTTACCTATCCCCTTGAAGGGCTGAATAACCTGGCCACCGATGGCATGATTATCCCCTTTGAGGATGGCCATATTCGGCAACTGCCCCGCTTAACGCAGGGACCTTTCAAATATGCCAACTATGCAGGCTCCTATTTGCCCCGTGTCAGGAAGTTTGCCACTCGTCCAGTGAAACAGGCTGTTATTGCTGCCTCAGCGATGAGTCTGCTTTACCCAGAGGCTGGTCTTCCTGATTATCCACGGGAGCAGTTTTTGTCTGATTTGATCCAGGAGGCTGTTGCCGATATCCGTAGCTGTTTTGACAACGGCGCACACCAGGTACAAATTGACTTTACCGAGGGGCGTCTGGCGGTCAAACTGGATCCATCAAAGCAGTTATTGCAACAATTTATTGAGCTGAATAATCAGGTGCTTTCCCATTTTGATGAAGATGAGCGTCAACGCATTGGGGTACATACCTGTCCGGGGGGTGACCATGATTCAACCCATAGTGCTGATGTGGATTATGGTGAGTTGATTCCCCTGTTATTGAGGCTAAATGCAGGTAATTTTTACATGCAGATGGCCAGCGAAGCGAACCCTGAAAAGTCTTTGCAGATTATCGGGGAGAATTTACGTCCTAATCAACGGGTCTATGTGGGGGTTATTGATGTGGTGAATGAAGAGATTGAGTCTGTGGAAACGGTGTGCGATCGCATCTTATTGGCCGCAAAATACATTCCCATCCATCAGCTCGGTACGACCGATGATTGTGGTTTTTCTCCCTTTAGTGATGACGTCGTTACCAGTCGAGAGACCGCCTTTGCAAAAATTACAGCCCGTGTTCAGGGTACACGCATGGCCTATGAGAAATTAAGATAACTCCGGTTGCCAGATATCCACCAAACTGAGCTGATTGCCCTGTGGCCATCCTATAGTTTGAGGCCTATAGTTCTAGGCCTATAGTTTTAGGTAAATCGAGGTACTCTAAAGGCTGACTTCAAGGGAGAAAGCACTCGATGACTGGTGGTAAAGTTGAGGTTGCGATGGCAATCATCTATCAAAACGATAGGTTTCTGATGCAACTACGGGACGATCTACCAACGATTCTATTTCCTGGTCACTGGGGCTTTTTTGGTGGGCATCTAGACCCCGGCGAAGATCCTGAGACTGGTGTGCTAAGAGAGCTCCAAGAAGAGATTGACTATACGCCCACAACAATCACGTTATTTGAAAGGAGTGAAGATGAGCGCGTTGTTCGTCACTTTTACCACACCGAATTAACCGTGTCCGTTGCAGACCTGACGCTGAATGAAGGCCAAGACCTGGGTTTGTGCACCATTGAAGATGTGCAACGCGGCTATAAATACGCCCCGAAGCTAGGCGAAGACAGACCCCTGGGTGCCCCCCATCAAAAAGTCTTACTTACATTTATCGATCAGCTTTGATCCAACGATTTCAGGCCCATCATGCTCCCGTCTCTCACAAGATGCATTACCCTGTGAAGAGCGAACAAATCAGTCAATAATGCCTATGGCCGAGGTGCCACCCAAAAATCAACCTACCGCTGATCCCACTGCGGATGACGCCCCACCAGCTAAAATCCAGGCTGCCCCACCTAAGCTACGTCCCTATCAGGTAGACCTGGTTAACGACCTTTATCGAAAACTGAATGAGGGCTACAGCCGCATTGCCATTATTGCTGGCACAGGCGCAGGCAAAACCGTGATCAGTGGGCAAATTTGTGCCCATGCTGAGTCAGCCGGTCGTAAACTGATGTTTTTGGTGCACCTGGATGTACTTGTGGGGCAAACCTACGAGAAAATGCAGTCCTTTGGATTGGACTGCGGGTTTATCAAAGCAGGCTGGCCAGAAAATCCAGAGGCTCCCATTCAAATTGCCAGTATTCAAACCATGGCCAAGCGGCGTTGGTGGAAGAACTGGCCTGCCGATGTCGTGTTTTACGATGAGGGACACATCACCATGTTTAGCCAAATTGGTAAACAGGTGATGCACAAAACCCACCCTGATGCCGTGCATTTGGTGATGACAGCCACCCCTCTACGCCTGGGCAGAGAGCAGTTAGGGGATGTGCTTGACACGTTAGTGGCATCGCCTGTGCCCAGCGAGCTACAGCAAATGAACTACCTGGCTCCCCTCAAGTATTTCAGTATGCCCATGGACAGCATGGCTAACCTGGAAAAGGTCAGTACCAAGGGCGGTGACTATGATGAGAAAGATCTCAAGACCGCGTGCGATCGCCCCGAATTGGTAGAACGTATCATTGAAGAATGGCAGCGTCTGGTGCCCGGCAAACGCACCATTGCCTTCTGTGTTGATGTGGAACATGCTCGCAACGTAGCCAAAGAGTTTCGCAAGGCAGGCATTTCAGCGGATACGGTCGATGGCAACACACCCATAAAAGAACGCAAGCGCCTCTACGATGCCCTGGGCCAGGCAGAACTACTCGTTTTGACCTCTTGCAACGTTATTAGCATCGGCTTTGACGAGCCCAGTGTGGAAGTCGGTTTAATGCTACGCCCTACCAAATCCAGTGCACTGCACTTTCAGCAGTTGGGACGGGTGATGCGGATTTCCCCACAAACCGGCAAACGTTATGGCATTATTCTGGACCAGGCCGGTAATTTAGAGCGTCTGGGCTTTCCCGAAGACATTCGTGAGTATACCCTACCCACCCGCAGTCAGTCCTCTGGTCAGGGTGGTCCTGCCCCCACTAAACCCTGTCCTGCCTGTGGTCTGATTGTCTATTCCTTTATTGTTAAATGCCCTGAGTGTGGTCACCAGTGGGTCAACGATCGGCCCATTATGCTAGAAGACATGGTGCAGATATATTCATCTCAGCAAGCCCATCAAATCAACGACATTCCCACCCTGGTGCAACTGTTTCACGGCCATCGTCGACGAGCCTTTAAAAGTAACTATGCACCTACCTGGGCTGAGCGTTCTTTTTTTGAACATACGGGGCGTAAAGCCCAAGCAGAATGGTGTCGTGGGTCTATCTATGGCCATCGCCCCAGTTGGGAACAACAACTCACTATTCTCGACTATCTCAGAAAAAGCGCTCGTCGTTTAGGTAGACGAGACGATTGGGTTGCCTATGAGTTTGAAAAAGAAGTTGGCCCTGGCAGCTGGAAACAACTAGCAATTCATGAAGGCATGGCTCAATCTCAATAACGGGTTCAACGAATACTGCTAATACTGCTAATACTGATTTAAAGTGATTGGACTAGCCAGATTACATCCTATTGGAAAACTGCTTGAGCATCTGATAAGCGCCAAAGTACAGATTTCAGAAAGGCATATGGCTGATTCCTCATCCCTATTTATTTATTTACGCAAACAGCCTGTATGCCTTTGAATTAGGTCCATACAAAAACTCTTAGAACATAAAAGTAAAAAAATAGTCCGGATTCTAGACTACCCACGGGGCTTTAGAAATAACGGTGGGGCATAAATAATAGTGGAGAGCCTTAGCGAGCTCTCTTGCTATTTCTTGCTTATGAGTACAAGCAGATATACAAATATGAACGTGCGTCTTATGCTGCGACCCAAACGATTGAAGCAGGTCATTTTAGGCTCTCTAGTGGCGACAACGGCCATTAGCATCACCCTCATACCCGCATGGGAAGCTCAGTCGGCAGCAGAACGATGGTTACGAGTAGAGCGCATCTCCGGTAACGTGACCACATTAGCAGGTGGTCGTAAGAATGCCCAGATAGGCGATCATTTAACCGCTGTAGGGCATGGGTTAATTACAGGCAATCGCTCCAGCGCGCACCTATCAGCCGATGATGGTATTGGCACGATTGCCGTCGCTCAAAATACACGGCTTACTATCCGACAGCTAGCTGTTTTATCGGACGGTAGCAAAACAACTGTTATCGATGTCCCTCAGGGTCAGGCAAGACTACAGGTCCGACGATTTACTCACCCAAACTCACGCCTAGAACTACATACGCCTAGTGGTGTGGCGGCAGTACGAGGCACAGAATTTGGAGTTTCAGTCGATGATGCGGGACAGACTAATGTGGCTACCCTAGAAGGGCAAGTGGAGGCCAGTGCTCAAAATGTAGCTGTACCAGTCGATGCAGGCATGGTTTCAATCATTCATCCAGGGGAGCCCCCCACACCTGCCCGTTCCCTAGATCGTAAATTGGATATTCAATGGGAACTTTATGAGTGGAGAGATGATCACTTTTATATGGCTGGTCGGATTGATGCAGCCAATACTCTCTTGGCCCTGGGAGAAGCACTATCGGTGAGTCGTACTGGACATTTTGAGCAAAAACTGGAGTTATCTAGTCGTAACCAGCCTGTTATTTTGACAGTTCAAAACGCGGTTGGTGAATCTCGCACACATCGAATGCTGCCCTGGTTATCCAATGATTGAAACAAAGACATCCAGCACCGATGGGAACAGTTCTCTGAATGATGGACTATGAGGCAGTTTTTGCAGCAGGTTCAGGATAACATTCGCAACGGGTTCGGTCAGGCGCGATCGCACTGGGTCAATATGTTCTTAGGCCCAAGTTTGGCAGCAGCAGGCCTAGGCGTAAGCCTCTTTGGCTTAGGTCTGTGGGAGCCCCTAGAGCAAATGGCCTATACTGGCCTTTTCCTAACACGCGATCGCATTGGAGCACTCCAGTGGGATGATCGGATTGTCGTGGTTGCCATTGATAATGACAGTTTGGCAGCCTATGGTCCATACCCCTGGTCTCGCGACCTCTACGCCACCTTGCTAGATCATTTAATGATAGCGCAACCAGCGGCTGTGGGGTTCGATATCCTCATGCCAGAAGCCACCCCTGAAGATGCACAGCTAGCAGAGAGCATCAGCTTTAGTAGCAATGTTGTTCTGGCCGTTGGCGGAGATGGCAAAGGTAACAGCATCCAGGTTACGCCTACCCTGACGACACCTGCCCAAGGGTTCTTCCAATTAGGGCACGTCAAACATACACCAGATCTAGATGGACTCAGTCGTCAAGGGTTTCTCTACGAGAGACATCAAACATCATTTGCCCCCAGCTTTGCCATTGCCCTGCTGGACGTCTACCAACAGAATTTGACACAACTCATCACAGAGACCCCCACCACATTATCAGAACAATCAGTTCAGTTTTTAGAGCATCCTGAGCAGTTTGATCAAACTCAATCCATGCTGATCAACTGGCCAGGACTGACACGTCCTGGCAAAGGCCAGAAATCTCACCAAGGGCTAAAAACACTCTCTTTCTCAGAGATCTTAAATGGTAGTGCTGTTATTGATCAACTTCAAAATAAAATTGTTTTAGTAGGCTACACGGCTACTGGAGTGGTGGGCACAGTGGAAGATCCTATTAGAACTCCCTTTGAACAAGATATTCCCACGTCTGGAGTATATTTACATGCAGCTCTTTTAGACAACTTATTAAACAATCGTTTTCTCAATCGACTTCCCCAAGGCTGGACCCTCGCCTTAATCATGCTGAGTGCCATGGGCAGCAGCCTGATATTAAAACCTATGCGGCTTTGGGGACGTCTCATCTTTGTAATAGCCTTGATTCCTGCGTGGTTTGTCATCACTTACCTTGGCTTTATAGCCGGTTTGTGGCTACCGATGGCTGCCCCCATCGGTACAACACTTTTAGGTATGATGTTCCTCCAAGTGGCAGAACAACGAGAGCGTCAAGCATTAACCGATCTCTTTGCCATTAGTTTATCTCCAGAGATGGCCAACTTCATCTGGCAGCATAAAGAAGAACTATTGACTAAAGGGCAAATTCACTCCCAAGAATTGACTGCCACCTTATTATTTACTGATATTCGTGGTTTTACAACAATTGCTGAGACATTGCCATCTGATCAATTACTCTCGTGGTTAAATCGTTATTTTGAGGTGATGACTGAGTGCATTATGGCCCATGGTGGTGTCGTCGATAAGTATATTGGTGATGCTATTATGGCAGCATTCGGCGCACCAGTATCGCGATCAGGTAAGGATGCTGTTCAGCAAGATGCTCTAGCCGCCGTTGGTGCAAGTATGGCCATGGTAGAAAGATTAAAAGATTTAAATCAAGAGTTTACGGCTCAAGGATTACCCACCGTGAGATTTGGCATCGGGTTACATACAGGTGACTTAGTGGCTGGGACCGTCGGCAGTCGCTATCGAGCTAACTATTCTCTCTTTGGTGACACTGTCAATATTGCAGCAAGGTTGCAAGATATGACCAAGCAGCTTACTAAAAACTCTCCTTATCCAATTTTGATGAGCGAGGCCACTTATCAACATGTGGCGGATCAGTACACTGTTATTGCTGAGAAAGCCCAAATTCAACTGCGGGGACGCACGGCTCAAACAACTGTATATACCTTAGGTGAAATGGGCAAAGTCCAAAGCTAAGTTTCCCTAGCCTTGAACTTCTAGACGTTCGTGTAAGCTGGGAATCCAGTTTTACACTGAGCCAAGGCATTGCTGCCGGGATCAAGTTGATGCCAACTGGAATAGCCCCTTGATCAACTAGCAGATAGAGAAAGAAGACTTGAGAACGTGTGCCGACCAACTCAATTAACCCCAGAAACTGGGAAATTTCGCGGCTGATTTGTCTCAACTTCTTGCTCGATGGCCTCTCGATAGGTACTGATGTAATGGTGGGGGCCAACATCATGCTTTGAGGTGACAAATTCCCAGGGCTCGCCCCCATGAAGATAAACCAGATCTCCAATAGCCGTGGGCGGCACGATTGTGGTTGGATCGGTTAAGTTCGCGACTCGATAGCTATTGGGCACTAACTGATGATGGGCACTGACAAAAGTGGGATCACTTGGCCGATCGCAGTCGCAAATATCGGCTGCCACTGCAACCTGTATCTCTACTAAGAGATCCTCAAGACTCGCTGTGGCCGTGCCCACGCCACCCCTCGCATCAAGGTTTCGACCAAACCGACTGAGGGTGGCAATATCGACAAACAACTCTCGGGCTGGGTATTTTTGCAAAATTTCCAGTAGTGATGCTTTGTTGTCATCCGCCGCCGATAGCAAAATTGTCCCCCGCAATGCCTGGATATTGCCCTGTCGAGACGGGGTATGAATAATCCGTCCCAGCTGAAACAAGATATATTCTCCCAATAACTGGTTGAGAAACTGATCCAATGACAGTAGATCTAGTTCAAATTCAGACGTGAGAATCTTACGAAAATTCTCTTTGTCCACACCAGCTATCTTCATGTAGAGGGGCCAGCTAGGTGGCAGTTCCCCGGTTTCTACAAACGTGACCAACTCATCCGTCGAGATCGATATCAGCAAAGGCCCCAGGGTGGTGGTGACTTCCACGGGATGTCGTGGCTGGGGTGAGGTTTCATTGACGCTATTGCTGGTTTGCTGGCTAAGGAACTGGCTCTCCGACTCGGGTGTTCTAGATCCTTGAGCCACCGTGGCTAGGGCTTTAGTTCTTGCCACGGAGATAGTATGTTCTGAGGGACTACAAGAGTGAGTTGCCAGGACAGAATCTGCATAAGCCACGTCTGTAACATCACAGTCACAAACCAAGTCGGGCAGCAGCTCACTAAAAAAGTTAAAGAGAGGAGTCAGCGTTTCAACAAAAAGGTTGACATCTCGATAAACAATCCCTAGCTCTCGGATATCAAAGCGAACTTCATCCTCGGGATAGCGCTTGATTAATTCCAGAATTGACATATTATCGTCCAAATAGGCAGAATTAAGCGCCTGGGCCAATGGGGTCAAATCTGCCCGGATAGAAGGGTTTCCTACTATTTTGTTGAGCTGATATAAGAGAAACTGAATATCGCTATCCCCCAGGGGAATACCCGTGTCAGGAATGGCAGCATCCAGTAGAACAGATAGGGCGTCTACTGGAATAGGTGTGCGCCCCAAAAAGTTCTGTAGTGCTGGCGATAAGGTGCCATCATCAGCAAATTTTTCGAGATCGCTGACGGGCAAACTAGCCCGTAAATCAAGAAATTGCATAGTAACGGTGTCGGCGGCCTGGGCGACTCCACCAAACAGGGGAGAAATGCCCAGGGTAATGCCCGTAATGAGACCTGCCACTAACGTTTTGACAATAAGCAGATCAGGGTACAATCTCGCAAATCCTGACTTGTCAGGTTCCATAGTCAACTTCCTTAATTAATGGCAGGGGCATTACAGGCTTGAGCATTTGGCAGACCGAGCATTTCGCCCAACGAGAAACAGGTAAAGGGATTTTCAGGAATGGGGATGTCTCCGGCGGCCACCCAGAACCGTAAGCTTTCAGGGTCAAATACCACCTGGCGGAGGGAGCCATTGCCGCCGATGCTGGTGTTGTCGTCATAGATCGATAGATCACTGACTTCACCTGTATTGGGATTGGTGCGATCGCGCAGTACCTGTACCACTTTCTCAGGGTTCATCTGGCCATAGAGCGACCGGGAGCCACCGGGCTCTAACAGCTGCTGAAAACTTTTGAAACGACTAAAACTAGACTCGCCATAGGTGCGATCGCGACCTACATAATCTGGGTCAGCAAAATGGTTGGTCATATACAACACACCATCATCACTGAGTTCCCGCAGCCCCATCTCATCCCCCAGCAGTTCAAACACTCCCGCCTGCTTAGATTTATAGTCGGAAATAATCACCAGGTTCGACCGCATCCGCTCATGGGAAGTCATGATCGCTTTAGCTTCGTCGTAGGTGCTGGCATACTGCGCCACCTGGGCCATCAGCTGCACCGTACTACGCCCCTGCAGTGAAACCTCTTCATAATCCGCTGGGCGAGACGTGTTGTTAGATACAACGATGCCCTCTGCATTCAGCCCCGCATTGGGCCACACCACACCGGGAATCGCAATAAACGCATGGGGAATTCCCTCATTGGGCTGACGGATCATAATCGTCGGGTGATCAATCCAGTAGGGAATCGGCTCTTCTCCATTGTCCAGAGTCCAACCGTGGTACATTTTCCCATCTACTGTGGCGCTACCAGAGGTAATAAAGTGAGCACAGCCAACATTAAACAAAACATTGGGGATCAAGTGTGTGAAATAATCCTGATACACATCCCCAAGGGCCAGAACCATGCAACCGTGATAATTGAGGTCACTCCCTTCTGCACCGTCAGCAAGACCGCGACATTCCTCTGCCACACCGGGAAACGACCGTTTTCGAGCCAGCCGAGAAAGGGCCAATCCACGACCCAAAAAATTTAGGGAGGAAATCACTTCACGCCCCATAGAAGCAATCTCATCCTTGAGTAAACTGCCTTGTTGGTAACCCATCTCGTAGGGCGTTCCCTGGAGCCAAACCACCTTGATTTTGCCGTAATCTTCTCGGTGGGATGGCACTGGTTGCCAGGTACCGACTTTAGGCTGCCATGGGCTAGCCACGATGTCAGTAGGTGTCTGGGCCAATGATATTTGTGAAGCGCCCAACGTACTTGAGACAGAAAACAGGCCTGCCACCAAAAGAGCAATGGCCAGAAATCTGAGCTTACGATTTATAGAATGGCTCCATAGATGCTTAATGCCTTGCATAAGGGTAGTTACCTCAGCCGTTAATAGGGTCAGTATTGTTCCACTTTTTCCTAACTTGAGAAGTGTAAACCATGTCTTCTCCACCGAATCCTCGGGAAAACGATGATTTTTACATTTCAAGCCTGATTCTTTACAAGGGTTAAATTCATGGGTCAAACGATCAGAATGAAAACCCAGTACATTGATGGAACGGACCAAACCTTTGAATGGGAGCCTCACACTGAGGATAGTCAGACTGTCAATATGGCAAGTAATCTTCAAAAAAGTCTTAATTAAGATTCTGTTGTTGAACAGTCCTTTGATCTAGAACCATCGTTTGACTCTAAATGTACAATGGTCAGGCTAGTGGTAGTAGGCTATGTTTCGAAACAAACATCAAAAAGCAGGTGTCAATGCCCAGGCAGCCTTGAACCAGTCGTTGTCTAAACCTCTGCTATACGTACTGGCCCATGGTGAAGCTTCCGGTGATCCTGGCCAGATTAATCAAGCTGTTTTTAATGGACAAACAGATGTATCGATTGCCCGTGGGGAGCTTGAATTAAGAAAGGCGATCCAATCCTTGGCCTTTATCACTGAGACCAGTATTAATTCATTGCCGACACTAACCGCGTTGTCACTACCAGGGGCGGCCATTCCACTATTTTGGACAATTCATACGTTTCTTCAACATCAGTATGAGAAACCTGGTTTAGATAATCGTATTAATCGTCGTAATCACGATGCTCGACTGCTGTTTAAGCAGCTAGCCCAGCTGGATCTATCGCCCTGGTATGCACAATCGGTCATTCAGGTTGCGCCTGATAACTTACCTGCTGAGGTGCATTTTCCCCCTGAACATCCGATCCCAGGACAAATGTATCGACATTATCCCTACAACATTAAGGATAAGGGGCACCTTTACTACCCTGTAAACAACTATTTTTCAATGTTGTTTGAGGAACGAGAGCAAGAACTGATCACGCTATTAAGTGATTTAGGTGCCACTCAAATTATTATTGAGTCAGTGAGTGGTGATGAAGCGGTGGCGGATAAAGAGGGATATCGCAAGGTCTTTGAGTATGCCCCCCGTCCCCTCACGGCCCCCAATGCTATTAACGTCCAGGGATATCACTGGTTAGTCTATGAGCCGACATGGCAATCGGTGTTAAACGAACGTTTTCGGGGACTGACATCGATTGAGTTTACGTTTGATATGGATGTGATGGGGTTACTGAGAACCCAGATTCAATCTAGCGATCAGCTGATGTCTGAACTGGATTCGATGGTGCCACCTGCTGACTACAAGGAGGCCGTTTACCAACAGGTGATCAAAGTTCGCCGCGTACATGTGCAGTTTGGATGAAATCTTTCCATTTTATGGAAGAGACCCGTCTAATCGCCCTGTTTGGTTTGGCTGACAAGGTTCGAGAACAAGTGCGCCAAGCTGTTGATCGATTACAGCAAATGGGTCTGTAGGTCGTGATGATTGCAGGGGATGCTGAGGCTGTAGCCAAGACAGTCCCTGAGGATATCGCCAAGGAGAATAGTGCTCAGGTGTGAAACTTAATCCTAGTAAACTTCTGAGTTTTGGTCTGTTTGCCAAGTCATCCACAATGGGTATCCATTGCTATCTCGCAGTTCAATGGTGCGGTTGGCATGGTTGATGGCTGAGGCCGCAAAGGTTGTTTCTCCACCCCAGGCACCCCGAATGCCCGTCACTTCAATCGTGTCATCCGTGGTGATGTTGACCTCTTGGTTTTCTAAATACCAGGCTGGACCCAGGTGAACTCTAAAAGTCTCTTGGTCTGTTTCAACCTGTAGCCATATGCCTTGTCTTGAACCTACCTGCTCAATATTAGTCACGCGGCCACTGATTGTTTCCAACTTACTGGCATCATAGGCTCCGTTGTACATTGGGCAGGGGCCTACGCCACCCCAGTGCCTACCACCATGTCTATGCCCATGTCTATGGCCATGTCTCCAGCCATGACCTTGGCCTCGTTGTGCATGTCTGGGCACCACCCAATCAGACTGAGCATTTGAAGAGTCAAACATCGGTCTGTTTACCATTTGTGCTCTTAGGGGTGTGGCGATCAGAGCGAGATAAGTTAAACCAGCTCCAGCTAAGGCGGGAAGAGTAACGTAGGCAATGCGGCGTTTCATAATACGCTCTCCCTTAAGCTCTAATATTGCTTACGGTTCTAGTATAAAGCCTCTAGCTGACTAAAGGCTCCAGTGGTTGTTATAAAAATTAGCGGCTCACTTCGGTTCAGGATCTCAACTGAGCCAAATGCGTTCACCTCATTGCAATAATCTGACTTGAGAGGCTTCTGCCCGCTTTGTTCTACGTCGCATTCGCTTAACAGTTTCTGTTACATCGTCTACCAAGGAATAAACGACTGGCACAACCACAAGGGTCAAAATTGTGGACATCACTAGACCCCCTAAGATGACAGTGGCAATGGGAGAATAGGCATCCATACCGGTTTCTGGGAAAAAGGCCAGCCGGACAATCACAATCAGGGTGGTGACAGTGGTCATGATAATGGCTTTGAGGCGGATAGGTCCGGCCTGGCGGATTGCGATCGCACGTGGCACCCCCTCCTTCCGTTTGGCTAAAATCAGCTCCAACAACAAAATTGCCGCCGACAGTGAAATCCCCGAAAGAATCACAATTCCTAGAATCGATACGGTAGACAGGGTGTGATTAAACAGCAACAACGCACCAAATACCCCCACCAGCTGCAGTGGCACGGACAACATCATCACCAGGGGATGTATAAACGAGCCAAACTGAATCACCAAAATGATATAAAGCAGCACCAGCGACACCAGTAATCCTTTCAGCAACCGGGCAAATTCGATCATCATGTCGGTCATATCGCCCATGGAGTCGATGCCATAGCCCGGTGGAAAGCTCAGTTCTTGACCGGCCTGCATTGCGATCGCCATGGATAAATCCATAGACGCAGGTCCATTCTTGCGGTAATAGCCATTTACATACACCACCCGTTTACCATTCACCCGCTCAATCAATGTCGGACCCTGTTGCGGTTCGATCGTCGCCACCACGCTCAGCGGCACCTGTTGGCCTGTTGTTGTCGTGATGTAGGTATTTGACAGATCCTGCATCGTGCCGCGAGCATCTTCGTCGTACCGCACCAGAATGGAATTCTGTCGCAGGTTGGGACGATTGTAGTAGCGGCGCGTCATGCCGCCATTGAGAGCGTAGTACGCCTGCTGAGACACCGCCTGTACCGTTAACCCTAGCTCCTGGGCACGACGGCGATCAATATTGAGCCGATATTCGGGCTGGGAGAGGGCTGAGCTTGTAAACGGCATCATAATGTTGGGGTTGGCCTCTGCAATGTCTAAGACCCCCTGAGCCAGGCGATGCAGTGTCTCTAAGTCATCGCCATATACCGCCAGCTGAATGGGAGCCGCAGAGGTGGCCATCACATCCACGCCCATTTCTTTAATGGCAATGCGGCGGGTACCGGGAATCGTCCGTTTCGCTTCGGCTTCAATGCCGTCCATAATCTCCCAGATGTCGCGCTGACGTTCATCCAGGGGAGTAATGGTAACCGTCATTGATGCGGTATTCACACCGCCCATGCTGTAACCCGTAAAGTAGGTGCTGTTCCGCGTTAGCTCAAAGCCTATCTGGGAAGAGACTTTCTCCACCTCCGGCTGTTGCAAGATAATTTCCTCAAACCGACCTGCCGCCGCATTGGTGGCTGCAAACGAGGTACCTGCCTCCATTTCTAAGGTGGCGACAAACTGTCCCGAATCCCCCAGGGGCATCATCTCCTGGGGAATAAGACCGTACAGCATGATCGCCAGCACCACCGAAGCCCCAGCGATGGCCAGGGTAATCTCTCGGTTTCGCATACACAGGTCTAGCAGCCAGGCGTAGCCCCTTTCCAATCTGTTAAAGCCAAAACGAACAGGTGTCGTTAGCACCTGTAGCCAGGTTTGTCGCTTCGGTTTGTCGCTGTGGGGCTTGAGGGTAAAGGCTGCCACCAGAGGAATCAGCGTAATCGACACCAGCAACGAGGCCACAAAGGCAAACACCATCGGCCACACAATGCCCACAAACATCAGACCTGTGAGACCACCCGAGAGAATAGTGGGCACCAGGGCCGCAATCATCACACAGCTCGCCGCAGCACTGGCTAAAAAGACGTCTCCAGTCCCCTTAATCGCCGCTTGCACGGGCATCAACCCTGCCCGTAACTTTTGGTCAATGGAGTCGAGCACAATAATGGAGTCATCCACCAGCTTACCAATGGCCATCATCATGCCAATCAGCGTGGAGGAATTGAGGGACATGCCGATGGGGATAAACGGCAGGGTGGAAAGGGCCAGGCTGGTGGGAATGGAGATCATGATGATAGCCGTGGACCGAAAGTCTTCGAGAAAGACTAACATGACCAGCCCTGCTAACACGACGCTTACCAACAGCTCCTGGAACGTGCTGCTGACAATCAGGTTGACCAGGTAAGAGTTGTCATAGGCTTCCTGGAATTCGATGCCAGGATACTCGTTTTGGATAGCCTCCAGTTCCATCCTGACCCGCTTGATCACCTGGGGTGAGCTAGAGTCTGGCCGCTGAATCACATTGACCGCGAGGGCCGATTCTCCATTATAGCGGTAGCCGCTGCGGCGCTCTTCATAGGTGTCTTTGACCGTCGCCACATCCCGCACATACACCACCCGACCATTTTGTTCTAAAACGGGGTAATCCATCACCTCAGCTGCCCCCAGGGTTCGCTCGTCGGTGCGAACCAAAATTTCGCTATCTCCCTGGGTTAGGGTACCTGCACTCTGGCTAATGTTATTGGCATCAATGGCATCTCGCACTTGCACAATGGAAAGACCATAGGCTGTCAGCTTCTCGCGGTCTACAATGATCTGCAGTTGACGACGATAGCCTCCAAAGATGGACACGGCCTGCACATCTTCCACCTGTGTCAGGCGATCCACTAACGCATTGTCAGCAAATTCCCTCAGCTGCAGAGGATCCCAGTTCTCACCCTTGAGTGCTAACGTCAGCACGGGTCTGTTTAGCGGGTCAATGGGCAGCACCCAGTAAGATCTAAAGTTAATGCCATCAAATAACAGATCGCCTTCGGCTGCCGTCATGATGTTTTGCACTGACTGCACAGCCTTATCGACATTGCCTCCCCAGGCAAACTGAATGGTGACGATGGAATTGTCCTTTTGGGAACTAGACCGGATAAATCGCACCCCGTCCAGTACGCTGAGCCGCTGCTCGATAGGTTTGGTGATATAGGTTTCAATTTCCTCTGGAGATGCACCAGGAGCCATGGATACCACCGACACCAGCGGGCTTTCCACATAGGGCATCATCCGCACTGGCAAGAGAAATAGCGTCAGTAACGACAGCATAATCACCGTAATGTAAAGAGCGGTGACAACAACTGGATTTTTGATAGACCAGTGGGTGAGAAATTCTTTCATAGAAAGTGTTGGGAATGACTAGGGACGCTAAAAAACGAAGAGATTGCCCTAATTAGTGATCAAATACCGTTGGCTTCGGCTTCGCTCAGCCAACTCTTATTCGCTCAGCCAACTCTTACAGCCAGCGTCCCCTGAGCGGAGTCGAAGGGGACATTGACAAAGGCAGTTCATTTTCTGATGGCTGAATCCAGCTATTGTACTTCAAACATAAAGTAAGCTTTGCCCTCTTGCTCCCCTTCATTAACAGTGGTGTTAACGGCCCACATGCCCGCCATACCAAGGTAAGTCGTGACCTTATACTGACCCGGTTCAGCATCCGGTGAAACTTCCGCTTCAGTGGTCATATCCTCCATATCCTCCATGGGCATAAAGATCTCCACTTTCAGGTTTTCAGTGGTGACAGGTTCACCTGTGGCGGTATCTTTCACGGCAACCAGAAGTTCTGCATCTCCTATGGGTACCGCATCAGGGCTCACCAGGGTAATCTCTACATTACCTTCGCTGGTGGCTTCCATTCCCTCCATGGTGTCCATTGCCGCTTTATCATCAGTGACGGTTTCAGCAGTATCCGGTGCCTCTGATGTAGTGGCGTCAGGAGTGGATGCTCCTGCACAGCCAGTGACCAACGCGCTGACTGCAATTAGACTCAATAACAGGTTTTTCATGGTCTTATTGATTCGAATGGGGGTATGTGTAACTGAGAGAAGTGTGTGAGCAGCAAAACCTATTTCACTGGCACGGTGAGGCGGGCTTTGCCAGCCTGTTCGGCATCGGTCACGGTGGCTTCTATAATCCAGTCACCTCTCATGCCTAAATGGGTGTTAACTTTGAATTCTCCGGGGTTGTCTGTGGCCGCCAACTCCACTTTGGCCATCATCGGTGCCATGTTTTTCATGGGCATGGTGATGTCGAAGGCTATGTCATCGGTAGACACGGTTACCCGTTCTTCAGTCTCCGTATTATTTAAGACAAGGGTGAGTTCATTTTTTCCAGCTTTTACCGTGTCAGGACTTACCAGGGAGAGTTCTAATGCACTGCCTGTGGGACTTACAAAATCATCGGTGGGGTTACCCAGGGCATCAACAACGGTCACGGCTCCCCCTTCGATCAATCGACTGTTTCCCGAGGTAATGATCCGATCGCCGGGTTGCAGACCGTCGGTAATCTCGATGCGATCGCGACTCATCATCCCCGTTGTCACCCGTCGTCGCTGGGCGTTACTGCCATTCGCGACCCAGAGCGCCGCCTCACCGTTAAAGTCCACCACAGCTTTTTTCGGTACCGAGAGCGCCTCGGTGCGTCGCTGAGTGATAATCTCCATATCCACAAACTGCCCGGAGAGTAGTCGTCGCTCCGGGTTATCCACCACAGCTTCCACAGTAACTGTTCGGGTCTCTAAATCCGCTTGGGGAAAAATGCTGGTAATCTCCCCTTGAATAACGCCTGTATCCGTGCCCTGGATCTTCGCCAAAATTGGCGTTCCCACTCGGATTTGATTGGCATCCTGTTGAGCCACATTGGCCTGAAGTCTCACCTGCTGATAGTCGCCAATCTTGAAAATCCCCATTCCAGGCTGCACCACAACACCTGGATCGGCCATGCGGGCTTGCACAATGCCGCTAATCGGGGCTGTAATTTGGGTGTAGCCCTCAAATGCAGATGCCGTCTCTATCTGAGCACGGGCACGTTCTACCTGAGCCTGATCGCTGGCCACCTTGGATTGCAGACGTGTGAGTTTGGCCTTAGCGCCCTCTAACATGGCTTGTTTGGCATTTACCTGGGATGCCGCCAAATCATACTGAGATTGAGATGTGGCCCCTTCTGCCGTGAGGGTCTTAAAGCGATCTCGTTCGAGCATGAGATAGTCCAGATCCGCCTGAATTTGGACAATTTCCTGTTGTTGTTCTTCTAGCTCAAACTGGCTAGCGTCAGCCGCCGCAAGGAATGCCGTGGCCGACGCCTGGGCTTCACTCGTCTGGCTGACCCGCTCAAGGGCATCCAAGTTAGCCAACAGCTGCCCCGCATCGACCCAGTCACCGGGATAAATAGCATAGTTTGAGAGCTGACCCGCCACACGGGGATAAACAGTAACCTCTGTGTAAGGCAAAATTGCTCCGGTATAATTAACACTGACATCCAGCGGAGCCGCCTTTACTACCTCTACGGTAACTGGTGTTGGGTTGAAGGCTCCATCCACCCGCATCATCTCATCATGGGACATGCCCTCCATATCATGGCCGCCCATGTCGTGGTCTTCCATAGCAGACGAGGAGAGAATATGGGTGGCACCGACAATGCCTGTACTCAAAACAGCAAAAACGCCTAACCCCAGTAGGGCTTTACCCGATGACTTCCACCAGGGTTGGGGAGGTGCTACATGTTCAGGCTTGTAATCTTCTTCTGATATGGGTTCTTCAGTAGATTCAGGGGGATAATTCATTACACTGCGATGCGACTTCAGTGTGCGCAGTTCAGACTATATCGGTCAATTGTGAAATCAGAATGAAATGTTATCGATAAGTGCCAGCTAAACCACGTCTAGACCTGGAGTTTCCTCTACGACAAAATTCCAGGTCTGGATGTGGTCAAGGTCAACTCAGGCAAATTTGAATCTTCATCCTCATTGGCATTTTCCTCATACTCACCTACGGGAGCCCGGAGAACATAACCAATCCCTCGTACAGTCTTTATCAGGCGTGGTTCTCCAGTAGCTTCTAATTTGTTTCTGAGACTGCGCATACACACATACAACACATCTTAGAGACTAGTAAAATACTATGGGCTTCCATAACACACACCTTTTATATCAACGCGTTTCTCACGATAAATGTGTGCAATGAAATCATGATGAAATTGGCAGGGAAACTGTAAACGTGCTGCCTTTACCGAGCTGACTAGAGACTGTAATGGTGCCTCTATGGGCTTGGGCAATGGCGGTTGCGATCGCAAGCCCCAAACCCGAATTTCCCGTCTGTCGAGATCTGGCCGTATCCACCCGATAAAACCGATCAAAGATTTTTGCCTGATCGCCTGGCGCAATACCTACACCTGTGTCTGTCACTAAAATGAGTGCCTGCTGTTGTTGTTGCTGAAGCGTGAGAGTCACACGTCCGCCTTCTGGCGTGTAGGTTAGGGCGTTGTTGACTAGATTGAGTAACAACCGATAGAGATTTTCTTCATCACCTAAAATAGTGACTACAGAGTCGGTTTGCACAGCAATATCTAAGGTAATCTGCTTCTGCAAGGCAAATGCGGCCATCTCTTCGGCAATATCATGGATTAAATCCACCAAATTACAATAGGCCTGCTTAGTGGGATAGGACTGAATATCCAGCTTCGAGAGCAATAGTAAATTACTGACCAGGTTGGAAAGCCTCTGGTTTTGGCGATGAATTACCCCCAACGTATCTTGAGCTTCCGCTTCTGATAAATGGGGTAATCGCAAGACGGACTCTACAGTAGCCCGAATCGCGGCTAAGGGCGTACGTAATTCATGGGCGGCATCCGCCGTAAATTGTTGAATCTGGCTGTAGGAACGGTAAATGGGGCGCATGGCCAGAGTAGCTAGCCACCAACTGGCTGGAGCTACCAGAAACAACGCCACTAATAATCCTAGCAAAATTCTCCAGCGGACTGACGCCAGGTATTCGTCAAAATCTTGAAATGAGCGTCCCACGACTAAATAGGCCCAACTTTCTGATTCAACAGCCGTTAGACTTACAGTTGGAGAGACATTAGGAAAGAGTTCTAAGGCAACTTGGTGGTAGTGTTGATCATTAGCATCCCATACGGTTTGCCAGGTTGCTGTCGGCACGGCAACGGGTATGCCTTGAGGTCGATCTCCAGCTGTTGCTAACAGTTTACCTGTCGGGCTGATGATGCGAATGTAATAGCTTTGAAGATAGGGACTACCGGGTGTTTGTTGCGTAGGTTCCAGGCAATGCTGGTCAGCAAGACATAAATCAGGGAGTAGTTGGGGCGGTAGCTGTTCCAGCTGTTGCTCATCGGCAAGAGTCACTTTCAAGGCATTCTTAAGCGCATCGGCAACAGATTTAATTTCCCGATCAATCGTGACTTCATGGGCATGGGCAATGGCACGATACATCCCAAACCCTAATAATGTCAGAATTACCCCCATAACACCGGCATACCAAGCTGCTAATTGGAGGCGTGATCGTCGGAATAGTTGATTTTGGGGTTTACTCGCTCGGCGGCGGGGTAAATCGATATCCCATGCCATATACAGTTTCAATCGTGTGGTCATACGGTCCCAGCTTACGCCGTAGCAAACGCATTTGAGCAGCCACCACATTACTGCTGGGTTCAGCGCCGATTTCCCATAGCTGAGTCAACACCTGATCGCGGGTGAGAATTTGATTGGGATGCTCCATAAAGTACTGCAACAGTTGAAACTCTTTTTGGGTGAGTTCAATTTGTTGTTCGGCGGATGTTCTTGGATGCAGAAAGGCGAGTCTGCGATCGTAATCTAGCAACAATGGTCCATGCTGTAGCTGGGCTGTCTGAAACGCCGAAGGTCTGCGCCGCAGCGCTCGCAGCCTTGCTAATAGCTCCGCCATACTAAAGGGTTTAACTAAATAATCGTCAGCCCCAGCATCCAGGCCCGTAATCCGATCTTCGACACGGTCCTTAGCAGTTAGCATCAGCACCGGTAAACTGTAGCAGTGCTGACGTAACCATGCACATAGCTCAATACCGGAATGTCCCGGCACCATCCAGTCAAAGACACCTAATGTATAGAGGGAAATATCGTGCTCTAAATAGGTGAGTGCATCGTTGCCAGACTGCACCCAGTCCACCACATACGCTTCTTGGCTAAGGGTACGTTTAATCGCCTTACCAAGATCCGGTTCATCTTCAACGAGCAGAATGCGCATCAATCAACATTAGATAACCAGAGAGTATTTTCGAAACTAACTTAAGAATATGAAATGGCAATGAAATGTATAGGTTCCAGCCAGGGACTATCTGTTTGACATAACTCCTGCACCCTTGACCCTACAGTTCACTATAGAGTTTATCGTAGGCGTATCAAATAGCCTGGAACCGCTACGAACCTTAATTTCAGGATCAATTACCATGACGACAACCGTTTCTAACATATCCATAGCACAGTCTATAGCCCAGCCCGTGCGCCTCTACCGCATGGTCACCCCAGAACACTCATGCCCCTGGGGACAGCGAGCGGTTACTTTATTGCAGCAGGAAAAGATTGATTTTGAAGACATTCATCTAACGTCTGCTGAATCTGTAGCCGACTTTAAGGCGCAGCATGCAGTCCCTACCACACCGCAAATCTTCTTTGGAGACAAACGCATTGGTGGGTATACCGACTTGGCCAATTATTTTAAGATAGAAGCCGAAACGGCTGATTATTCCTACACGCCCGTCATTGCCCTCTTTTCCACCGCAGGACTAATGGCCCTGGCCACTTCTCTAGGGCTGAGCGGCTTTATGGGCATTTCTCTCAGTATGCTGGCTTCTCTGAAGCTGATGGATTTAGACGCCTTTACCGAAAGCTTTGCTAAGTACGATCTCATTACTCAGCGATTGAAACCCTATGCCAGGGTGTATCCCTTTGCTGAATTAGCCATTGGGTTAGGCTTCCTCTCGGGTATTGCTCCCTTAGCCACAGGTATTGGCTCTCTAGCGGTGGGTCTCAGCGGTGTCGCCTCGGTAGTAAAAGCCGTGTATATCGATAAATTGGCCCTCAACTGTGCCTGTGTCGGGGGCAATTCTAAAGCACCCTTGGGAATTGTTAGCTTTGCTGAAAATGCCATTATGACCTTCATGGGAGCTGCCTTGATCGTATCAGCTGCCCGCAATGTCGAAGCTAATGTGCCAGAACCCACACCCCGTTCCGCCGTTGTGCAACTTCAAGAGGGTGTCTAGCCACAATTTCATTTCTATTTCATGATTGCCGACTACCTTAGTGCCAGACTGGGACTATCCAGGCTATCCAGGCCAGAAAATCTGCCCAGCTTTAGCGTTTACACGTAAACGACCATGATCAATCGCATTAAAAGACTTGGGAGCATAGGACTGATCACCATAGGATTGATCGTCACTGGCTGTAGCCTAGCCCAGGGACCCGCTCCTATTTCTCAAGCAGCCTTAGCTAGCGAAATTAACGTATTTCGAAGTCCTACCTGTGGTTGTTGTGGTTTGTGGATCGAACATATGCGTGACGCGGGCTTTGAGGTGAATGATCAAATTACAGAGGACATGGCGGCGATTAAAGAGCAGTACGGTGTACCTGAAAACCTCAAGTCATGCCATACCACTGTTGTGGACGGTTATATTGTTGAAGGCCATATCCCCGCAGAAGATGTCGCTCAACTACTCACAGAAAAACCGGATATTGCCGGTATTGCTGTACCGGGGATGCCCATTGGTTCTCCTGGCATGGAATCAGGAAATTATGTTGAGCCTTACACTGTATTTTCGTTTGAGAAAGACGGTTTAATTGCCACTTTTGCTGAGCACTCATAGTTGTTGCTAAAGCCAGGCAGCTATAACAAGATAAATATGGATTTTCTATTGGCTTAGGTGAAGCTTTATTAGGTCTGATTCTAGTAGGCCCCTTTTTGCTAATGTCTTTGAAAAAGAGACTTTAGAGAAGTGATTATGCTTATTAAGCAAGCTCGACTACGCCAGATACATAGAAGATTAGTGCCTTTTATGACCATCCCTTTGCTACTCACGCTGATAACTGGCATGTTTTTCCAATTTGCTGTGGTTATTGGTCGCACCGATGAATTTCTATGGCTGCTAGAGTTACATCGAGGCAAATTCGGCAGCATCAATCTAGAGCTGATCTATCCAATCCTAAATGCAATAGGTTTACTGACGTTGGTCATTACAGGATTGATGATGTGGCTTCAAACTAATACACGTAAGCAGCGCAGAGTATAGGAAAGAACTTGAATTAAAATTCATCTGGTAGCTACATTAACAAGGGAGGCCGAGACTTGAGCAATGTCCGATAGCAACACTCTCTCAAGACACAGAATTTTTGCTACGAGGTTCTTTGGGGTGTTCAATTCCCACCTGATCAGCGATTGTAAGTGTTTCTTCTAGACGTTCTTCTATAGTTATACCAAATCCGAATTTATTAAACCCGATTAAAAATAGACCATCCTGTAGGGGCACTCCCTTGTGGATGCCCTGCGATACCGGGTGCTATCAGGCAGGATTTCGTATTACTTGATCTGTCTTGCGCTGACGCTTGGCCATAGGAGAATCCCTGGCAATAGATGGGGCACCTGAAAGTTATAAAAACTCAAGAGCTATCTCTAACCAATACAAAAACTACCAGCACCTGATCGCTATGGACCGATGCTGGCATAAAACTTTATTTTCAGGTAAACAACTTTATTGTCGTTATACAAGTGTTTAACTCATACTCAATGCTTATTCAACCGTGACTGACTTGGCTAAGTTGCGGGGCTGATCCACATCCAGGCCTCGTCGTGCTGCAATGTGATAAGACAACAACTGTAAAGGTAGCACCGTCAACATGGGTGAGAGCAGTTCATCTACCGTCGGCACAGGCAATAAAGTATCGAAGGTGTGCTCAGCCTCAGGGTCATTGGCTGGGGCAACACCAATTAGCTGGGCGTCGCGGGCTTTAGCTTCTTGAGCGTTGGAAAGAACTTTATCGTAGACAGTGCCAGGGACTGCGATCGCAACCACCGGTACCTTCGCATCCAACAGCGCAATCGGACCATGCTTCATTTCACCCGCTGGATATCCCTCCGCATGGATATAGCTGATTTCCTTCAGCTTCAGCGCCCCTTCCAACGCAATAGGATAGTTAACACCACGGCCAATAAAGATAAAGTCTTGAGTTTCCGTAAAGCTATGGGCCAGCTCTTCGGTATAGCCCTCCTGCTTTTCAATCACATGCTCCATCTGGGTGGGCAGTTGACGCATCGCCTCAATAATTTCCGCCAGCTCCTGGCCAGATAGAGTCTTCCGCTGATAACCCAATTCCAACGCCAGGAAGTAAAACGCCATCAACTGCGCCACAAAGGTTTTAGTCGCCGCCACCCCAATTTCAATGCCCGCATGGGTCGCCACAACATTGGGCACCAGACGTCCCAGTGAACTTTCTGGGCGGTTCGTGATCCCTAACATGCGTGGGGCAAAGGCCGCATCACCTTTTTCAACCCGTCGAGTTTGTTCCATATCCAACGCCGCTAGCGTATCTGCCGTTTCGCCAGACTGGGTCACACCAATGGTCAGGGCATTAGCAATCAGTGGCGTGGGGGAATAACGAAATTCTGAAGCATAGTGCACCACGGTTGGAATGCCCGCTAACCGTTCCAGCAAATGCTTACCAACTAAACTAGCGTGCCAGCTAGTACCACAGGCCAAGATTTGTACCTGATCTAATCCTGCTAGCAAACTTGCATCCAGCCCCAAATTCACCGGAGACGTGTCACTTTCAGGGGTCCAATCACTGGCTAAATACGTTTCTAGACTGGTACGCACCACCCCCGGCTGTTCATGGATTTCCTTCAGCATAAAGTGCTTGAAACCCTGCTTTTCCACCATGGTGGGGCTAATGCTGAGGGTGATAGGGTGCTTTTTCAGACGTCGCCCGGTGAAGTCATAAATAGCCGCCCCCAACGGCGTGAGCATCGCCAACTCGCCATTATCTAAAGGCAGCACTGCACGGGTGTGGGGCACAATTGCTGGCGTATCGGATGCACAGAAAAACTCACCCTGGCCAAAACCAATGGCCAGCGGAGCCTGTTGCCGCACCACAATTAGCTCGTCGGAGAAATCGGCACTCACCACAGCCAGGGCAAAGGCTCCATCCAGGTCATTCACCGCTTGGCGTACAGCCTCTAGCAAGTCGGATTCGTGAGCTAGCGGCCCCTCCACACCCTTAGCAAGGTAGTCGGCAATCAAATGGGGAATCACTTCGGTATCGGTTTCAGACTGGAACTCATACCCTTTAGCAATCAGCGCTTCCCGCAGTTCCCGGTAGTTTTCAACAATGCCATTTTGCACCACTGCTATGCGACCACTGCCATCCGTGTGAGGATGGGCATTATGCTCTTCGGGCTTGCCGTGGGTGGCCCAGCGGGTATGGCCAATGCCTAAACGAGCCGGGTCCTCCAAACCGTCTAGTTTGTCCTGTAAGTTCTGGAGTTTACCCTTAGCCCGCACTCGGTTGAGTTGACCTTCGCTAATAGTTGCAACACCGGCTGAATCATAGCCGCGATACTCCAGCTTACGTAAGCCTTCAATCAAAATATTGCTAGCGGCCCGAGTGCCTATATAACCGACAATTCCGCACATATGATGTCTCCTTTAGCTGTGAATCCAACGCTTATAATCTGCTGGTTTAGCATTGACCAATAATGAATGCTGCTGGGTTACTGGACTATCTAAACCCAAATCCAATTTTCCGCCAACGGTAATACGATTTTGGCTGCCATCTGTCCAGGTACTTGTTGTTCTCAATACGGTTGCGAATCAAGAATTAACGAAGATTATTTGAAGATTAGACGACTTAGCCCTCTAGAGTTAAATTTTGGTAATGAACGTGCAGATCTGCTGCTGCCATGGCATGGACAGTGGCCATATGGGTGCTTCAGCCTCTATTCCCCTTTGTGATGAAGCTAAATTTAGGAGCGAGGTTCCTGATCAACATTGCAGACTTTGAACATATCTTCCCTTGGGGTCATGGCGTAAAATAGCAAAAATCCCATCGTGACACAGACTTTATGGTTGCCACCTTACCCTCCAAAAATGCAAAGAAATTGGAAGCCCGCCTGCGGGGGTTAGTGGGTAAAGCTATTCATGATTACACCATGATCGAAGCCGGTGACAAGGTCATGGTGTGTCTGTCCGGAGGTAAAGACTCCTATACGATGCTGTCTCTGTTAATGTCGTTGCAGCGTAGTGCTCCAGTCAAGTTTGACTTGTTAGCCGTCAACCTTGATCAAAAGCAGCCCGATTTCCCAGAGCACATACTACCTGAGTATTTAAAATCTGTCGGCGTGCCTTATCGCATCGTGGAGGAAGACACCTACAGCACGGTGACCCGCATTATTCCTGAAGGCAAGACCATGTGTGGTCTATGTTCTCGTCTGCGGCGCGGAATTCTCTATCGGGTTGCCACTGAAGAAGGTGCAACAAAAATTGCCCTGGGCCATCACCGCGATGACATTGTCGAGACGTTGTTCTTAAACATGTTTCATGGTGGACGTATCAAGGCGATGCCGCCTAAGCTCCGTACAGATGATGGCAAGCACATTGTTATTCGCCCTCTGACCTATTGCCCAGAAAACGACATCGCGCGTTATGCACGCTATCGAGAATTTCCTATCATTCCTTGCAATCTCTGCGGCTCCCAAGAGAATCTTCAGCGCGCCAACATTAAACAGATGTTACAGCAATGGGAAACAGAATTTCCGGGGCGTACTGACAGCTTATTCCGCAGTATTCAAAATGTTTCTCCATCACAGCTGGCTGACAGCGAATTGTTTGACTTCAAGGGGTTGACTACGGAGAAAAATTAGCTGTTGCGAATAGAGGCACGGCATCTAACTGGCAGCATGAGCTTAGGAAATAAAATCAATTAGCTGCCAAATTTTGGGTGTACAGACGTTCCATGGAACGTCTCTTCAACCTTTACTTTTGGAATTTATTGATGGCTTGCTCCTTGCCTCCGTATTTTTTAGATTAAAGTCTGTCGAGGATCAACAACGCCCACAATTGAAGGACTGCCCTAAAAAAGAGCAGTCCTCTATCCATCAGCATTTTAAATTTTTAACCTTGGCGTACTCCTAGGAGGCCACAGTAGTTTTTTCAGCAGATGATGCCTCAAAGCTCTTTTCCAGCTTCATCACCTGCTTAGCCTTCTCCGACAGAGCGTTCTTATTCAACCAGTAGGTCAGCAGACCATCAATCGAGAACAAGCCTGCTCCGTTGACCGTAAAAAACAAGAAAATAGCCGCATAAATGGCCGATAGCTCTAAATAAGGCAGACTAAGGCCAGCCACTTTAATGTGGTGATACATGGCTACACACATGGTGCCCAAAAGACCAAAAGCCGCAGGTCTTGTGAGCAAACCAAAGGCAACCAGTGGAGCACCAATCAACTCAGTGTAGGCCGCCACATAGCTAAGAAAAATAGGGAATGGCAATCCTAAATACTCTACGTAAGCAGCCGCAAAACTCTCAATGTTGGCCAGCTTGTCAAAGCCGTTATGCACCATCATGATGCCGACTACAACCCTGACTATAGCGAAGGTAGTCTGGGCACCTAAATTTAACTTGACGTTGGGCCTGAATAAAGAAACGAGCAAAGAATTGAATGCCATGGTTATAGGGTGCGTGTCAAACTGCGTTTTTCATATATTAAAAATTGTAACCAGTTAATTAAGAAACGTAAATGTAACTTATTGAAGATTTCACCCATGGATGGTCTGAACCTTTAAAAATAAAGGCTTAGGCATTTATGGGTGTCATTAATGGCTGGTTGGTATGTGCCCATAGCTATAACGCCTCCAAGCGATTACACAGATTTCACAAGTATCCGATGCAGTATTTCAAGAAAGGTGGCGGGCTGTTCCCAGGGGACTCGATGCCCTGCTTGCTCAATGCTGATGTGGCGGAGGCTAGGTACTTGATGAGCTAACTCCACACCGATTTGGTGATAACGCTTATCCTCACTGCCTGTGATGTAGGTAATGGGGATGGAGAGCTCAGCCAGGTGCGATCGCATATCATCCATCTGCCCTTTGGAATACACTTCAAAGGCCCGCGCAATTTTTGACCGGTCAAAGTCTGCTTCCAGACGAGGTGTCGCACATGGCCGATTACAAAAAACCGGCAGCCGGTCCCATTCGGTCAATAGCTTTTCCCAGGGTTCCGAGAGAAATCGATTGGCCCAGGTGCGATCGCGCCTTAAACATTGTTCTTTCTGTTGAAGACTGACTATGCCTGGATCAGCACTAACAATAACAGCCGCAGACCAAAGGGCGGGCCTAGCGATTAATGCATGCCAGGCTAGCCGCCCACCCAGAGAATATCCCAACAGATATTGTTGAGTCTCTGGCTGGTCAGTTGCTATTGCTTGAACTTTTTTACAGAAAGCATGCGCCCAAGCCCAACAGTCATCATCCAGGGTATCCCATAGATTAACCAGATGTATCTTCAGCTCTGGCATCCTAGACTGTAATCCCTGAGTGATCTCACTCCACACCTCAGGTTGTTGCA
Source organism: Leptothoe sp. LEGE 181152 (assembly GCF_032906605.1). NCBI lineage: Bacteria > Bacillati > Cyanobacteriota > Cyanophyceae > Nodosilineales > Cymatolegaceae > Leptothoe > Leptothoe sp. LEGE 181152. The sequence goes on from NZ_JASATU010000027.1 coordinate 91,282, forward strand.
AGTTACCGTGGAGACACCATAGAGTCTTCATTAGAGTCTTCCTTTTGCCAAAGGGCTTTAGCGTGTACTGTTGGCACCCATTGCGATCGCACATGCCTCAAAGGCTGCTGTTGCCTCTACAGTTTGCTCACTGTTAAAGAATGCTTCAGCAATCCGGGGTGCAAAGGTGAATGTATTCAAGCCTTGGGTTGCTAAATAGGCAATATCGTCTATATCACGAATACTGGCCGTTAAGATGCGCGTTGAACTTTCTACGCCATCAAGCGCCTGTTGCATTTGAGCCAGTGTCTCTCGTCCATTACGGCCTGAATCATTGATTCGTCCTAGATAAGGAGCTGCGTACTCTGCACCTAGGGCAGCAGCAACCAGAATCTGTGGCACTTCATACACAGCCGTCATGGTTACTCGAATGCCGTCGGCAATCAAGGCGGCCGCCGCCGCTGTCCCTAGGTGTGTAATGGGAACTTTCACCACCACACGCTGATCAATCTTAGCTAAAGCCTGCCCTGTAGTGATTAAAGCCTGTTTGTTATCACCCCAGGTTTGCAGCTGAACTTCCTTAGCTCCTAGGCTAAACGCTTTTGCAGCTAACTGAGTTAATGAGTCAACAGTACAGGCAACCTGTGCCCGTTCTAACAACAGCGGGTTAGACGTGACCCCATAAAAGATACCTATGGGTAGCCAGGTTTCCCAGACAGCAGTGTCAGCCGTATCTAGATACAGACGCAAATTCACAGTAGAGCTCCAGTAACTGCACCGAGTATTTCATAAGAGAGGGAGAATCGGGAGTAGAAACTAGAGAGATTTTTAGGAATTCAGCACATTAATTTCTCGCAGCATCTCCAGATGTTGTTTAACAGGAGCTAAAGTATTGGCTAACACCATACCGCTGGCAGCCACGGCAGGTAAGCCAATGCCTGGAAATGTCGAATCACCGCAGCACCAAAGTTGCTGGATTGGTGTGCGTGGACCAGGGAAAACACCTTGCCCAGCACGAATGGCAGGACCATAGGATCCGTGGTGGCGACGGAGAAAACGTCCGTGGGTTAGGGGGGTGCCCACCAGGGTAACGGCACATCGAGAGCGAATATCAGGAATAATACGTTCCAGCGCTTGCCACATGACCTCAGCTCGCTGCTGTTTTAACTGGGCATACTCAGCACTCTTGCGATCGCAACCAGCCCATACCCCATAGGGTTCATTGCCAGGCGTGTATACGTGAATCGTGTGCTTGCCATCTGGCGCTAAGTTTGGATCTAGCACTGACGGAATAGAAATTAGTACTAGATTTTGGGGTGCATCTATCCCCTGACTCCAGTCATTAACAACAATGTAGTGACAGGCCAACTGATCCAGGCCAGTGGCGTCAATCCCCAGATGTAGATGCATAAAGCTGTCGCACTCAGGGGTGGCCTGGCGCTTTTGCTCAAACCGCTTATACTTTGCAGGTAGTGCCGGTAACAACTTGAGAGTGTCCCAAACCGATGCATTAGAAATGACTGCCTTTGTAGCTTGAATCTCCTGTCCATTACGCAAACGCACCCCAATCGCCTGATCCCCCTCTAACAAGATCTCTTCAACGTGGGCATTTAACCTGATGTCACCACCATACTTTTTTAGCCCACGCTCTAGGGCAGCCACTACAGCAGCGCTGCCACCTTGGGGATAGTCAAGCTGCACACCGGGGCGATACCAATCAGCAAACATAAAGGCCACTGCCGCTGCTATGGTCCCCGTAGCGGGTAATCCAGAAAGCAGGAAGCACAGCATATCTAACCAATGACGGGCAAAGTCATCATGCACTATGCCATCCATAATGCGGCTGAAGGGGCCAGTGAGTTTAGCTACATGCACGCCTTGTTGGAGCAACGACGGTAGAAAATGCCTAACGGTCTGAAAAGCTCCCAGGTCAAATCGCATCGCGGCAGGTGGTAAAGCAATGGCGGCAGTCCCTAAGGGCCGCATGACCTGTTGTAAATGCCGCCACTCGCGCACCGCCTGTTCTCCTCGTAGCTGTTGTAGAACATCACAAAACTGATCTGAACCCACCGTGGTGTCAAAGTCACCTTCTGGCAAACAGCATCCCCAAGTATCATAATTAAGCCAATTTGCATCTTCGCCAATGGCATCTAGCACCTGTCTTAATGGATTGGGAGACGGGCTATGGGATAGGCCTGAGTACAGAGACGGACCAGAATCAAATAAAAAGCCACCTCGCTCAAACCCATGGGCTGCACCACCCGTGATGCTGTGGCTTTCGCACACGATGACATCGTAGCCATAGCGCCCTAATAACGCTGCACAGCAGAGGCCACCAATGCCACTGCCAATCACAACAATTTGCGTCCGCTCCATGCAATCATCGTCTCCACTAATTAGGCATCACAACTCCCCAAGCTTTAACTTTATTGGCGTACAGATGTTGCATGCAACGTCTCTGCAAAATTATTTTTGATTACTGGGCAACACCACAGCTACTACCACCCGCGGGTACTAATGCCACCGCATGGGGTACCGTCCGTGACTCAAACCCGATCAGAGATTCTCCTTGGTACACCAGGGAAGTGCTCGCACCGGAATCTAGCATGACTGCATGATGGAAACCTGCTTGCATCAGCAATTCACCTAGACCTACCGAATCAATTTGAGCGTGGGTGGCACCGACAACAGGTTGTCCTTCCATGTTTATGCCCCAAAATGCCCGGAATCGATGCTCCTCATAGGCAAACAGATTCTTGAATGTAGCTGCAGATTGGGGCTCTTGTTCCCGCACCAACCAACCTGCACCAACAAACGCATCGGTTACGTCCGGCATCTCCTCTTGAATGCCTGTTAATGTGTTGTGCTGTGCTGGGTCAAAAGGAAGAAACTTGGCTTCCTGAGGGCTCATTAAAACTAAGGGACGACCTTTGAGCTTGTAAATATCACCTTCATCTCCAGGAATAAATTCCCCTGTGTTTTGACTGAGCACCGGCCCAATCATAGTGTTAGAGTCCAGGAATTCTAGAGAGAAGAAAGTACCATCCACAGCAGCAATCGCATCGGAGTCAGCAACAATGTCAGCCAGAGGGTAACGGCTATCAGCATGGATGGTTGTAGGTTGACCACCGCTAATCAAGGTCATCGGGATCTCATCGATCTCGATCTCCAATCGTTGAATAGGAGATTTGAAGTTTGGGGTAGGTTTAAAGCCTGACAACGGAGGACCACCCCACGCTGACTCAATAACTTCATAAAAACGAGATTCACCAAATCGCTCAATGGTCAAAAGATTTTCTGACTCTCCTGCAAATCGACCTGAATCATTACGCATAATCAGTGCAGCCTGATAGCCTGCTGCTTCGGCAGCCTCTACAACACGCTCATCATGTTTGCCTTCTGGATAGGTAAAGTAATGAATTGGGATGCCGAGTTTTGTCTCTAAGCGTTCCTTAGATGTCTCTAATTCATAGCGTAAGTCTTCATCTGACAGTTCTCGCAGATCCCGTGGATGCGTCACGCTGTGAGAGATAACAGTGACTAATGGGTCTTGGGCCATCTCTTCCACTTGTTCCCAGTCAAGGGTGGAGCGTCCCACAATCTTGCCGTCAACTTTGTCTGTAAAGATAGAGAGGGCTACCGGATAGTTGTAATACTTAGCTAACTTGTAAACATAGTCGTAATGACCTACATACCCATCATCAAAGGTCAAAACAACAGGTTTTTCAGGCAGAGGCACCCCGGTTCTAAGGTGATTAACCAACTGATCGAGACTAATGGGTGTTAGATTTTGAGCACGAATTGCTCGAAAATCTTCGTTTAAGCGTCCAGGGGTAATGTCGAAGAAAACTTCTTTTTCAGGGAGTACATCGTGATACATAATCACAGGTACTTTGGATAATTGGGCACGGTCATGAAGCTGTGGCCAGCGTGCAGATTCGATCTGTGCGGTCAGACTAGCCACCCATTGCGAAATTTGGCTCTGACTGTCTTGATTTACCTGAGTGCCTAGAGCTGACAATGTGTGCCCAAGACTCTCGGTAGAATCCGCAGATTGCGGAGCGGGCAAACAATAATAGTCAGTAGCTGAGAATGTCTGTGACGGTGTTGTTTCAAGAACATCATCGGCCAAGTCTTCATCAACCCAGGTATTGAAAACAATGGGAGCAATGGCAGGGGAGGGCAAACTCGCCTTTACTCGCTCAATGCCATCCAGCAGCTCTTGATTAAAGGCAATGGAAGAATCAGCCGTTGTATGGGTATCTACTTCACTAGCACCGTATAAAAAGCCACCACTACAAATAACAAGCAGGGTCGCTATAAGTGCAGACCTGCCTCGAAATAGGTGTCGAAACCGTGCTTGTGACTGGCCTTGGGACGAAACATCTAAATCACAAGCCTCCATGCAAGGAATCCTTAACGCTAACTTTAATAATAACGGAGCAAGATTACTGCACTCAGGATAAGATAACTTCAGCAGAAGATTAAGAAAAAATAAAAATCTGCGCATAACAAAGCCACCCCAACTAGCAGAGCAGCATTGCTGGAGTGGCCTTAGTATAGGTGCTTTTAAATGAACCGGTTCGGTATTGAACTTCAGAGGGTCCTAAACTCTGAAGACTGAAGTCAGTTTATCTAAGGAGTCGTACGAATTCAGCTATTTAGTAATAAAACGCCAATGTCTCTTGCAAAACTTCAAAAATAGGAGCTTAGTTGTTTACCAAGGCAATTGACTGCCATCCCATGAGAAAAATGAGCCGTTATCGTCTAGGGTGACGTTACCTAAGACATTCATGAGGAGTCCTACGGTTTTTTGGACTGGGAACAGTTTATCGGGAGGCACCCCCCGTTGAAACGGCTCTGACAGCCGTGTATCCGTAGTACCAGGATGAAGCAGCACAATCGCTGTTTGCTGGCTCCGGCGACTGTATTCAATGGCAGCTGTTTTGAGGAGCATGTTCAAAGCCGCTTTAGAGGCTCGATAGCCATACCAGCCACCAAGGCGATTATCTTCAATGCTGCCGATTTTGGCAGAGATGGTGGCAAAAACATTGGGCTGTTTGTGATTGAGCAATGATAGTAGATGTTTTGCCAGTAGGGCTGCCCCAATGCTGTTGACCTGGAAATAGCGCATCAGATGATCTGGCTGTAGCTGTCGTAGGGCTTTTTCTGGCGCGATCGCACCATCATGCAAAAAGCCCACGCAGTTAACCACAAAATGCAACTCAGGGGTCATCGTTTTAATCTGAGCTATCCCGCTTTCAATCGCCGCTTCATCGGTTAGGTCCATGGCGATGCAATGCAGCCTGTCATGGGTTTGGGCAAGTTCCAGAAGTTCTGACGCAGCAGTCTTAGTCCGGTAGGTGGCAAACACCTGATCAAACCGCTGATCCTTCAGCAGGTGTTTGACAAAGCCAAGGCCGATGCCCCGGTTGCCACCGACAATCAAGGCCTGACCTGACCGTATGCTCGCAAAAATAGAGGGTGAACTTATTAAAGGGTGATCGGTCATGACATGGGGATGGGGTGTGATCGAGCATTAGCGTAAGATAGCGCAGGCAGTTTGCACAGGCGAAGCAGCATGAATGAATTAGCAGCTCCTGATATGAAGGAGCCGACCCCCTTTGCAATGCCCTCAGGTTTTATGGCAGGCGTTGATCCGACGGCAGCCCCTGCCGGTTTGGGTTGGTGGTTTGGGTTTAATGGCTCTCAGATGCTGGTGACCATTAAGGTGGAGGGCACGCAGGAAACCATCGGGATTCCTCAGGTGGAAACGTTAGAAGACTTAGGGGTTAGGGTGGTGCGATCGCAATACCTGGGCACCTTGGTCAACTCACCCTGCTACGGAGCAGAACTACCCTCAGATTTAGAGCTACCGGCAGGGCTCGACCTGAGACCATTGCGAAACCTATATGGTCTATTAGGCGATCCATTCTTTGCCTTGGCAGGACGCGCCACCCAGTTAGTGGAATGGGATCGCACCCACCAGTACTGTGGCTGCTGCGCTACGCCCATGGAGCAGTCAAAACATGAACGAGTCAAGTGCTGCCCCCAGTGTGGCTTCAGGCAATATCCCCGGTTATCGCCTGCGGTCATCATGCTGGTATCTCGCGGATCTGAAGTCCTACTAGCCCGTGCCCCCCGGTTTCGGGAGGGCATGTACAGTGTGCTGGCCGGATTTGTTGAGCCGGGAGAATCCTTAGAAGAAACCGTAGCGCGTGAAGTGCGAGAAGAAGTGGGGGTTGAGATCAAAGATATTCGCTATTTTGGTTCTCAGCCCTGGCCTTTCCCCAATTCACTTATGATTGGATTTACAGCCCGCTATGCCAGCGGTGACATTGTTGTCGATCCAAATGAAATTGAAACAGCAGGGTGGTTTACCAAAGACTCCCTGCCCCCTGTGCCTGGCAAGCTCAGTATTGCTAGACAACTCATTGATTGGTTTATCGCGGCAGGGGATTAGAGGGTAGGGAGTAAGGGGGTATCTTGCAAACCCATTCTCTAATCCCTTGCCAACCATTGCTTACGATTCCCCCATGAACACCCCGAGCCACGTCATCCTTAACCTTGCACTGCTGGGCCATCGATCGCGATCGCACCTCAACCCCTCCATTTTTTGGGGAGCGCTGGTGCCAGATCTAGCCATGTTTGGCTTTTATGGATGGGCCAAACTGATAGCCCAGATGGATGAAGCCACCATTTGGCGTGAGGCCTACTATGAGCCGTTCTGGCAAACAATTTTTGATGTGGGCAATTCGATTCCGCTGGCGCTGTTAGTCATTGCCCTCGCCCTCTGGGTGGGAAGACGTTATCCAGTCTGGCAGCCCTTGAGCCTCGGAGTTATTTTTCTAGCCGCTAGCGTCATTTTGCACTGCCTGGGCGATTTACCTGTGCACGTAGACGATGGTCATCGGCATTTTTGGCCCTTCAGCAATTTTCGATATGAAAGTTCAATTTCCTATTGGGACCCTGATCACCATGGGGGCATCGTGGCCCTGGTGGAATTTCTTTTGGTGATGGTGGCTAGCATACGGGTTTGGCAACTATTGCAATCACGCTGGGTTAAAGGCCTGTTGCTAGTTAGCAACGGATTAATGTGGGTGATTTATGCCGGGTTTTATCTGTAATCCAAGTCATCCCACTTCAATCCACCGGTGTCATGGCTCCGTAGAGTTTGATAGAACAACTCAATCGGTGTCATGGCTCCGTAGAGTTTGATAGAACAACTCAATAGTATGCTGACAGCATTCGGTCCTTGCCGATGTTATTAATATGCCTGTTCAAGCTTAGGAGTCTCTGATTAAACCTATGGGGCCAATTGAATCTTGGGAGGAAACGGCTACATCCGATGCCATTTCCTCCGATGCAGATCTGCTGGCATCCTTGCGAGCTGGTCAAGTAGAGGCTCTGCGGATGCTGTATCAACGCTATGGCCGCTTAGTTTATACCCTGTCGCGTCGCATTCTCCACAGTGATGAAGAAGCTGAAGAAATCACCCAGGATGTATTTCTGACGCTATGGCGCAAGGACGCCTATCAGGCAACACGAGGCTCCCTCAGCCGTTATCTGGTCGTCCTGGCACGATCACGCTCAATTGATCGGTTGCGATCGCAAACTTCCCATCGCCAGCGTTTGTATAAATGGCACCTCATGATGGCAGATGTAGCCTCCACCCCCCTAGACATGGCCACCCTGACGGAGCGAGGAGAGCGCACCCGCCAAGCCCTCAGCAGACTCTCCGACAAAGAACGCCAGGTCATCGAAATTGCTTACTACGAGGGACTTAGTCAGTCAGAAATTGCCCAGCGCCTGGATATCCCCCTAGGCACCGTTAAGTCCCGTTCTCGACAAGCTCTGCGTAAGCTCCGCCAGACACTACAAGACCACCTTTAGCCCCCGTCTAACGTACTATCCCAACTTTTGCCAGACCACACTTTTGCCAGACCACACTTTTGCCAGACCACTATGTCGTTCGATTCGCCACCCACTACAGACCCGCATCCCGATTGGCATGACTTACTCGCAGGCTATGCCCTCGGCGATTTATCACCGGAAGAGCAGGCCACACTTCAACAACTTTTGGCTCAGCGACCTGAACTGCAAGCCGAGGTATTGGCATACCAAGAAACCTTGGCCCTGGTGCCCTATGCCCTAGATCCCCAATCTCTACCTGGCGGTTTGGAAGAGACTATCGTCGCCTCAGCCCAACAACTCAAGCAGTCGCCTAGACAGCCCAGAAAACCAGCAACCCAAAAACCAGCCCCCTTATCAAGGCAACCCAGAGCATGGCAGCGCCGCTGGTACGCGGTCGCCATGGCAGCGACGCTAATGATTGCCATCATAGGGACAGACAACTATCGGTTGCGGCAGCAGCAGACGAGCCTGCAAGCCCAGTTAGACAATGCTCGCATGGAACAGCAAGCCGCAAAAGCTGAGCAGCGAACTCTACAAGCCAAACTGGATGAATCCCAGGCCCAGCTAAACGAGGCCAACGTTGAACCAGTGATCGATATTCTCCGCCAGCCCAATGCCCTGGTGTATTCTCTGCAAGGCACCGGTAATGCTGTCAAGTCATCGGGCAGTTTATTGACCCTACCTGATCATTCAGAAGTTCAGCTGGTGTCCCACAATTTACCGGTATTACCAGCAGGACAGATCTATCGTCTCTGGTCAGTGGCAACAGAAACGTCAGACCCCATGTTTTGCGGCGAGTTCAATAACACTGAAGTGGGGAATGTGCAGTGGACAGTCCCGGACACCCTCTGCAACGCCACCCCTTTTAGAGTGATCATTACCGTTGATGCCATCGTCGATCCCCATGTTCCGAAAGGTCCACCTGTATTAACTGGTGAGATTTGACCCTAGAAACATCACTGACTAGTCGTGTAGTCTAGGCTACAAAAATTTAAGATTGGTTTAGGGCCACCTCAGTAAAATCTCAGACTTAATGCTCATCCTGGTAACTGAAACAGTCTAATTTGATACCAGGAGGTCCCTATGAAAAGCTGGCACGCTTCAAATAGGCTTTCGAGCGGGATCTTAGCAGCCGGATTAGCACTGGCAATGCCGATGCATGCGATGGCTGCTGTTTCTCCACCACAGCTCGAAACCGATAGTCCCCAGTCCCATACGACCATTACAGAATGGCATTGGCGCGATATGGTGTTCTAGGCACATGGGCCATTAACTGAGGTTGAGCGGATCGACATCGATGGTGAGCCTGACGGATTTGGGTAAGTGCGATCGCAATGATGTCAAATCCGGCACTGGCCTTTCCAATGGCAGTTTTAATAACACATGCCAGCGGAAGCGTCGCGCCACCCGCAAGATAGGTGCTGGCGTCGGACCCAATACACTAGGTCCCGCCAGGTCAAGATCGTCCAATGACGCCGATGGGTCCTTAGTGGGGGCAATCAACTTCTGTAGCTTCTGAGCACATTGTTGCGCAGCCGCTTCAGCCTCAGTCTCCACTGGGCTGGTGAACCTTAACAGCACTAAGCGACCATAGGGTGGATAGCCTAACAGCTGCCGGTGCTCAATTTCCTGACTGATGAAGTCATGATAGTTATGGTCCTTAGCAGCCCCAATTACCGGATGATCTGGGGTGTAGGTTTGCAAAATGACTTGTCCTGGTCGTTCACCTCGTCCGGCTCGCCCAGCCACCTGGGTCAAGGTTTGGAAGGCGCGTTCCCCCGACCAGTAGTCCGGCATGTGCAATAGTCCATCGGCAGCAACGATACCCACCACCGTAATTTGAGGCAGGTCAATGCCTTTGGTCAGCATTTGCGTACCTACCAAGACATCCGCCTCACCGGCTGCAAACCGCTGTAACAAAGCCCGATGAGCCCCCTTTGCCCGCGTCGTATCGCTATCAAACCGTAGACAGCGCAACCCTGGAAACTGATTCTGTAACTCATGCACAATCCTCTGGGTACCACTGCCAAAATATTTGAGGTAAGGCGATTCACAACTGGGGCACAGGTCAGGATGTCGTTGCCCATAGCCGCAATAATGACAGCGCAGGTAAGCGGTACCACCATCCTGCGGTTGATGATATGCCAGGGAGACATCGCAGTCTGGGCACTGCATGACATGGCCACAGCTGCGACAGGAAACAAAGCGACTATGGCCACGACGATGAATAAAAAGTAAACCTTGCTCACCCTTAGCTTGCATCTGTTCTAAGGCCGTTGTGAGCGAACGACTAAAGACAGAACGATTGCCAGCCTGAAGTTCAAGACGCATATCGACCACATTAACGGGGGGTAACGGCCGTTGATGCACACGATTGGGCATGGTCAAATAATGCTGTGTGGGCGTTCCATGGAATGCCCACACAGCATTATCTGGATCTGTCACCGCAACCCAGGTATCCAGCGCAGGCGTTGCCGAACCCAACACTAACGGACAATCCGCCATCTCTGCCCGCCACCTGGCCACGGTGCGGGTGTGATAGCAGGGTGCTGGCTGGTCTTGCTTAAAACTACTGTCGTGTTCTTCATCCAGCACAATGAGTCCAAGGCGGGGGAGTGGCAGGAAAATGGCCGAACGGGTACCAATTACCACCTGGGGTTCGCCATCGAGCATCTGTCGCCAGGTGTCATAGCGCTCACCTTCGGACAAACCACTGTGGTAAACACACACTTGCTCACCAAACCGCGCCCGAAATCGGTCTGTTAGCTGGGGGGTAAGTCCAATTTCAGGCACCAACACTAATACTGAATCCCCCGCCTTTAAACGCGGCGCAATGGCCTGTAGATATACCTCCGTTTTGCCAGACCCCGTTACACCATGCAGTAAGACCTGGGCATAACCAGACAGCTGATTGAGGGTAGATAGCCCATGAAACTGCTCATCTGTGAGTTTTTTGGGACGGTCTGCGGGAGCTTGCGAGTGATGACTCACCCGCAAACGCTCTCTTGGCTCAATCAGCAGATAGCCTTTAGTTGCGAGTCGCTGCAGAGTGGCACTGGTCGTTTTTAGTCGCTGTAGGGCATCACTGAGCCATAGGTCACCCCCATGACGTTTCAGAGTGATTAAAATTTCCTGCTGGCGGTTAGTTAGGTCGTCTGTGGGAACATTAGGAGCCAGTAAACTCACGGCCTGGCGCTGTTGGGGGCGGGGGGGTTTGGGAAGCGCTAGATAACTCTCTACCCACCCCTGATGCAGTAGCTGATCTAACCCCGCCTTGGCCCGTTCATGTTGACGTCGCAAATAGCGCCATGTGTAATCGCCTTGAGGCGAGCGACGCAGGCTTTCTATCAGAGCCTGCGCAGGCGGACTCAGGGCGTCTAACCCAGATAAAAAGGCCGTATCTTGGGGTAAAGATTTGAGGCGAATTCTGCGTTGAGAACGCCCTAACAAACCAGGTGGCAAAGCTGTTCGAATCACCTGAATCAGGGGAGTCTGATAATAATCAGCAACTTGTTCTAATAATTTCCAATAATCTTTAGAAAAAAAGCCCTGACTGATAATTGTGTCGATATTACGGAGCTGATAATCCAGGTTTGGCATTGTTGCCATTGAGGACAAACGAATTGCGATCGCACCTAGCTGACGTCCCCCAAAGGTCACACTGACAATATCGCCAGGTTCAACGCATAAATTCCCAGAAATTCCATATGTATAAAGTCCCTGTATCCCAGGGCAATCTACCAGCACTTCAACAAGCTCAACAGCATATGGAGAGGGGGGTTCAGGTTGAGGCATGCAATCTAAATTAATAATAAACATAGACGTCTATAGACGTCTAACAAACAAAAAATAAAGGACTTAAATTATTAAATAAAAAACAAAAATAAGCGGTTTTTAAGCATGATTTCCGGATTAAATGTCATGAAAACTTTACATGGCGCAACGAATGGAATCAAACGTTACAAAAGCTACAAAAACCTTGATAAATAAGAGTTTTCATCGTTCAGAAAATATCACAATGGACAGTGCTCCAGAATCAGATTGGTATAGTGTAATTGGGGCTGCATACAGTCTCATCTGAATTGATAGTTAACGACGTCCTTCGGCTACATTTTCAGAACCCTTCAGGCACAGATTTTTTCTTGCGGAACTATGGCTCCTTCTGTTAATTCCCCAGAAACAGCAGTAATTGAACCTTGGGCTGAGGTAGACCAAGCGCCCAAACCCGAGAGCGAGAATCGTCAAGATAGTCAGTTTAACGAAGAATCAAATCTCCCTGGTTGGAATCGATCGGAGAGTGCTGATCAAGAAGAGGAACTCAATGCTGATCCAGCCGCTGAGCTGACCGCAGAAGTAGCCTCTGCCTATAAGAAGACCCTGGCTGATGATGCTGTCGGAGCGTTCTTTAAAGAAATGGCGCGCTACCCTCTGCTGAAGGCTGATGAGGAGATTGAGCTAGCTCGTCAAGTTAAGTTTCTAGCTGATGTAGAAGCTTTATCCAAGAAAATGGGTGAGGAGCTGAAACGTACTCCCACTCGCCTGGAAATGGCCAGTGCCTTGCACTGTAGCGAAGCTGATTTTCAACATCGCCTACAGTATGCCCGCAGTGCTAAGCGCAAGATGATTCGCTCTAATCTGCGTCTTGTCGTTTCCATTGCCAAGCGTTATCTCAATCGAGGTGTGCCATTTCTGGATTTGATTCAGGAGGGTGCTCTGGGGCTAAATCGCGCAGCTGAAAAGTTTGATCCAGACAAAGGCTATAAGTTTTCTACCTATGCCTACTGGTGGATCCGCCAGGGTATTACCCGAACGATTGCCAATGATGCAAGAACCATTCGATTACCGATTCATATTGTAGAAAAGCTCAATAAACTTAAGAAAACTCAGCGAGAGCTTCGAAAACAGCTGAACCGCACCCCTACTGAGGCTGAACTAGCGGCAGAATTAGATTTAACTCCTGAACAGTTGCGCAGTCTACAGCAGGTGCGGCGCAAATCTTTATCTCTGAATCATCGCGTAGGAAAAGGCGAAGATACGGAGCTAATGGAACTGCTGGAAGATGGCAGTACTCTGTCGCCTGAGTCTCGGATGAATGAGTCCATGATGCGTCAGGAAATATCTGATGTTTTGACAGAGGTACTCACAGAGCGTGAAAAGGATATTATTTCTTTGCGCTATGGTTTGACCACAGGTGAACCCCATACCCTTGAAGAAGTGGGTGGTATTTTTAATCTCTCTCGGGAGCGGGTACGTCAAATCCAGACCAAAGCAATGCGCAAGCTCCGTCGTCCTCAGGTTGCCTCTCGCCTGAAAAACTGGCTGCGATAGCATGTGGCATCTCTAGGACAGCTGATGTAGTTACTTTAATAATCGTCTAAACCCCCTGATACAGGTTGGTATCAGGGGGTAAGCGAGCGATTCCTTAACAGTGCAAGGGGATCAGGATTGGTATGTACTGTTACAAATTACGCTGTAGCGTTGGGGACACATTTTTTTTAATATTTTTCTTATGATATGTCTGAACACTACGGGTGTAAGGGATTATATGGACTATAAGCAGGAACGAATCACGACGATTCATGACTTTGGTTGCGATATATCGCGATTGGAGGAGCGTTCACTGGAGCTGACTCGCGATACGCCAACCGCTGTTTTAATTCCATCCCTTTATGACGAGCTAGAAAGACCCGCTCTCAGCCGTATTCGCGATCACCTTAAGGATTGCGCATTCGTGAATACCGTCGTCGTCAGTCTCTATGCAGATACGCCAGAGCAGTATGCTAAAGCGGTTGAGTTTTTTGACCCTCTACCTCAGAAGACTCATATCATTTGGGAGAATGGCCCCCGCGTCATAGCGTTGCTCAAGCAACTCCAGGATAAGGGGCTTGATATTTTGATGCACCGTGGCAAGGGTCGAGCCGTCTGGCTAGGTCTGGGATTGGCGACGCTGCATGCTGGCGCGATCGCACTCCACGATGCAGACATTATTACCTACGATCGTGCCTATCCCCTCAAGCTTCTCTTTCCTCTCTTAGAGCCTGAGTTTGGTTTTGCCTTTACCAAAGCCTACTACGCTCGCATCGGCAGCGAACCCCGAAAAATCAATGGTCGCGTCACGCGCCTGTTTGTTGCCCCATTACTCCATTCTTTGATGGATGTATGGGGGCACCGGGATTACATCTCTTACTTATCGGCTTATCGATATCCCCTCTCCGGTGAGTTTGCCCTAACCAGCGATTTAGCATTGACTACTCGTATTCCAGCTAACTGGGGTTTAGAAGTTGGGTTGCTAGCCGAGGTTTATCGGAACGTCGCCCTCAAGCGAATCGCCCAGGTAGATTTGGGCACCTTTGACCATAAGCATCAGGATGTGGGGCAATCACCTAGCCAGGGACTGCAAAAGATGTGTCGCGACATTTTGCACTCCCTACTGCGCACATTGACGGAAACAGAGCAGGTCGTCATTGGCAAAGATCAGTTGCGATCGCTACGCATCAAGTTTCGCCGTGAAGCGCAAGACCTGGCACGGCAGTATTTTGTCGATGCCAAGTTCAACGGGTTACAGTACGACCGTCATAAGGAGGAAAACACCCTTGAACGGTTCGAAGAAGTGATTATCAAAGCCGGTGATCAGTATCTAGAGGACCCCACTGGGACTGAAATTCCTGATTGGACCCGTGCCCTGGCTGTCATGCCAGATCTGCGTCAGCTTTTAGGTCAGGCAGTTGCTGATGACATGCAGGAGGTAATCGACAAACGTGTGCTCCCTTTTGTCAATTTGGGTGAGAATAACGGTCACGAAAACCACTCAAGTGCTGAAGATCTGGTTTTCACCTCATGAATTATGACTGTGTGGGGTCGTCGTTCCATGGAACGACCCCACACAGTCGTTAAAGCGCGACTCGGTTGCTAGAACTGCGGAAGGTGACATTTACACCTTCGCTCGTTTGTTCCAGCACTAACAGTGGAGTAGGCTTTGCTTTTTGATCCCAATGCATGGTGGCTAAGCGCCCTAACAATGTGGGCTGCCAAAATTTATCGTCTCGATCAGGGCTTAGGAAGTTCTCGATACAGTCGATAATTTCTTGAACCGTGATCGACGTTGCTTGAGTGGGTAGCTTGACCAGCTTAATTTGAATTCGAAAGAGCACTCGCTTTTTCTTTTGGTTGTCTTGAACCGTCTGATACTCGACATCAAAGATTTGGTCTACAGCCCGTGGTTTGGAGGCAATGCCGACGACTCCCTGCTGTGCCTGTTGTGGACGGAGTGCCACAGTGATGCGCTGCTTGACCTTCACCTTAAGCTGGTTGAGCACCGAAAAATGGAACTGCTTCTCTTCCATTCTCATCCTGAGGTAATCGAGGTTGAAATCTCGAGAATGCACCAAATCAGGATTTTTCTCCATCTTGCTGATGGTCGTCAGCGCCAATTTAACGCGCTTCTGAAGCTCTTTATTCTTGTAAGCCTCAAATTTGAGCTTTTTGCGTACCCGCGAAAACTGTATCTGAGAAACAATTCCCAGAATCAGTAATAGCACCGCTAAACCGATCGAAGTATACAGCCATGGATTCTTTGGTTGAGCGACAGCTACAGGAGTCTGAGCTATCAAAGGATTGAGCTCACTAACAGAATGAGACATAGCTAAGGAATAGTGCTATCCGGTTACATTTAGCATGCCCTGGGCAAGGGTTTCCGGACTAAGAGGATATATCTAAACACATGTAAAGCCTCTGTGAATTTTCGATGGCCATAGGTGCAATTAGTGACGCCATCGTGCGCGATATCCCCGAGCATCCAAATGGCTCAGCCTAGGGAAACGGCGATAGCGCCCTAATCCACCGGGCCACCAAGGATCCAATGCCCAGTAGATCTGATCTCCAGAAAGACCATCGACATAGAAGTCGATGGCATCACCCACAATGTGACGACTGTTGGAAGCTCCACCCACCTGCCGATTGATATCGGGTGGACGATACCAGCTGGTGATATGAAAGGGACGACCGATGCGATCGCGAGCTTGCTGAGCCAGCTTAGCAAGGCGCACCATAGCATCTACAGTAGACTGATTGGGAGGCATGCGTGTACCGCCACGGGTAGCCTCAGCCCAGGTAAAGTTGCCATTGGGAATAATTGAAGCCCCTAACTGAAGATTATGGGGTGTCCAACGGCTGGGGCGTGGTGGCAGGGGTGCAGGTTTCGGAGCTGGCGGTGCTTCGACCGAATCACGATTAGCACGGGTCATACGCCGCACATCATCGAACAGCGACTGAATCGAATCTACACGCCGGTCTAGCTTTCGCCAGATTTGCACCAGGCGGATCAAAGCCTCTCGTTGTTCTTCGGTCTCTTTATAGACATTGGGCACATTGTCGATAAAGGCCAGTAAAGCCTGATCGACTTGCTTAGCCGCTTTTGCTAGGGCAGGGGGATTATTCTTATTGGCACTGAGAAACTGTGGCGTTACCCCTAGCTCGCTCAAAGCGGTAGGGCGTGAATCCAGTTCCTTCCACATCCGATAGGTTTCCGTCAGTGCAAATCGATGATAGCCATCCCCTTTGTAGTGGTCAGGAAGCCGTTGCACAAAAGCAATCAAGGCCGGATCTACAATTTGCAGGTTGGTTTCATTGGCCCGTGGATCATGGGAGCGCAGCCATTCGATCGCCTCTTCCCGGGAATCTACCTGCCGCCATAGTTGGGTTAAGCGCAACAGTGCTTCTCGCTGATGGGGATAGCCAGAATAAAAGCGAGATACCTGGCGGATAAAATTGGTTAGCTCTTTATCCAGGGCTGCCTCATCCACTACATCATTGTTGATGGGGACTTTCATGGCTTCAATGGTACTCCGGTGAGAGTCCAGCTTGCGCCAGATGCGGGCAACCTCCAGTAGTGCTTCTCGCTGAAAATCTAGACGACTGTAGTTGGGGGCGATGCGATCGGCTAATGCCAGTAGCTCATCATCTAATTCGGCCAAATTATGGGGCAACTCCTGTGCACCATAGTCATAGCTAATGTCTTCAAGATAGGCCGCTAAAAGCTTTTCAGCATTACAGCTTTCTAGGCGCGCGGAGTTTTCTTCAGCCCCTGATGGCATATAGCCTTCAGCAATCCGCTCGATGAAGCGATCGCTGTAGCGCCCCTTGGGGGCATCCCATAAATCGCTGCCACTCCAACCATTGGCAGTCAGGGTATTGGTTAGCCCTCGTAATGTATTGGCAGCATACTGTACCTGCTCAGGAAAGGTGTTGACCTGAGCCACTGCAATCTTATTGGCAGGTGCTATACCCAGACCCGTTTCACCATCCATCAGCCGGGGAGCCTGATGTACCGTATAGAGACCCGCCAGAATGGGTTTATGAATACCGGCTCGTTCCGCCTCTAAGAGATAGTAGTAGTTGCGCTGATCGGGTACGAGTGTTGCCATAGATTAATGGGCTCAAACGTTTTACCTTGACAAGGATAAGTGACTATTGGGTGTCTGCCATCTGCACAAATTACGGTAGAGCAATTAAGAGTTGGCTGCTAACGCTTCTAACGTATATCAGTTTCTTGATAACAAGGGAATTACTTAATCAAAATCTAGTGCTTGTCTGGCACCATAGCCCTTAGAAATAGGCAGAAGCAGTATAGCAACGATGGCATCAAATCGGTTACAGGCACTCACAACCCAGGCATGTCGCCAAGCACTGGCTCAAATTCGGCTATTGGCAACAGATATGGATGGCACCCTCACCCACCAAGGTGAATTTGCTCCATCTTTGCTAATCACCTTAGAAAAGCTCAAAGCATCAGGCATGCCTGTATTAATCACCACTGGACGTTCAGCAGGTTGGGTCAATGGGTTACTGCATTATTTGCCTGTGGAGCTTGCGATCGCAGAAAACGGCGGACTCTATTTCACCAAAACCAATAGACATCCCACATTCCTACAACCGCTCGCCAACGACCATAGACAGTTGCTATTACAACAATTTAACCGGTTACGCCAACAATACCCTCAACTCAAAGAATCCAGCGATAACCCTTTTCGTCTAACGGACTGGACCTTTGACGTCACCGGTTTAAGCTTGGAAGACCTGCAGTGGATGACTAGCAACTGTCATGAAAACGGTTGGGGATTCACCTACAGCACCGTGCAATGCCACATCAAACCCTTGCCCCAAGACAAAGCTAGCGGTCTAGCCCAGGTCGTCGCCCAGCAATTTCCAGATCTAGCCCATCACCAAGTACTCACCATTGGTGATAGCCCCAACGATGAAAGTATGTTTGATCCTGCACAATTTCCCCATTCCGTTGGTGTGGCCAATGTTCGTCACTATTTAGATACGCTGACCCATCACCCTTCGTTTGTCACCCAGGCAGAAGAGGGCGCAGGATTTGGTGAGTTGGTGGAAGAACTATTCGACGCAATCAATCGATGAATCTAGAGATGAATGTAGAGGCGTTCCATGGAACGCCTCTACATAGGTTCCATATTTCTCCTTTTCCATTGCCCCGCAGCGTTAGACAATATGATTCGACTCAATTCTCATAGCTATGGCAGACATTCTGCGGGCAAAGCGCTGGACAATTTCACGAATACTTATGTGGATGGGCATCGCCATCACCCTGTTGTTTGTCATCGTTGCCCTGTTTGCACCGCTGATGCAGAACTGGGGATGGATCCAGGATCCATTGGTGACGTTGGAAAACCCCATTCATGTACCACCGTCTGGTGAGCATTGGTTTGGCACCAGCCGCCAGGGCTATGATGTCTTTGCTCGTACCCTCTTTGGAGCACGGGCAGCCTGGCAGGTGGTGCTGTTGGCAACGGCCATGAGTGTGGTGGTGGGCGTTCCCTTAGGCATGGTCAGCGGTTATCTCGGTGGCAAGCTGGACCGGGGTCTGCTGTTTTTCATGGACACGATCTACACGCTGCCAGTGCTACTTTTGGCCGTCACTCTGGCCTTTATTTTGGGTAAGGGTGTGGTGAATGCAGCTGCGGCCTTAAGTATTGCCTATGTGCCTCAGTACTACCGGGTAGTGCGTAACCACACCGTTAGCCTGAAAACGGAGTTGTTTGTCGAGGCGGCTCAGGCCATGGGAGCTTCGACCTGGGCCGTGCTGTCTCGATACCTATTTTTGAATGTGGTGCAGAGTGTGCCCGTACTCTTTACCCTCAATACAGCAGATGCGGTACTCATTTTGGGGGGGCTGGGGTTCCTAGGCTTGGGACTTCCAGACGAAGTACCTGAATGGGGCAGTTCCTTACGTCAGGCATTGGACGCCCTCCCCACGGGTATTTGGTGGACCGCACTCTTTCCAGGACTAGCCATTACGGGCATGGTGACCGGGTTATCCCTCATCGGTGAGGGCTTAAATGATTTGGTTAATCCCCTAGTGCGCAAAGAAAACTGAACGGCGTGAGTCTGCGATCGCAGTGATCACGATCACATGCAAGATTCAGTATGACTTAAGTCACTCTTATGCAGAGTTCAGGGTCGTATCAGATATCGGTTAGCTAAAATTGAGATAGTTAGAACAATCGTTCATGACCCTTTGGGGGTTACTACCATGAAAAAAGCACTGACTGCATTGTTTGTTACTGGATTGACTACTGTTACCTTGGGTTCAGTTCTGGCAGCACCCAGTTCAGCTGACCTTCTGGAAAGCATTGGCATTGGCGCTGGTACAGGTATTGTGACCGGTACCGTTGTCGGTGACAACGCAGGTGTCGACGACATTGTTAACGGGGCGGCGGCTGGAGCGGCTGTTGAGGCCGTACGCGGTAACAATGACGATTCCAGTTTGGTTCAGGATGCTGCTGTGGGCGCTGCCGCTAGCGGTGTCGTTGGCATTATCACCAATGACGATTCCTTCATTGAAAATGCCATTCAAGGGGGCGCTGCAGGCGCACTGATTAATGTTCTTGACTAGGGTCAAGGCGATTTCAGATTAAGTTTTTGCACAGTTATTAACGCTTCAAGACAATGGGTCATATAACCCTACATAGAAAAAGCCCCGTATCTACCTACCGATGCGGGGCTTTTTTGTACATTGTCAGGACAGGAGCAAACGGACTAGACATAAGGCAGGGTGGGCACAAGGCACCACCCTTACGAGATATTTGTGAACTGAACCAAGGCATTAAATTTAGTGTCAGGAGGATTCAAGGCGTCTGCGCCATTCGTCATCAATTTTGTCTCGGTTCTCGATCTCTTGGTCAATCAGATCAGTCTCAGTGGTGTAAGCCAGGTTGTCTTTACTAACAATGGTTTCCATCGCAAACTGCTTGGCATAGTCAAGTTTGCGTTGCACCGTTCTGCCCACAAGGTTCTTACGCTGAGTATTACGGTCTTCAATTTTCTGGTTTTGCCGCTGCATTCTGAAGTAGCGAATGGCAGGGATGCCAAGAAAAGCAACGCCATAGGCTAGGAAGAGATCGCAGAGGGAATAGACCAGATCAACAAAGCCTCCGTCGGTAAAGTCAGCCGCAATAAAACTGAGATAGATGGAGCCAACGACTAGCAATGTGCCAAGACCGATGGCAATGGCGACTTGATTGGAGCTGGCACTGGTAAAGCGACGTTTGGCTTCTTTAAGAAATGCAGGTACTGACTGGGGTTTCTGATTTTTAGCCGTTACCTGGAGCTCGGGGAAGTAATAGACGAGGTCACCTTGGGGACTGACGTTAGGCCGACCGTTAAAACGACTGAGGGCAGGAATTACGTAGTCTTCAAGGTCGTCGTCGAGGTTGGCGTTTTCGAGATAGGGAGCTAGCTGTTCAGCAGAGACGGCACCGCGATTGTTGCGAATGACGGTTGCGATCGCACCCCACCGCCGTTCATCCAAATCCTTATTCGGGTCACCATCGCCAAACAAGAACGAATACACACCTTCCAAAAAATTCAGCTCACTACCCTGGCGATTGCGATCTCGTGACGAATAGTCATACTGCCGACCATACTGCCGACGGGGGCCATAGCTAAACCAGTAAAACCAATCCCGACCAATCCACAGCCAAGGATTAAACCCTATACCGCCACTATAGCTGCCACCGCGATTATCATCTTCCCGCTGGGACTGCATACTAATTTGAATCGCAATGATGGCCGCAAATACCAGCACCACCGCCAGAATCAGCATGAGGCCAAAGGAAATGCGAATCAGGTAAAACAGAACCGCCCAAATTTTTTCCCAGGTTTCCTGCCAGCGCAGTTGCCAATATTGATTACGCAGAATTGCTCGAAACTGAGGGGAAAACTCATAGGCAATGTCCCCCGTCTCAGACACTTGCATGTGGGCCTGGGTTTCAGATGCTAAGGCCAAAACCCCAGCTTCCGCCTGGCTAATATTGAGACCAGTTTTAGCAGCCACATCACCTACGGTTACCCGATATTTCAGGGTTTCGACCGCTTTCATGATGTCCTTATTTAGCTCCATAGGTTCCTTTAGGGGCCTTATTGTAGCGATGATTCTTAGTATAGAAAGCCTTATCGATCATCTGCCATGACGGTAAAGGTGTGGGTTTCCATATCCATATGATCCACCACCTTAGAAGGTCATGTAGGCGGAGCGCTCTGCCAGATCTCAAACACCAAAAAGGCTGAATGACTTAGCATCCAGCCTTTCCAGATTTTGCAATGTGCATCAAAATATTTGGAATTATAGTCAATCAGTAGCAACTATTTATTGCCAGTAATCTGATCCTTTACATCCCCCAAACTGCTCAGTAACTCGCTGCGATTGCTGGCTTTTAGCAAAAATCGATAGATAAACCAGCCCGTATAAATCAGACCAATAAGCTCCATCGTAGGAGCTAGTACTGGGATATCGTTAATCGACGCCAAGACAGCAAAGGTTAGTTTGATGGCAATGAGGGCACCGAAGACTAGACCAATAACTGTGAGTGGCCGTTTGTACTCATTAAACGTCTCAACTACGTAAGTCGGTGAATCCCCAAGTACACTTGCAACCTTAGCCAAAATTTCTTTGGCCTGTTCAGTGGTATCGGTCGTACTTTGAGTTGTTACGTTCTCTTCAGGGGGATTGATATCGGTGCTCATCTTTATATGGAGTATTAACAACCTAGGAGCGGATTTCCCTCGTTCATTTGCCATGCGGCTAATGAACCAGCTTAGTTATCAGCTTCTGAAACTAAACTAGAGTTAGTCCAAATGCAAGCTGCCAACCGCGCATTAGGCACATGCCAGATCTTGCATAGCTGTGTGCAAATCAATGCACTTTAAAATAGTTTATTCTGACTTCATAGAAAAATATTATCGTTCATCGACATATAGTCAATTTCAATCATTGGCCCCAATGCATTATCAAAACATTTCAATTTGAGACTGCTTTGTCGTTGAGGTGGATGTCATGACTAAAATGAGAGCTACCGAATTCTGCAAGGGCTTATCGAAACCATCTACGGCGAGCTGAAAGGTCTTAAACCTAGTCAGCTCAAGCAACTACGTCGTCTATATCATCAGCGCATTCCGGGTAGTCAAATCACTAACCGTGAATTTGCCCAGCGTCTGGCTGCCATCAGTACTGATATCAATCAGCCAGTTTGTAGTTATATTGACCGGCGGGGGCATGTCATCCGCGTCGGTGTTGGCTCCCCACGGCAAACTCAAATTCCAGCCATGGAATTACCACGATATGGTGCCGAGCGACTGAGTGGTATTCGCTGCATTGCCACTCAACTGAAACAGGAACCACCGGGAAATGCTGCGTTGACGGCCATGGCCCTACAGCGGTTGGATGCGCTAGTGCTGCTGACGCTAACCGGCAGTGGTTTTCAGCGTAAGGGCGGTGGTGCCACAGGTTACATTCGTGAGGCTTACTTGGCCCATTTAGTTCCCGATGAGACCCAGCGCTGGTCAGTATCAGCGCCAATGGATTTGGAAAGCATCAGTCTGGAAGATTTTACTGACTTGACTGAAGGTTTGGAGGAGGAATTTCGGCGTCTGTTTGTGGCGCAGCAAGTAGATGCGAGCCACGACCGTGTACTGTTAGTGGGTTTACAAACTGATCGGATCTCTACCCGACGCTTTCAAAGCGGTCTGGAAGAAATCATTCGACTCGTGGAAACTGCCGGTGGCGAAGTTTTAGAAACCCTCAAACAAAAGCGAGCTAAGCCTCACCCTCAAACTGTGCTGGGGGCGGGTAAGGTCGATGAGGTGGCCCTAAAGGCTCAAACCTTTGGTGCAAGTTTAGTGGTCTTTGATCGGGATCTATCTCCAGCTCAGGTACGCAGCCTGGAGCAACGAATTGGGGTGCGAGTAGTGGATCGTACCGAGCTGATTTTAGATATCTTTGCCCAGCGGGCGCGGACAGGTGCGGGCAAGTTGCAGGTGGAGCTGGCTCAATTAGAGTATCAGTTGCCGAAGCTGACGGGGCGCGGTCAGGCCATGTCTCGACTGGGGGGTGGTATTGGTACCCGTGGTCCCGGTGAAACCAAATTAGAAACTGAACGACGGGCCATTCAAAAACGAATTACGCGGCTACAGCGAGAGGTAAATCAGTTACAGGCTCATCGTTCGCGGCTGCGACAGAATCGACAGCATCATCGGGTGCCTTCTGTTGCCGTGGTGGGCTATACGAATGCAGGTAAGTCTACGTTGTTGAATACGCTGACCAATGCGGATATTTATGCTGCAGATCAGTTGTTTGCAACGTTAGATCCAACAACAAAAAAATTATCCGTGGTGGATAGTGACACCCATGAGAAACGGTCTATGGTCCTGACCGATACCGTGGGGTTTATTCAAGATTTGCCACCGTCTCTTATGGATGCATTTCGAGCCACATTAGAAGAAGTTACCGAAGCAGATGCGCTGATGCATGTGGTGGATTTGTCTCATCCGGCTTGGCAAGATCATATTCGCTCGGTGATGGGGATTTTGGGACAAATGCCAACAACACCAGGGCCAATTTTATTGGTATTTAACAAATTGGATGCAGTGGATAGTGATACTCTTGCGGTTGCTAAGGATGAGTATCCCCAGGCATTGTTTATTTCAGCTGCGCAGAAGCTGGGGTTGGAGACGTTGCGACAGCGTTTAGTGCAGTTGGTAGATTATGCTGTGGCAGGCTAGGAAAGAGCTAGTCAATAGCAGCGATAGATTTTGCAAAATTTGAGACTGAAGAAACCAGACCTGAGGCCGATAAAGTGCTATTCCTCACAATATCCTCACACTTCCCGCGTAGTCTAAAGATGTTGAAAATGCTGGTTCAGCCTGCTGTTAAATGATTGCAGCTCACAGTTGTCATCTTGGGCATAGCGTCAACAAGATAGCCAAACCCGATGACCGTTGTATCAGTATTTAGCTGTAGTAGGAGATAATCCATCATGATCCGCATAAATGGCAACTCTCTTAAATGGAAACCCCTGAAGTGGTGGCTATTGGCATTAATGGCTCTAATTTGGGCGTTATGGGTTAGTCAAAATCCATATTTAATTAGACCCGTTTATCTGTTGTAACATCTTGAAACTGTTTTGTCGGTAGGCCACACCATCCATGGCTCTATCACCTATATTGTGGTTAGAAAATCACAATTATCATTTCCTGAACCAGCTACAGGGCAGTAGGTTCCAAATTGACTGTCCCAACTTAGGTGAGTGGCTCAATATATTTAATCGTTACAAAGCTATCAACTGTCTCTATCCATCAAATTATTTAGCGCTCTAATGACCTCTAAAGTGACTAAAAACATTGGCATTCTTACCAGTGGTGGTGATTGCCCTGGTCTCAATGCAGCGATTCGTGCTGTTGTTAAATGTGCAACCCAACGGCAATGGCAGGTCTATGGTATTCCCTACGGTACTCAAGGCTTGATTAACTTAGAGCAGGGCAACTGTTCGAGACAGGATATTCAATTGCGAGACCATGGGTTTGATATTCCAGGGGTGCTGCATGGTATCGATATTCTTCAGTTTCTCAGTGGTAGTATGCTGGGTGCTTTAAGCAACGGTGACCCCAGCAATCCTGATATTGCTCGTGAGATGTTAGAGGGGTACCGATTGCTCGATTTAGATGCCTTAATTACCTTGGGGGGAGATGGCAGCTTAAATATTATTTCTGATTTAGCACAACAGGGTAACTGGAACTGGATTGCGATTCCTAAAACCATCGATAACGATGTGCCGTTTACTGAACAGTCATTGGGGTTTGATACAACTGTTGATACGGTGACCCATGCCCTATATGATCTCACATTTACGGCGGCCAGCCATAATCGCATTATGATTGTTCAGGTCATGGGGCGGGATGCCGGTCATCTAGCGCTACGGGCGGGTGTTGCTGGAGGAGCCGATATGATTTTGATTCCAGAACTCACTCCACAGATTAATGACAAGCTACTGGATGGTATCTGTAGCAAAATTGTACAGCTGCGTCAGACTGATCGGCAGTTTGCCCTAGTGGTCTTGTCTGAAGGGGTGTGTAATCAAAATGGGGTTAGGGAAAAGTACATTGGCGATACCCTGGCACAACAGATTCAGGTCCATGCTCAGCAACTGTGTGAGATAAATCAACCTGAATTTTGTCATTTACAGCCATTAGAAACTAGAGCCACAATCCTTGGTCATATTCAACGCAGTAGTATGCCATCATCGCTTGATCGGCTGATTGCAGCAGCCTTTGGATGTAAGGCAGTGGAATTGATTGCAGCTGAGAACTATCAGCAATTAGTAGTGTGGTCCCATGGGCATGCAGACAGTAAACCCTTAGATCAGGTGATACCGCGAATTAAACGGTGTCATTTAGAACAACGCTGCCCTAGCCCGGTGGCATTGGACGATCCTTGGATAAAAACAGCGCGAAATTTAGGTGTTTACATGGGTGAAACCATCAATAAACCTGAGAAAACAAACTTAACTTTTGCCAAACGCTGATTTGAAAACATTACTGACTGGGAGACTAAAGAAGCCTAACTGTTTCATGTATGGTTAGTGGTTGCTGCTGTGGGGACTCAATGCTGTTGATTGAGCTACTACAATGCTAGATGATGTATCTTGAGTGATTCATGCTTGGATTGTGGCCTTTGTGGCTCTATCCAGGCTAGAAACAACTGATGAGTTGTGCTCTCATAGCTGCGTCATCGTTCGCTATTGGGTTGAATATTCGTGAGCAATACCTGACCTGTTTGTGTCTGTGTTTCTAGGTCACAGCAATAACTTAGAGAAATAATTGTCTCCTCAGATATGATGTACATACCACCTTTGACAACAGATTCTCCGTCTATGTATGGATGCAACTGGGTACTTTAAACCATGAATCAGGTATCAAGTCACTGGAAACGTATTTGTAGCGTAAGCATCAGTTCGAATCTACCTTAAAACTGATAATCTTCCTGATAGCGTCTGCTAAGGCACCAGGGAACCCATGACTCAAAACTCGCTCAAGCGCATGTTTTTTAAGCGACGGCAGGTACTTAGAGGTGTCACTGGGCTGAGTGCAGCTCTGTTGGCATCTAGGCTAGCCGGTTGTGCAACCACCACCGATAGTGACGCCACACCGGCTGCTGGGGGAGAAACAGCCTCTTCTAGTGAACCGATTAAGTTAGGTCTGATTGCTGCCATTACAGGGCCTTCAGCCGTGTCAGGTGAATCGATTACGCGGGGATTGACCATTGCCCTAGAAAAAATTAACGCGAGTGGTGGCGTCATGGGGGGGCGTCCGTTGGAACTTGTCATTCGTGACGATGAATCCACCCCGGCTAAGGGGGTAGCGGCGGCTCGGGAATTGATTGAGCAAGAAAAAGTGGCCCTGGTTTTTGGTGGCTTAGATTCTCCCGTATCCCTGGCCATGTTGCCTGTTTTCCATGAGTTAGAAGTGCCTTACATGGGTGTGTGGGCTGCGGCCACAGGCATTACCCGCAACGAATTTGACCCCAACTTTGCCTTTCGAGTCTCGGCTAACGACAATATTGTAGACAGTTACCTAATGCGCTACGCCAAGCAAGAATTAGGGGCCACTAAGGTGGGTTTAGTACTAATCAACAACCCTTGGGGCGAATCGAATCAGGCTGGGTTTGAGGAATGGGCACCGAAGTATGACCTGGACATTGTTGGTATTGAAAAGTTCAACGATGGGGACACCGATATTTCTCCCCAGTTAGGTCGTTTGCAGGAGGGTGGGGCCGAAGTGCTGCTGATGGTGGCTAACGCCGCCCCTTCAGCGGTAGCGATGAAGTCTTTGCTGCGCCTGGATTGGGATGTGCCAGTTGTCTCCCATTGGGGACCGACGGGTGGTCGTTTCCCTGAATTGGCTGGTGAGGAAGCGGCGGCTCGGGTGGTATTTATGCAGACCTATAGCTTCTTTGATGCCAAAGGAGAGCGCTCGGAAGCACTGATGAGCAAGTTACAAGAGAAATATGATGTCAAGGGGCCAGAGGATGTCATTGCCCCAGTGGGAACAGCCAATGCCTATGACGCCATGAATCTGGTTGCCCTGGCCATAGATACGGCAGAGAGCTTAGACGGACCCACTTTGCGAGACTCTTTTTATGATCTGCCAACCTATGCAGGTCTGATTAAAACCTATGAGCAGTCCTTTTCACCCGGTAACCACGATGCCCTGAATGAAGACGATTATATTCTGGTGCAGTGGAAAGATAACAAACTAGTACCCTTCCAAGGGTAAAGACACTGGATAAATGCAATGTGGTCTCAACTGATCCTTTCAGGGATTGCTGTTGGTAGTCTGTATGGCTTGGTGGCCCTGGGCTTTCAGATTACCTATGCGGTCTCGAAGACGATGAATTTTTCCCAGGGCGCTTCTGTAATGGTGGGAGCTGTCTTGTGCTACAGCCTGAACATCACCCTGGGAGTGCCTGCCTGGTTGGCAGTTCCTCTCACGTTGGTGGCGACCTTTGGGTTAGGCCTGCTGATTGAGCGGTTTGTGGTACGTCCATTTTCGGAAGGGGGTTCCAACAGTTGGCTGCTGACGACAATTGCCCTGGGCATCATTCTCGAAAATCTCGCCATGCTCACATTTGGCAAAGAGACACGGGGTTACCCGTCTGCCTGGGCGGAAACGCCAGTCCAACTGCTGGGGTTTGGTGTGTTTCCAGTAGAGCTACTGATTCCGGTGGTGGGGTTAGCGGTTGCGATCGCACTCCGTATCCTATTCACTCAAACTCTCTTGGGCAAAGCGCTGCAGGCCGTCAGCGAGAGCCATGATACCGCTCGGCTGATGGGCATTCCGGTGGAGCGCATGATCAGCGTCACATTTGGCATGTCTACCGCACTGGCGTCGTTGGCGGGCATGTTAATTGCGCCGGTTAGCAATGTTTCCGCCACCATGGGCACGCTGCTGGGTTTGAAGGCCTTTGCCACAGCCATCATCGGTGGCTTGGCGAATCCCTGGGGAGTCATGGTGGCGGGCATTCTATACGGTTTAGTGGAATCGGCAGCCGCTGGTTTATTGGGGGGTAGCTATCGCGAAATTATTGGCTTTGCGGTGGTGATTTTGATGCTGGCAATACGCCCCTATGGTCTGTTTGGCCAGGCTCAGGTTAAAAAGGTTTAGGGCATCAATATGAAGCTGCGTCGCTGGATTGGAATAGGCTTGTTATTGGGTGCGATCGCAGCCACACTATTCGCGCCCAATACCTACTACCTTTACACCATTGGCATGATTGCCATTACCACTATGGTGGCCGTTGGTCTTAATATTTTGGTGGGGCTGTCAGGGCAAGTGTCCATTGGCCATGCCGGGTTCTTTGCCATCGGCGCGTATGCAGCCAGCCTGTTGATGCTGAGGGTAGACTGGTCGTTTCCAGCAGCAGCGGGCATCGGTATCTTGGCCACCGCTGGCATGGGCGCGGCCTTAGGAGCTCCAGCCCTGCGGGTTACCGGTCCTTACCTGGCGATGGTCACCATCGCCTTTGGCATCATCGTCGAGCGCGTGTTGATCGAGTGGGTCGGCCTGACCGGCGGCTTTGGCGGCTTGAGCAACATTCCCAAACCAGTGCTATTTGGCCTACAACCTGCGTTGAAAGATGTTGTTCTCATTGCCGTTGTACTGGCTTTTGTTGCAATTTGGTCCTTTGACCAGCTGAAACAACATCCCTGGGGAAAAGCGTTTCAAGCAGTGCGTGACGATGAGACAGCCGCAATTTCTCTCGGACTAAATCCCCTAATGGTGAGGGTGATGGCATTCACCGTTTCAGCAGCATTTACAGGACTGGGTGGAGCCTTCTTTGCCTCCACAATTGGGTTTGTGAGCCCCGACAGCTTTACCCGGCACCGCTCGATTCTATTTCTGTTGGTGGTCATCTTAGGGGGGATTGGCACTGCCGAAGGGGCATTTGTCGGCGCGATCGTGCTTGTTCTTTTACCAGAACTGATTAAGGACTTCGCTGATTACCAACTGTTGGTCTTTGGTTTATTGTTGTTGCTCACACTGTGGCTGGCTCCCGAAGGCGTGACCCAACCGCTCAAGCGTTGGTTTAGCCAACCGTCTCCGGTATATCCCCTGGCCACTCCCCCCGATATGCCAGCCCTTATTACCCGCAATCAGACAGCGGCGGCGCTACAGGTAAATCAGGTCGGCATTCAGTTTGGGGGCGTGCGTGCAGTCAATGAGGTGAGCCTGACGGTGCAGCCGGGCATGGTAATAGCGGTGATTGGGCCGAATGGTGCGGGTAAAACGACCCTGTTGAACTTGATTGGGGGCTTTTATCAAACCCAAACCGGCACCATTATACTTGGGAACACCGACCTGACCCAACAATCTGACCTGGCAATCGCCCGTTCAGGTGTGGCCCGCACCTTTCAAGCAACCCGATTATTTGACTCACTTTCGGTGATTGATAACTTGCGAGTTGCGGCCAAAGGTGCTCAAACTAGATCCATTTTTTCTGCTCTAGTGGGTCGAGGTAAAGCACCGCCCCACCCAGAGAAAGCGCTACTGGAAGTGTTATCGTTTGTTGGCTTTAGGGGTGATGTTTATCAGACTGCAGCTAACCTGCCCTTTGTGGATCGCCGGTTAGCAGAAATCGCTCGGGCATTAGTCTTGGGGCCTCAGCTGTTGCTATTGGATGAACCGGCTGCCGGGCTGAGTAAAGACGATAAGCAAGTGCTAGCAAAGCTAGTGCGGCGGATTGCCAGCAGCGGTATTCCCGTCATTTTGATTGAGCACGACATGGACTTGGTGATGGATATTTCGGACCAAGTTGTGGTGCTAGACAGTGGCGATCTCATTTCCATAGGTTCTCCCGCACAAGTGCAACAAGATCCAGCTGTCTTGGCGGCATATTTAGGCGTTGACTCACCTGACCTAACGCGCCCAGCCCTCTCTCAGCCATATCCTCTATTGCAAACCAAACAGCTGGTTGCTGGCTACGACAAACTAAAGGTATTGCAGGCGGTTGACCTGACGGTGAATGCGGGTGAACTGGTGGCCGTCATCGGTGCCAATGGTGCTGGTAAAAGTACTCTGATGAAAGCCATTACCCAGCTGATTGCCCCCTGGTCTGGGGATATTATCTGGCAAAACCAATCTCTCTTGGGAACACCCGCCCATGACATCAATCAACAGGGTATTGTCTTAGTACCTGAAGGACGACAGGTGTTTAAAGAGCTGACGGTGATCGACAATCTGCGCCTGGGAGCGTTTAATCGTCAGGATGATGATGTGGACGACGATATCCAGAAAATTCTCCAGCGCTTTCCCCGCTTATTTGAACGGCGCAACCAAAAAGCGGGGTTGTTATCAGGTGGAGAACAACAAATGCTAGCGATTGGTCGTGGCTTGATGGCTCGTCCAAAATTGTTGTTGCTGGATGAACCGTCCCTTGGTCTAGCACCAAAACTTGTCACCGATCTGTTTACCACCCTGGCAGAGCTACGGGATGAAGGACTGACCATTTTATTGGTGGATCAGATGGCCCGCCTGGCTTTGGCAGTGGCGGATCGGGCCTATCTACTGGAAACGGGGCAGGTTGTGCAATCGGGTACCGGCAAAGAGATGCAACAAGATAGCCAAGTGATAAAAGCGTATTTAGGGGTTTAGAACAGGTAGGGACCTCCCCTTGTAGGTGCCCTGGATACCCTACGCCATGGTCCGATTATGGACTGGGAAAATATTTGATCAATGAGAGCAAATAGTTGGAGAGTGGCAGTTGCGATCGCGGGTTAGCAAAATTTTGGTGGATCGCTCCCAATGCTGCCGGGGTATGCACAAGGCATTACCCCTACAGGATGATCCATTTTGAAGTGAGGATACTGAATACAGAGGCAGACAGCCGATCAAACTCTGAATGGCTCTGATTTTTCGTCAAAGTGTAGAGGCAAGACACTTTCAATATTTTCAGTTGGGTGGGGCACGGTGTAGTGGGACGTAACTTTCCCATTATTAGGGCAGGCGTTAGCAGCTTTTATCCCCGCTTCCATGGCTCTGTTGACTTCAGCCACACGTCCTCGAACCGTTACAAACTGACGTCCGCTATCGGCCTGATTAATTCCTAAAAGGGAGACATTACCTGCTTTAACCATGGCATCCGCCGCTGCCAGCGAAGCCGGATATCCGTGGGTTTCGATTACACCGATAGAGTAAAGCATAGGGAGGTGGGTTCGATTATGAAGCTTCCTTTCTTAATATACCTGAGCCCCGACATCCAATCCTTGGCATTTGATACTCGCGCCCCGGTACGACTAGTAGCTTCAGATTTTAGGCAACCGCCTAAAATAATTTAGGTAGATAGAATAGACAGTAGACCACCAGTTCATTCATAGACTTCCATGGATCAAAACGATAATGAGTCAAACTGCTGAACAGGTCCGATGGACTGTGCAGGATCTGGAAGTACTGCCTCAGAGTGAAGGCAGCCATTATGAGCTGATCAATGGAGAACTGTTTGTAACTCGTTCGCCCCATCGTAGACATCAACAGGTCAGTGGCAAAATTTTTGCGGTCTTAGATGAGTGGTCAGAAACATCGGGTCTTGGGGAAGCTATCCTGGCACCAGACATTATTCCATCGGATACGGATAATGTGATTCCTGATGTGGTGTGGATTAGTAAGCAGCGGCTAGCTGTCCTAGAAGATGAAGCAGGGCATCTTACAGGTTTTCCTGAGCTAATCGTTGAGGTTCTGTCACCGGGTGAGAGTAATATCCGCCGAGACCGTGAGGCAAAACTAAAGCTTTATTCGGTACAGGGTGTTCAAGAATATTGGATTGCGGATCGGTTTACCCGACAGTTAGAGATTTATCGTCGGCAGCAGGGGCAATTAGCGTTAGTCGCTACGTTGATAACAACTGTATGCGAGTCTGGGGGTACTGGAGTTTTGGCAGTTTGATGGTGTGGTGTGGTGCATTTATTGTCTGGTAGGTGATGCATATGCAGAGGCTAAGACGAGTCCGACGTTTAGTTTTGTTCAGAAAGAAGACCTCTATCGTTTTTTAGAGGAAGCCAAACAGGATGAGGTTGAAGCCGAAGTGAATTTACGAAATTGGATGGGAAAGTGTCTGAATAGTTAGAAGTAGAAATTTCATTTGGTAATGAGCATTTTAGGATAAATACCGACTCACTTATAGTGTTAGGCTACAGCCTGAGACACTACATGTAGATTAGTATGTCCTATCTACTTTCTGAAATAGAAGCTTATTAATGAAAAGTGGGTAGTTTTAATAATATAGCTTGACAAAATATTCAGTATTAACGGAAGCGATAATAATGGTCAGTGCTTCTAGGGCAGGACAATATGTAAAGCAAATAGAGGGCTACAAGGCTTTTATACCTAATCCACTACCACCCACACCTGAGATTATTATGGATCAGGAGATGTGGAGTCTATTATCTCAAGCAGATCGTGCTTTGGGTCGTTTAGATGGAGCAACCGATGCTCTACCTAATCCAGATCTATTTGTATTTATGTATGTTCGGAAAGAAGCTGTTCTCTCAAGTCAAATTGAGGGCACACAAGCCTCTTTAATAGATGTCCTAGAATTTGAGTCTCAGGCTTTAGAACCAGATAATCCCCAAGATGTGACTGAGGTTGTAAACTACATAGCCTCAATCAACTACGGTCTTGAGCGTCTCAAGAATTTACCCATCTCGTTACGATTAATTCGTGAGATTCATCAAGAGCTAATGAAGGATGTACGAGGCGCTGAGCGTAATCCAGGAGAGTTTCGTCGCAGTCAGAACTGGATTGGACCAGGAGGTTGTTCTCTTGCCGGAGCGACCTATGTTCCACCACCGCCCCATGACATGATCCAATCTCTGGATAATTTGGAGAGATTTTTACATAGCCCACAGCCTATGCCTACTTTGATAAAAGTAGGTCTAGCCCATGCTCAATTTGAAACAATCCACCCTTTTTTAGATGGGAATGGCAGAACGGGAAGATTGTTGATCACATTCTTACTATGTGAACAGAATATACTTCAACGACCTTTGCTATATATCTCCTACTATTTCAAGAAATATCGTTCTGAATACTATGATCACCTTCAGGCTATCCGAGACAGGGGTGATTGGGAAGGCTGGTTGAAATTCTTTTTGCTTGGTGTTTATGAGGTTGCTCAGGAAGCTGCTATTACTGCTCGCAAGATAGTTAACCTAAAAGAAGGGCATCGACAGTTGCTGCTTGACAAAATGGGGCGACGATCGGGAAATGCAATTGCGTTGCTTGAAAGTCTCTATTTCAGGCCGATCTTCAAAGTAGAACATGCTGAAGAAATCACAAACTTATCCTATCCCAATGCAAACACACTGATTAAGGATCTGAGTGATTTGAGTATTCTGAAAGAGATTACTGGTCAAAAACGTAATCGAGCATTCTCATATGAGCCATATTTAGACGTCTTCCGAGATTCATAAAATGTGCTCTAACGTTCCCAATCACCCGCCGCAGGGAACTTTTGTTCCTCAAAGATAACCTCTTGGCGGTCGGTGTGCATTGGGATTGTTATGCGTAATACCTTCAAGAAAATTATAGCTCCACTCCCATGTCTTCTAAAAAGCGGGAAGGCTGCTTTGGCCATCCAAATAATTTGGCAGAAAAAGTCAGGGTCAAACTTTCCTGAGCACGTGTAATAGCCACAAAACAATTCCGTCGTTCTTCTTGCATTTCCAAAGACTTGTCTCCTTTCTTGACAGCGGCCCAACTAGGAAATTGATCCTCTACTAGTCCCATCAAATAAACATGCCCGAATTCTAAACCCTTTGAGGCATGGACAGTAAAGCAAGGGATTGCCTCCGGTGGTTTTGGCGGTGTCTTCGACATGAGATCAAGCTCTTGGAGTAATTGGTGAAGACTTACCTCTTCGCCTTCAAATTTTTTCGTCACCTCATTTAGAATCTGTTGCCAAACAGACCTCTCTTCTTCAAAATCGTTAGAAGCATTTTCATTCAGTTGAGATTCGTTTGAGAATTTTACTGACCACCCTAACAGTTTGTCTGCAAAATTACGATAATTAAGAGAGGAAAGCAGCGGCTTAATATCTACTTCCAGAAGCTTGCGTGTCCTCTTATCTACAGCCTCTCGGTGCTTTACCTCATCAAGCCAAGAACGCAGCAGATCCTTGCCCTCAGCAGACGCCCGCGCAAGGACTGGAGACAATTCGATTCTGATGCCTTCAAGCTCATAAAAAGCCTTTGAAAGCCTTGCAAGCGACTGCTTATCTTCCTTTGAGTTAGCTAATCGAAGAATCGAATGTAGCATTCTCAAAGGCGCACTTTTAAATTCATTCTTACGAACCGCAAAGTAAACAGGAATACCTGCTTCCTCAAGTTGAGTTCCTATCCGCTCCAAAAGCTTCTTCGTCCGTGCGAGAACAACACAACTTCTCCGTTCATTAGGCTCTCTTCGAATGATATCCTTTGTAATCCACTCAGTCTCTTGATCAAGGTTGCCAAAACTAAACACGCGAACAACTTCTCTGTCGTCCCCTTGTTTGATTGCCTGTAACGGTTTTTTTCCTGCTGATCGACCGAGATTTTTCTCAATTAAAGAATTGGCTAACTCAATAACGAGAGGCGGACAACGATAGTTTTCTGGAAGTTGTAGCTCAGTAACACCAAAATCATCGCGTAATGCCTGAATTCTTTTTGGGCTTGCACCATTCCACTGATAAATAATCTGATCGTCATCACCTACAACGAATAGTGTGGAAGAATCTGGCTTTGCAAGCAATGATAATATTTGATATTGAAGATTATTGGTATCTTGAAATTCGTCAACAAGAATATGCTTGTAAACTTTGCGAATATGTTTTACTAAGAATGGTTTTTTTTTCAACAAGTCGAGGACTTCAGCAATCAAACTTGGAAAATCAAGAGAATTGTTATTGTGGAGTGCATTTCTGTAATCTACATATACCTTAGACAGAAGGCTAGCATTTTCTACATTCGATTGTTGAAGAAACTGCTCTACCCGATCTGTCGGAATACATTTTTCAAGAAGCCGTGTCACAGCTGGAAGAAGCTGAGCAGCCTTAAAGTGTTCAGGTAAAGAATAAGTAAGATTTTTCCGAAGTTGCCTTAATACATCATCCAATAAGGCTTCACGATCAGCCTTGTTTGCAAGTATTTGAAAGTCTGGGCGTAAGCTGAGATGATTGCCATGCTGTTGGAGAAGTTCAACCGCAAAGGAATGAAAGGTCGTAAGCCGTACTCGACGCATTCCTTTTGGCACTAGTTGCTCTACTCTGCTCCGCATTTCTGCTGCGGCCTTATTGGTAAAGGTAAGAGCCAGAATACGAAAGTGCTCACCTTCGGACTGTTCCACAAGATGAGCTATGCGATACGTAAGAACTCGTGTCTTGCCAGAACCGGGACCTGCTAGGACAAGTAGTGCCCCTTCATTCCACAATACAGCCTCACGCTGATTTTCGTTAAGCGACGATAAATCAACCATATCAACCTCTAGCTAAGCTGGACAGCACGAGTGATAACGTCTTGAATTGTCTGAGGAATAGTAGTTGTGCCTCGTTGCCGAATCTCTACAGCTAATGCTTGTGCAAAGGCTGGTTTTCCTCCTTGCTGAGTGATAGCGGTTTTAATCATCCGTTTTATTGTGTCTACATTATTGCCTGCTGTTTGGTTTTGAATTTGAGTTTGAATCGAAGAGGGTACCATATTGGTTATAAAGTCATCATAACCGTTATGCCAAAACTCGTGTTCGATATCAGCATGAGCTAACTTTCGGGCACGATCAGTGAGATTTTCACCATTCTCAAGGTAGTTATTCGCCCGATTGACATAATTGCTACCGGCACTATCACCATCAGCCATCATGAACCATTGGATGCCTAGTGCTTTTGCAAGCTTTATGAATGGCTCACCTTTGTCAACAACTTCGCTAATTTCAAGGATTGACAGACTAATTTCATCTTGCGAGTGCCCCATAATATCTAAAAGTAAAGGCATGAGATGAAAATCTGATTTACCTTCGACCAATAGCCAACAGCGCGAAAATAGATACTGACCTTTAGTTAGGCGGATACTATAGTCAATAGCCTGCATCTCTTTGCCATTAAATAAACCATCTTGAACCTGCCCAACTTTTGTTTCTCCATTTATTTTGTAAAGCCTACGCAAAGACGTGATCGGAACCCGTGATACTAAATCACCAGAATGACTAGAAACGATGGTTTGCCCTGATAACCCCTTTAGAAAAGAACCAAGCGAACAAATTGCTGAAGGATGAAGGTGAGCTTCTGGTTCTTCCAGTGCAAGAATTGCACTAGATTCAGGAGTGTAAGCTTCGGCCAAGTTACTATCTACAAAGGCTTGAAAAAGCATTAATACAGCCAGACTTTGAGTTCCCTCACCATGTCGTTTTAGGGGAAGCTTTGCTCCATAAGCCGATTTTAGATGCACTTGAATTTTACCAACCATATCAAATATTCGAGTTGGTAGTGCTTCTAGTACAACGGGATCATCGGAGTCTAAAGGAACTAGCCTCCGAGCATGAGATATTTTCTGAATGACTTGTGCTAAACCATCATTTGCACCAATAACTGATGCATTAACTTCCTCAAGTGTTTCCTCAATCTGTTCCCGCTGTTCATCAGAGATTTGGATCGACTTTAGGAAACTTTTCCAGAACTGACCCCGTTGTCCAAATTCCTGAGAAGCATCACGGAGTGCTGAAAGGAAGAAAAGTGGGACAAATCGTGAAATGAGGTTAAACGGTGTAGAACTCCTTAAAGTTAATTCGGTCTCACTGGAATTTAGAAAAGCCCATTTAGTCTCAAATGATGCAAGATCAGGATTAAAAGTGCCGTTTGCCTGTAACCAAATATGATTGAGGCCTTCTGAATCTAATTGAATGATTTCATTCAGTTGCTGAACAATAGCTTCAGGCCATTCATCTTCATTTTCTTCAGCGAAATGTAGAGTTATTTGAATTGGCTCGGCAGTTTGTGGTGTTGCACTAGCATCCGTGAGGTGAAAGTCATAGTCACTGAATAGTCGGCTCCGTTGGTTGCCAAGGCTACGGTTAAGAACAAGCTTGATAGCCTCTAGAACAGTAGATTTTCCAGTGTTGTTCTCGCCAACTAGCACTGCTAATCGATCGAGGGACAGGTGTAATGAACTAATACCACGAAAGTTTTCAATTTTGACATCTTTTAGATTCACTGACTAAGCTCACTATTTGACTGTTTCAATAGGGACCTGCATACGTATAACAATTGATTAGAGGGAAACTTTCCGCCTATCTACCCCATATAGCGGATTAGGTAGAAATATTTCCACCTAATCACCGTATGCAGGTGATTAGGTGGAAATGCGTCAGCCTAATCCATCGATATGGGTGATTAGGTAGAAAGTTTCAGTATAATCATCCCCTCTGAATTGGGCTGGTGCTACTTAGGATTTATTTATTCTCCGATCCTATACCTTAATTTTTAGGATTCGGTGGATTACGCGAGTAAACGCTAATCCACCCTAAACAACCGATTAATCGACTCTGACTCGCTTGGTTAAAATTGCCATTACCTCATTGGGTCGCCCGGTGGGTAAGGTCTTACTCCAATCATTGGGTTCGGCGTAGTTGAGTTTGTGCAGCAGCATAATGGTATTGCGCACAGCGGTCAGGGTGCCAAACAAAGTATGGCACACCACCTCAAATTGTTGCTCTGGCAAAGGAGCAGGCTCAGCTTTCGGCACGTCTGCGGACTGGTCTTGAAACATGGATTTTGATCTCCAAAACGTAGTGTTTGCCAAGGAAACCAGAACCGAATGCCTTAGCAGACCGTATGCACACCGGGGATGCTAAGGCATAATAACCAAAGCCCGCAGACCGGTAAAATGCGTTGCAATGCACACATAAATTCAAAGCCACACCTCGATACATTCGTTGATTATTCGAATCATCACTGAGTCAGCTTGCACAAGGGCACCTCTATTTATTAGGCTTCTGAAAAATCGAGTCTCATCTGAGACTGTTATCCTCCCCTTTTTTTAGATGTTGAAGGGTTCCAAACGGACAAAATCTGTTCATGGGGGCTGTTTTAGAGCTG
>NZ_JASATU010000028.1:0-115600 GCF_032906605.1 Leptothoe sp. LEGE 181152
CTGCTGCATGGTTTTCACCAAACAACAATAGATTTATGGTCAAACAACTCTTCTATAGGCCCATTGTGCTCCGGAGTGAGAATACATTTGCTATTTAATGTTCCCTCTCTAATCTGTTCAGTAAAAGTCACGATCCTTTCCCAAGTAGTGATATGTTGCTCATCGGATACTGTCTTCGGGAAATGTAGGTCATTCCAGAACACTATTTCGATATCATGTGACTGGTTTGGTCCATCCACCCAAATGTAAAAGCACATATCATCTGCTTTCATAAATGAACCACGCATTGCATGTTGGATAAGGTTATCTGGATCGGCACTGAGCTTTTTCAGCGCAACTGAAGTTAGAGGCACGGGCGTTTCAACGTTCTCATTGGCAATACAAATAATCTCAGGGTTATTTACGAAATTTTGAATTACTTCTATGGAATGGTGTAGGGAGTCATTGTCAAGTGACGTGATAAACACCTCCGTCGCTGCTCCGTCCCATGGCAGCAGGATAAACTTCGCTTTCGGCCATAGTTGCTTGGCTAGTTCTACGTGTCGCATTATGCGCTTTGTATGCCAGCTAACGACCAAGTTCACCGGGAAGTGGCGAACGATGTACGAAAAACAGAAAGCGAGTGTCCATCACTCCGGTGCAATGCCTTGTTATGAGGCATTGCGCAGACCTAAATGAACGTTGGATAGACGTGTAACCCCTTGCCCACAATCCTGATTCTACTGCCGACCGGTGGCTTTTGCCCAAGCCGCTCGCTTGAGACGGCGAGAAAGTCGGCCCCGTTTTGAATGTAAATATCGAGTATGCTGACAAACTCGTCGATTTTGGTTTCGCGGTGAATTGAGCCATCGACTGCAATTTGGTTATCCGTTAACGGGAAGACCCCGGACAACGCATCGTCCTTATCCAGTCCGGACTCGACGGAGGTGATCTCGTCGAGTTCATATTCTGCGATCGCGTCAGAGTGAAGCAACAATTGGAGTCGATCATATGGGCCAACCAGCACTGCATCAAGTGTCTGACCGTTGTGCGTGATGGAACCAAAATGTCGATCGTGGTGACCATCCATGTGGTGAAGCGTGTTAATCGTGACGCCCATTGGTGTGATTCGACTGTTGAGTCAAAGAGAAGCGGTGTCATGTTGCCGCATAACGACGACAATCACCGGGTTGCCGCCAGCGACGTTGATTTCAGATTCGCCCCGGACGGCAACTCTGGTGCATTATATTGTTATGTATCATTCAGTTAGGCGTTCGTGTAAATCTTTGACGCCCGGCATCTGATCATTGATCTGGTTTGCTTCATCGAAGACGCGGCGAGCGGCAACTGAGTCACCAGAAGACTCGAGCACCAGAGCATATATTAGCACATCCATCGGGCATTGGTGATCGCTGGAATACGCTTGTTGCGCAAACTCACAGCCACGCTCAAAATCGCCTGACTGGATTAGCAGTTTCGCGAGCATGCGCATTGGGGCGGTTTCAAAGCGTGCGTAGCTGGTGACTTTGATTGAGTAATTGTCGAAGTAATCTTCGAGCAATTCGCGAGCTTTTTGGTGGTTGCCAGCGTTGATGAATGCTTCGGCGCAATCCGCCCATTTCTGTGGACTGACGCCCATGCCTTCATGCGGGCCGTTGGGATGTGATTGCAGCTCCTTCAGACGATCTTCAGCGGCGCTTTGATGATCGCCCAGCGATTGGCGCGCGCGCGCGCGCCAATCCCGCGCGCCGGGGAATTCAGAATCAATCGCGAGAGCGCGATCAAAGTCCGGAATGGCATTGGCATCTTGGTCAAGATTCAACAGCACCATTCCGCGCTCGAAGTACGCCTGTGCGTTGTTTGGATCAACGGTGATAGCGCGCGTCAGGAGGTTCAGCGAAC
The DNA here is from genome assembly GCF_032906605.1 of Leptothoe sp. LEGE 181152. NCBI lineage: Bacteria > Bacillati > Cyanobacteriota > Cyanophyceae > Nodosilineales > Cymatolegaceae > Leptothoe > Leptothoe sp. LEGE 181152. Next base: position 1,882 of record NZ_JASATU010000028.1, read on the forward strand.
CGGTGTAGTCCTCAGCGTCTGACAAGTCGATCGCACGATGGACGAGTTCAGTTGAGTCAGGCATACGGCTCCACTTGACACATAACGTTTCAAATCAGCGGCAGTAGATAGCCTCAAACTCCACACCAACGACTCTCAACCGTCCGCTGCATTTGAGTTATACGGCGATCGAAAAACTCCATTTTACCTTAAGACTCTGGTTTAAGAGACATGACCAGCCATTTCCACTAACCAATCTATAAACTTCAGAATCAGCACTTCTTTCGGGTGATTTTCTAGATACACTGCTGAATAGTTAAACCCGTCTAGCATCACATTGAGGGGTTGCACAAGAAAACCTAACGCTACATCATCTGCAACATGAACAGTGCTGCATAATGCTATACCTTGACCTGCGATCGCTGCTTGAATGGCTAAACTTTCTTCGTTAAATTTCAGTCCGTGGTCGGGGGCAACAGTGTTCAATCCCGTAGCGCTAAACCAGTTTTTCCAATCAGGAGCATCGATTCCAAAGTGAATCCACTCAAAATGCAGCAGGGGATAATGCACGACATCATCCGGTTTTCTAATTGGATGGTTGTTCTCCAACAAACGTGGACTACAAATGGGCACGAACCTATCAGACATCAGCGGGCGAACTGCTAGTCCTGGATAATTCCCTTTGCCGTAGCGAATGGCTAAATCGACTGTTTGCCGCTGTAGATTTACCACATCGTTTGAGGTTTGTAGTCGTAGATCAATTTCAGGATGCGTCCGTTGAAACTCAGCTAAACGAGGAACTAGCCACTTAGCTGCAAACACCGTTGTCACGCTTACCGTTAACGTCGTGGATATTGGAACTTGCTTTAATTGGGTAATCGCCTCAGCAATTGAATCCAAGCTTTCACGTACAACCGGATATAAAAGTTGACCTGCTTCTGTCAGCGACAGAGGGCGAGGACGTCGGCGAAACAAAGAAACTTCCAGGTAATCTTCTAGTAATTTGATTTGATGGCTAATTGCCGTCGAGGTGACATCCAGTTCTTCAGCCGCTTGCTGAAAACTCAGATGCCGCGCTGCCACTTCAAAGGTATGCAAAGCGTTAAGTGGGGGAAGCGATCGCATCGGCTTGTGGGTGAATTTCTTTCATCTTAAGCCTGAATATATTGAATTTGCAATATTCCTCTATCCCTTGTTATTCTTCAAATTAAGGGAATAAAACAGGTTTTCAATCGCTCAAGACCTGCATAAAACTCATCTAAAGCTACGTATCTAAGCAAACTCCTTGGGTGTGTCCCAACTAAACAATCGCGTTTGTGTGTGCAGTGAACATTGTGCTCAGCGAAGTCTGTTGGATTTTGGAGCATTGAAAACAGGTCACTCTTCCTATTTCAAGGAACTTTTACAGCTTATCAGGAGGACTATCATGTCTGACACTCTATCCATTGGTGGAACAGCCAATATTCGCGCGATCGATGCGACGAATTTTTCTGTTGCAATGACTGGAGTTTTTGATGGTGGTGTTTATGCTAACACTACCTCAGCCACTGACTCTCCAGATGACAAAAAGCACCACCATAACTGAATCGATCGTAACAATGATGGAAGCCAGCTTAGCCCCCATTCAAGCACTTACGGCATCCTCACTCTCCAACACTTTCTACCGGAACCCGAAGCCTGGTTCCCTCACCCTTCTTAGAAACTTACAATCATGGCTACTATTCTAAAAATTGACGCCAGTGCACGTGTCACTCGTTCCCTGAGCCGGGGATTAACGACGGCTTTTACACAACAATGGTTGAAGTCTCGACCTAATGATACTGTCATTACACGCGATGTAGGACTGAATCCACCACCAGTCGTGAGCGAAGCCTGGATCGCCGCTGCCTTCACTGCACCTGAGAAGCGTGCGCCTGAACAAATAGAAGTGCTTAAGATTTCTGATCAATTGATCGATGAACTAGAGCCTGCTGATGTCATTGTGATTGGTACACCAATGTACAACTACGGTATGCCAGCATCTCTGAAAGCCTGGATCGACCAGGTGATTCGGATTGGACGTACCTTTTCCTTTGATTTGGCGCGTGGTGAACAGCCAATCGAACCTATTTTGATTGGCAAGACTTTAGTGATTCTATCTGCATCAGGAGAAGGTGGATTTAAACTTGGCGGTGCTAATGCGGCAATAAACCACCTTGATCCTCACATTGTGGTTGCCTCAAGACTGTTTGGAGTTAGCAAACACCACGTTATTCGAATTGAATACCAGGAATTTGGGGACGATCGCCATCAGAAATCGATTCAATCGGCCTATGGGGCAATTCCAGACTTGGTGCAACAGATCACACAAAAGATAAAAGATTAAATCGATGATGACAAATCTGCCAGATGACAAATCTGCCATCCAGGCGTTGATTAATTCACAGTTTGCTAGCTTGAACTGGGCAGCCGACCAGACAGCTCACTGGGCAGCCTTTGAAACAGGGTTTGTGCCAGAAGCTCAGTTATTTCATGTCTGTAGGACTTTGAATACGGGTCTCATAAGCTAATCAGCATTTAAATTTCCAGACCGATTCATGGCCTGACTGGGTTTCAGCGCACAAATCCTGCAACTTGAATGTACATCAGCTTAAAAGCAGGCCATATAACGTGGAGTTGTGCGGCTGGACAGCACTTTTTCAATGTTAGCGCCCCTAGTTTTAAGCTCAGCCGCTCCAACGATTTGTTATGCAGCTCAAATTAGCTTTAGATCGGCCCTTGTGTATCTCCTTGATTTAGCCTCAGCATCAAGAACCGCGCGGAGAGCTTCGAAAAACTCGCTCTTGCAAGCTGGATCGGCACTGCCTCCGTCATCTAATAGACTCATCCCGCTGAGTTCATCAGCTATTAGCCTCTCGGGCATATACTCCCATCTACGCAATAAATATTCATATGCTGCCAAATAGGCTTGCTCAACTGTGATTTTGTCTAAGTATTCAGTCATCTACATTAAATAATTATTGGCCTACAGTCTTTCTTGCTCCCGTGAGGTACGGCGAGGAGCTTAGACTCATTGCTACAAAAGGATTTCAGGTTCGGGACCGCACCTCATCCGCCAGGGAAACGCTATATTATACGTCGTTCCTATTATGCTGCTCCCAGTCATTCCAATATTTCTTGCATGCTTGAGACAAAGTAGCAAACGAAATTGGAACACCGTTGTCCAACTCATAATAAGCATCCATGTAGCTTAGTCGTATTATGCCTTCAGTACAGCAAACTGAGATATAGCTGTGCTCATTTTTCGCGCTTAGGATTTCGAGATCACATTCGCCCAATGACTCAGGCTTAATAACAGTGTCGGAGCTTTTGAAAGGACTATATGATATGTCGCTACAATCGCGAAGGTGAATCAATAGAAACTTAGATCCGGTAGCTAATAATTCACAGAGATATTCTATTTCGACTTTTACAGAGATGTCTCCAGGACCAACATTACTGAAAGCAACAATGTTGCCATCGTGTAAAAGGTTCCAGATGTCAATATTGGCTTCCATTTGTGCTTAATAATCAGTACGCATAACGGCAGAGTTGTGCGGCGACAGGATTCTAATTTTGGTCAATATCTTTGCTTCGCCGCAACAACGCAGTATTAGGTTTTAATCTTCAATCCTCGATTATTTCTCCATCTGTATTTACGCTGATATTCACGACGTTGCTTCGTAACTTCATATAAAACTATTCCCGACGTTGTACCCAGATTAAGACTTTCGACCATGCCAAACATTGGAATACTTACACACATATCGCTGTGTTCTACAGCGAGGTCGCTTACACCCTTGGCTTCATTACCAAACCAAACAGCCAACTTAGTGTAAATGGTGTAGTCAGCTTCATCTAGATCAACGTTTTTTCTGCCCTTTCGATGTGGGGATGTGACTATAGACACAAAGCGATTTTGTTTGAGGTGCTCAAGACAGGCTTCAGTAGTATCAAATCTTTTGACAAAACTCCATTTGATTGCAGAAACAGACGTTTTTGAAAGCGATTTCTTCTCTCGCATTTCTTGCCAATTGTCTGGCAAGGCTTTTCTTGGGTCTACAATATAAGCCTTTTCCACGCCTAAAGCATTTACATTCCTTATGATGGTGCCAATGTTCTTGATATCGCGTGGATCTTCAATCACAGTAATTAAATTTTTACACCTGTATTCTTTTATTTCATCTGCGCGTTGTCGGGCAGAACTCTTTTGATTTTCCTCTGTTTCCATATGACTTATTATGCTTTGACGCCTAACGTTGCCCATCACCCGCAGAAAATAACTTCTGCATCATACCGAGCCACTTTCGGCGGTCGGGGTGCATGGGCGTTGTTAGGCTGAGATCGTTTGCTTCGGGGAATTTATGAGCGGCTCTACCAGCTCAAGAAATACACGACTAAGGCGCGTTAGAACCCCGTGTAGAAGCACAATTAAGAAAATTGCCTTATGGTGATCGATAGTTTTTACTTGAGCCACATTATGAAGGGAGTGACTGCCTCTACACTTGAAATGTGAAGCAATCTCGCTCAAAAGTGAGAATTTAAGCTCATAATTTACAACTGATTCGACAAAGCTTCTTCAAGAACTTCTCGTTCTACAGCACCAGCCATAACTTGATCGCCCATTACTAGGAAAGGAGTTCCATCAATACCTAGCTGGTCTGCTAGTTGCATATCTTTTTCAATAGCTTCAGCAGCAGCACTACTATTGCGATCTCGATTGAATTGATCCAGATCTAAATTCAATGATTTTGCTAGTTCTACAACAACGGTATCATCTAAGCGTTCTTGTTGTTCGAACAACAAGCCATGATATTCCCAGAATTTTCCTTGTTGACCTGCTGCCCATGCAGCTTGTGCAGCAGGAACAGCTTCAGGATGAATATTGGCTAATGGATAATGCTTGTAAACTAATGCCACTTCATTAGCATGGTCTGCTACGAATGCTTTCAGAGATTCATGGGCAACAGCACAGTAAGGACATTGAAAGTCAGCAAACTCTACCATAAGCAACTTCCCTTTTGAATCGCTGGTTATTGGGGAATGACCGATCAATTGATCTGGATTTGATTGAATTTCCTTAATGTAAGCGCGTTGTGCTTCTTGCTGGGCCGCATACTGTTGTTCTTGATATGTTTCTACTGACTCAAGAATAACCTCTGGGTGATCTTTTAGAACCTGAATAATTTTCAACTCAAGCTCTTGGCTATCTAAACTTAAGGCCCGAACTGGTTGACAAGCTGCAATTACCACCAAATAAATAATGGCAAGGATGCATAGAATTATTCTCATGAAAGGTGAATATCTTCGAATCGTATCACTCATGATTAATCTCCAAAGTAATCATTAACGTTTAACTGACCCATTAAAGGGAGCTTGTTGTTTTGCATACTTCGCTGGTTTACGCCTTAACCCAGCATACGAGTGATTTAACTACACTGCCTTCTTTTTGAACCCATCACGCAAGAGATTGAAACCGATCAGTTTTTTGGGACTAAGTCATGTAAATGGGTGCTATCGGAGACAGGATTACGGCGGGCTTTGATCGAAATCCGGACTCGGTGAGCCGTTTGAATTGATGGGATGGTGCTCCCAGCGACGCGCATATTGCCTGCGTGCGCAGCGTTCGATTGCTTTGCGCGCATTTACGCGGCACGTGTTTGCTTTGGCGGGCCTGTCGAATTTCAAAGAAATTTTGAAAATTGAAGCGCGCTAAGAGAGTGTTTAAAAAGTTTTCTAGCCGATATTTTAGCTACTTGAGTTACCCAAAGTGACTACGACAGAATAGGCTTTACGGTTCTCTATCAGTCTGTCTGGGTAGTCTTTGCTGCGCGAAGCAACCCCTTTAAAACATCCTCTAACTAGCAATTAAAGCGTAGTTAACACACCTGATTCGAGAAAGTACCCGTCAGGGTGACTTGTGTAGTCACCCAGCTTAAATTCAAAGCCAGCTAACGGCTGCGAAGTGAGCGGTGCGACAATACCTTTGAGGTAAAAGGATACCCGTGATCCTCGTAGCATCTGCCACCACTGAGTTGTTAGCCACTCACTCACGGCTAAGCCTACATCTGGGCAGGAAGAACCGCCGCAACCCAGAAAGCAAGCGTTTTGAAGATTAAGCGATTTTGCAGCAAATTGAGAGACCCACCAAGCTTGTGCTTGTGAATGTTGGATTTCGTGGAGCATAGATGATGAGTTTTGTCCCAAAAAGATTGAATCATTCAACCCAACTTATGAGATCATTTTGATCGCACTAGCGTTTCACCGAAATCAACGCTTACACATGCATATTAATGTCCGACCGTTTAGATATCCTGGTGTATCAGAGCAGGATCGGTGAGTGTGATTTAGTTGGTCATGAGCTCCTACGCATCGCCCTGCACTTCTGTCGTTACAATAGGCACCACAATTCTTTGTTCCATTATTCCCAAGTTCCATACTAACTTCACCAGGACGCCTATATAGAGACTGTACTACAGAAATATCTCCAGTGCTAAGCGTCGTTGGTAGAGGACGACCAACATCACCGCTACAATAATTCATCACAGACGCATTGTCATAACTCCCATGCGGAATTCCATGTTGCCGATATACCGCATCGCTTGGGTCTTCATTCGCACAGTATTGACTATTTACATTCTCGGGTCGCGCTTGTTCGTGCAGTAATCCAAGCGCGTGACCAAATTCATGAATTGCAATTGATCGAATACAGCGCTCTCGCCTTCCACGGCAATTGGTAAACGTTTCCTGAAACTCGAAGTTCAGCCACATACTTGGCCTATGTAAAACGGAATCTGTACCCACGTAGCTCTTCGGACCAGTGTCATCGATAGCTATCGTGATACCACTGAAATTTGGCGGGCACGAATAATAAAACCAAACAAACACACCGGAATGCTGCATCCATGTTTGTTCGATTGAATCTCGCACCCAGTCCTTTTCTCTGTTATACGAATCTTCGGCACCCAAAAAGCATGCGCCTACGATATTTGATGGCCAATACCTACCACGGTAGACAAATCCCGACGATGGCGATATTCTATCTTCTGTTTCGTTTCTAACCGAATCTTGAGCAGAAGCAGAACTATGTGGAAATGGAAATCTAGGTCCTCTAAACCCATCGCTTAAGGATGTAAGGATTACAATTATAAACGCTAAAATTACTACAGCAACCTTACTGAACCGACTTTGCATTCTCAATTTCCTCTAATACTGGCGTTGTACGCAGAAGTCGGGTAAGGAAGTAGGTTTTAGATATAGCCCGCTTCCTCCACTTAGAATTGTACGTACAACTTTCACTTTATACAGCTCAAGCAAGGTCTTGAAACTCAGTGTTTCCCATTCTTAACAAGCTTGACAGATTGTCCTGATGGTTACGTTTACAAACTGAAGCTTGCACCTAACTCTTCATGCTCAGTTGATTTTCATCTCACCTTCACTCAAGGCCATCACCTGTCCCATGTGCACCCTTTCGGGTTGGGTATTCACCGCTCTGCTATGAATTTCGGTTACCTTTCGGTTGACAGCTTTCGCTTCTTGGGACGGCCTGTACCCGCTGGAGAATTCAGCTTCGGTTGCCCTTTGCTTACCTAAAAATGAAGCTATCTTCAGGACTCTGTCGGGGTTACCTCGTTCCGCACGAGGTGGAGATTTGATTGCCTTAGGAATCCTCTTTAATCTGGGGGCGGTGTGTTTTTAATCAGCATTTAGCCATTGCCGATCCCCATGTGCTTCAATATTCTCGTATCAGACATTTCGGGCACCTAAATTAGGTAAGCCTCATCAAGGTTTCACTTGCTTTATCCTTAGCAATCTTGCCCTAGCCCGTACCCTCTTGTTGGCTCAGAAGATACTGTGACAGTTAACCTCGTCTGCTGATACTGCCCTTCCATTACTGATCGAACATTCCGAGGCGGACATCCACCTGAACACTGGCGGGGAAAGACATTTAGGAGTCTCTCCACCCACCCACCCACCGAACGACTTCGAGTCGCGCGCCTAACTTGTAATTCAGTGTCAGATCTGCTGGATAAGATCCAACCCTTTAGATCTTATCCAGCAGATCTGCGTGATAACACCCCTATTCATAGAACTTATACCGAATTTCTGCTGTATAACTCCGGGAATCCAGGGTGTTATCCAGCACTTCTGACAGTTAAGTATAGGAAATAGGGATCTTATCCAGCAGATCTGATAGATAAGCATCCCTATACGGGAGTTATACAGCATTTACCATGGCACCACCCAAGCCGCCGCGCTTGCTCGATCAAGTTAGGGAAGTTGCTCGCTTAAAGCATTTCAGCCTTTCAACTGAAAAGTCTTATATCCACTACATTCGAGATTTCATCCTGTTTCATAACAAGCGACATCCCAAGGATATGGGAGCGCCTGAAATCAGGGCTTACCTATCACATTTAGCGATTCACCGTAATGTGGCGGCATCAACGCAAACCGTTGCTTTAAGCGCTCTACTATTTCTATATCGTCAAGTTCTAGATATAGAATTACCGTATATAGATGATATTGAACGAGCTAGACGACCTCAGCGCTTACCGGTTGTATTTACCCGCTCAGAAGTAAAGCGAATTTTAACTAACCTAGACGGCATCCAACATCTAATAGTCAGTCTGCTCTACGGAACGGGCATGCGCTTGATGGAAGGGCTACGTCTACGTATTAAGAATTTAGATTTTGAGTATCACCAGATTACAGTGCGAGATGGCAAAGGCCAAAAAGATCGCCTTACCATGGTGCCGAACTCGCTAGTTGGTCCATTACAACTCTTTTTCTTTTGGAAGATGGCTATGATATCCGCACCGTACAAGAGCTATTAGGCCACAAGGATGTGAAGACCACAATGATTTATACCCATGTGCTTAATCGCGGTGGACGTGGAGTACGGAGTCCATTGGATTCGTAATCAACGGCTATGTAAGGTTGTTAGCGATCAACTCTGTTGTGAACTATGTGCGCAAAGCTATATCTATGGCTTGACGTGAGAAATGTCTTAGCGGTACTTTAGTTCTCACGCCCTTCGGGGCATGACTACAAAGCTCAATATTTAGCACTGGCGGCAGGTGCCGCTAACACCGAACCGCCAGCTAACCCCCGACTGAACCAGCAGTCCGAGGCTTGGGATACTTTATCCTATTGCTGCCCCGGTTTGCATCACATAATCGGGGCAGCTAAATTTGAGCTTTGGTTTCTTACCGAGCCGCCAGACTGTAGTGCTTTAGCTACAGCTTTCAAACGCGGCAACGGTTTAACAACCCTACGTTTGGAGACCAAAGCTTATGTTTCTCGATATGACTCAGGGCGCTGTTGCGTCCACATTACCTGTTAGCACCGCACCGTTGCCCGACCATCAATACGAAACCGTTCGCCATCTGCTGTTTGGCAGCCTTACCGCCGTGCGACTGACCATTCAAGACCTGCACAAAAAACACTACGCTGAGCCCAACGATTGGAGTAAACCCATTTCCACCGGACGGCCCAATGAAGTGATGGCCATTTTGACCAAACGGTTGGCCATCAAGCAATAGACGAGGTATAAACTTGGTGCGTTTTGCGATCGCAGCTTTTAACGGTCCATACAGTTTTTAACGATCCATACCGTTTTTAACGGTCCATTACGCACCCAGTTTAGAGACTGGCTGAGGGTCTATGTACGCCTTAATGCCAGAACATTTACAAAACAGCTTTGGAATTGGTTGGCGTCAGCTGTAAATACAATCCTGGCACCACCAGCAACGCAATCAACGTCGCCGACAACAACCCAAAAATAATCGCCATACACAGCGGGAACCACTGAGCATCACTCAGCGCCAACGGCAACAGACCAATAATAGTGGTAATCGATGTGGTCAAAATTGGTCGCAGTCGATCGCTGGCCCCTGCCGCTGCCGCATGGCGTACATCCAGCCCCTCTTTCCGTCGCTCGTTCATCGTCTCCACCATAACAATGGCATCATTCACCACAATTCCGACTAGCGCAATCACACCAATCATGGCCGGGAAAGAGAACGATAGCCTCAACAAGAAGAACCCAAACAACGTACCAATTAAGGCAAAGGGAATGGTGAGAATAATAATCAACGGCTGAGTGTAGGAACCAAACTGCAACACCAGCACCGCAAACACCAAGAAGATGGCCACCACCAGCATCTGACCCGCAGAACCAAACGTTTCACTGCTGGTATCCGCATCCCCACCAAACCGATAGGAATACCCCCGAGGCCAGCGGTCAGCATTGCCCTCATCGTTGGGGTCATACTGCATTGCCTCTAGCTTGGGCGTCAGTTCAGCCAGGATTTGGGAGTCATAGAAGTCCTGCCCCGGTATCACCTTAGCCAGTACCGTTACGCTGCGCTGAGTATCACGGTGGGTGATCGCCAGGGGTACAGCGCCTGGCACTTCTTCCAACAGGGCATCGGGCGATATGGCTTCACCGTCTGAGTTGATAAACCGCATCGTGGCAAATTCATCCAGGCGAGAAGGCCCACCAATCCGACCCTGTTGAGATGGCCACTGGGTACTTAGGCGAATTTCAAGATCCTCTTCACCACTGCCAATGGAGAAGTCACCCACATCGTTATCAATCATCAGATAACGTCCCTGCAAACCCACTTCATCCTGGCTGATGCCATAAAAGTTAAGAGACTCCCGCTTAGGCACAAGCTTATAATCTTCTCGTAGATTACCCAGGTCGTCACGCACATCCATGGTGCCTGGAATTTCTCGCAGTGCCTGTTGTACTTCGCTGGAGATTTCCCTTAGGGTTTGTAAGTCGTCACCAAAAATCTCGATTTGAATCGGATCAGACCCACCACCAGACAGTGGAAACCCTGTACTCAATACAGCCCCTGGGTAGTTACGGATAATCTCTTTTTCTAGTTGAACTTTGAGGTCGTAAGCATATTTAAAAGAATCTCGTGCCCGCTGGTTACGATCCACTAAGACTGCCGACAGACCGACAAAATAATCGGCATTGCCCGGTTTAATTTCGCTGGTAGCAACCAGGTTACTGCGCTTTCCCACTAGCTTCACCACACTTTCAAACACCTTCTCGCCATTGGGGTCACTGTAGTTGCGCACCACTTCACCCATGCGATCGGCTACCTCTTGAGAGGTTTCTAAGGTAGCGGCTGGGGGCAGTTCCACATTGAGGCTGAGTTTATTGTCGTCGCTAACGGCAAACAGAGAACTGGGCAGCTGGCTAAATAAAAGAATGGCACAGACAAACAGCGCGATCGCACTTGCTGTCCACAAACGAGCCACATGACGATTGGGAATGGTCATGCGTAAACTCCAGTGGGAAAACTTTTCAGATGCAGCTTCCGTTAGACGGTCGACGTAGGTTTTAGACTCACCGCTGCCACCTTGATTACCGAGCAGAAATCTGGATAAGGGAATCACCGCCAACAGGGCCAGGGCATAGCTCATCACTAAACAGGTAATGGCACTAATGGGAATCAGCCGAATATACTTACCCAGGGTGCCGGAAATGGCCATCAGTGGAGCCATGGCCAAAATGGTGGTGAGCTGTCCGGTAAAGGCAGGCGATGCATAGGTTTGCACAGTTTTAATGGCCGCTTTAGGAAAGCTCAAACCCTGTACAAAAATGCCATCGTGCAGCCCCTCTAACATGAGAATAAATACATCCACCAAGAGTCCCAGGGCTAAGATCATCCCCACGGTGACCATGGTGTTGAGGGTGTAGCCCAGCATCCAGAGGATAAACAACACCCCGGCAAAGGTCATGGGAATCGCTAAACCTGCAATCAGTGCCTCTCGCCAGGTCAGGGCCACAAACAAAATGGCAAAGACTAACAGCGATGCTTGCAGGACGTTACTACCCAAATTTGCCAGGTCGCTGCGAATGGTGTCGGCATCATTGGTAAGCACCTGATAATCCATGCCATGGAGCCAGATACTGGGATCATTTTTCACCAGCTCCATTTCTGCCAGGACGTCTTCGATTACCTGAATGGTGTCGCTACCAGCAACTTTGACCACCTCCAGGTTGATGGTGGGGCTAAACTCACTCCCTTCCCAGCTTAAAAAGGCCCGTTGGGTTTCCCGCTCCAGTCCCTGGTAGACGTCGGCCACCTCCGACAGCAAGACCACCCGATTCTCATCCAAGCGGGTTACGGGCAAATTCTTTAAATCTTCCAGGGTACGAAAACGACCGTATAGACGCACCTGGGCCCCAATCTCATCATCCCGCACCAGGTCCCAAGAGCGGTCAATATTGCCCCCCTGGATGGCATCGCGCACCTGGGTGGCGGCAATCCCCAAGGTGGTCAACCGGCTGGGAATCATCTGTACGTGGATCACTTCGTCGCGCTGACCGCCTAGATTTACCTCTCGTACGTTTTGAACAGATTCCAGGCGTTCTTGTAAATCTTCTGAAGCCTGACTGAGTAAGCCAATGTCTAACCCCTCTCCTGTTAGCGCCAGGGTGAGAACCGGTGAATCCTGCTGGGATAGCTGCTCAAAATCTGGCTTTTCACGTCCGGTGGATTCTTCAGGGAGTTCTGTCTCGGCGTCGTCAACTTTACCCCGCAGTTCTTGAATGGATTCTGCAACGGGAGATTCTGCCTTAAAGGCAACATTAATAATGGAAAATGAATTGAAGGTGGCACTGGTAAAGTCATCTAGACCTTGAAGACTTTTGATTTCTTCTTCTAGCTTGTCTGTGACCTGATTTTCGAGGGTCTCGGCATCGGTCCCCCCCCAGGTGGTGGTGATCATGGCCCGAGCAATTTTAATTTCGGGATCGCCCTCTTTCACCATGGAGAAATAGCCCATCAGGCCCCCCATCATCAGCATAAAGCAGAGGAGAATGGCAAAGATCTGCTGAGTAAAGAAGAATTCCATCCAGGCGGGAACTGACGAGATATCAGCACCCTTCTCAGTTTCAGGAGCAGCCGTAACGCGCTCGTCAATTTGCATAGTGCTTAATTTCGGTCAACAATCTCGACGGGGGTGCCATCTACCAGACGGTTTTGGCCTTCGATTACCACCAGCTCACCGGGTTCAATACCAGAGAGAATTTCTACGCCAGATAATCCTTCAATCCCGCCGGTAATGCGTCGCTGTTGGACGGTACCATCAGTTTCATTGACGACAAAGGCATAATATTGCTGATTTCTGGAGACTAGAGCCCCGAGGGGTAAAACCACGGCATCGTTATCGCGAGCCACTTCAATCCATACATAAACCCGGCCCCCTACCTTTAAATTACCGACCTGTTCCAGGTTTCGAATCGTGATTTCAGTGCCCCGACTGCCAGGTGTTTGGGAAGGGCTAACCGCAAATACTTGACCACCACTGCCCCGCTGTCTAGCAATATCAAGTAATCCCTGGGAGTTAGCTCCAGCTGCCTGGAGCGCACTGACCTCTTCTTCTAAGACAACATAGGCTCGCTGACCGGGCTTAATCTCTCCGGCTTCCCCTGCCTGTAGTTCGATCTCTACTTCAAAGGATTGAGGATCAACTACCACGATGGGGGCAGACTCAATCAAATCTTGGGGGCTGCTTGTATTGAGATATTGGGTGCTCCAATACTCTCCTTCTCGAATGTTGATATAAGCCACCACTCCATCTAATGGAGAGACTAACTGTGTATCTTCTAGGTCAACGGCACTTTGATTAAGGCGAGCCACTGACGCATTCACCCCTGCTTCGGAAGAACGAATGCTCTCGCCGGCAGAGCGGACATCTTGTTCAGCGGTCTTCAGGGCGGCGGCGGCCTGGTCTACTCGGTTGATGTAGGCGTCGCGATCGCTTTCCGATACTGCCCCCTGCTCAAATAAATTCTCATAACGCTGTAACTCAGTCTCAGCCAGGGCCAAGTCCGACTTGGCCTTTTCTAGATTCGCCTGGGATTGCAATAAACTGGCTCTGGACTGGTTTAGTTGGGTTTCTGAAACTTGGATATCCGCCTCAGCGGTAGCAATGCTAGATTCCTGTCTGCGGGCATCAATGGTGGCCAGCAGCTGCCCCTGGGAGACAAAATCTCCTTCTCGCAGTTCGATGCCATCGACCTTAGCCACATAAATAATGTCACCACTGGCCTGAAAGTTAAGTATCCGCCGTCGGACTGGCCAAACGGAACCTTCATCAAACACCCATCCCTGAATTGGCCCTTTTTGCGCCCTGAGCACCCTTATGGGTAAACGAGATTGATTGGTTGCATCGTCTGTTTCTTCTAATGGGGGAGCGGCTGTCAATGTTTGATAGGCTTTTACACCCACAAATCCAGCTACCACTAACATAGCCAGAGCAACGGCTGGCCACAGCGGTTTCTTAGACTTACTACGCCATTTTGGCAAAGCACTGGACTGAGAAGCCGTATCTGTAGATGGGGGAGGCGTTTCGACTGCCGTCTCTACATTAGTATTTGATAAATTATTGGATGACTGCTCAATCGGCGGTTGAGGGCTGATACCGTCAGAGGACATAGAGTAGGTAGTTGCGAAACTGTAACTATGGAACGTCCCGGATTAGATTTGCCTAATGTTGCCAAATAAATTTACTGAATGCTAGTCAACAAAGCACAAGTACACAGAGTTTAACATCTGATTTTCAGGTCACCTAATGTCATGTTTTATCGTGTTAACGATGTTAATTGGAGCGGTGACTGAGATAGCTACCGATCAGAATAGCAATAAAAATAGAAGAGTACATCTGGCCTATAATAGCTTCCAAATTTGTTAATACTTGGGCAACTTCACTTAAAGGCACAATATCGCCATATCCCAAAGTAGTCAGGGTGGTAAAACTAAAATGTATTGTTCTGAGATAAGAGTCTACTCGTACAAGTGGTTGAGAGAAGGCATTAGCATCTAAAGTGTTCACAATGCCATACAACAACGCCCAGACAAACCCAATCAATAAATAAACACTAATACCACCTCGCACAATATCTATGGTGACTTCGGGCGTAGTAAAGATATCTCGACCAATCCAGTAGGCGGCTCCTGCTAAGTAAATGGCAAAAACAATTTGAGATATGAGGCTAAATGTTTGATTCAGATAAAAGCCCCCGTTCAGGGTAGAAATAACTTCTAAACAGAAGGCAATAATTGCGATCGCGCCATAAATGGCCAATAACTTTCGAGGTAGTGGAAAGCTGCTGATGATCAGCATAATCGTATACAACAGCAGCGAAATCAGGAAAATATTACCAATCCCAGCCTGCAAAAATGGCGATACCACAAAGGTTATCGCCAGTACAATTAGCAACTGTCGATATTTTTGCTTTTTGTTTTCTTGAAGAGATTTCATACAGGGCATTAACTCTGGAATACCCCGATATTAATGGAGGATGTAATCTAAGTAGCAGCTATTTGCCAAACATCATAATATAGCTGAAGTCGATATCAATTAATCTAAGTAGGAATGCCTATGGAGGGTGGTAAACTCTGAATCCTTCAGTAGGTCAGTTCAAGCCTTTATAAAATGCAAGCGAGCTGTGTAACATCTGCGAGTTTGCTGCCAAAGCCAAAATTCTAGGGGCTTTCATTGGGTATTAGCTTTTAGCTTTTGGCTTTACCCTGGGTGCATTAATTCTGTTCTTTGGATTGTTGTCAGTTAGTCTTATCGACAACTAAAAGGTCAGGACGATCAGTTCAGTGACCTGATAACGTTGGAATATCTCTGTAAAACTTCTTGCCATTGAGTCCCTCCCTGAGCTACAGCCGCTTGATGCTGTTCTGCTACCTGTTGGGGGGCATAAAAAAATTCATTCCGAACCTGGACGCGCACCAAGTTGTTGATATCAGGTTCACTATAGTACCAGTTGCAGCCCAAATCTGGTGTAGGCTCCGATTCTGTTTTTAAGTTTTCTCGATTTTGTATCCACCAATCCAAGAACGGAGACAGATCAACTCCCACTGTAAAACTACTGAATTTGTAACTGGGTAGTGCCGATGCTTGCCATTCAGATTTTAGAGACATGGGACCTAATATTTTGTGTCAATTACGAAGCTATTGCGAGCAATGTCACTGACGTTCAAGTAACTCTATTGAGCCAGAGACCTTAACCGTTTAACCCTGTGGTTACGTATGTCCTGCACCCGCATAATTTGTGTAGGGCTCAGGGATGTTAACCAGAGCCGCTCACCCACCAGCATGATTTGGCAGGGCTCAGGGATGTTAATCAGAGCCGCTCACCCACCAGCATGATTTGGCAGGGCTCAGGGATGTTAACCAGAGCCGCTCACCTGGAAACATGGGAAAACATGGACCCATGGTTTAGAACTGCGGACTCCACTATGTAATACGTTCAAATATTCAAAGTTCTAGATCTACGGCAAATTAGCGCAACTCTTCAGCGGAATTGCGCAAGTTTTCTCGGAACTGCCCTCAATCCACCGCTCTCTGGTGATTGATATAGCTGCGATCGCAACCTATTTTATCAGCTCTCAATCTCAATCCCCTTAGCCCAATAAAGGACCGCCTACCTTAATGGTCCTTTAGGCTATGTTTTGATTTTTGCTGATAGCGCCCTAGTATCACGAGGTATCGAAAATTTACGAGACGCATCAACTTTCATAGATAGTTACTATGGTCACAGATAAAACGATGCAAAAGGTTGATATATAAATTTTCGGATGAATATTATGAAAGCTCTCTACTGACAGTGGATAGGAGAAAAATGAGATTAACACCTTTAGGTCTTCTTTATGTTTTATTAGGATTTGATGAGGGTAGCTGTAAATGAGCGTGGGAATATTACCACGGTATACAAGGTGGAGGAGTTTTAGAGTCTTAGAACTTTTCGACAGGAGGAGATCTTCTAAGATGGCACATGCGGCATCTAAATTTCTCTGCCTTGTATACGCCCCTAACTAACAATCTCGATAGTGTTCTTGATAATGTGGGTAATCTATAACAAGAATATTTAATTTAACTTTTTTAGTTAAATTAACCGCTAAACAGTAGGTGTTATCAGGCAAAGATTGAATCATACTCAAACATTTTTTCAAAACCCTTTTTCTAAACAGCTTATCCAGAAATCTGGATCATTGTTACCCATCATTCTGTATATATACCGTTTCGTCGCAACCTATGAAATCAACTATTGATGCACTCCTTGTGGAGGATAGCCCCTCTGATGCTCAGCTAGTGAAAAAAATTATCAACTTAGCAAGTGTTGACAAGCCTATATTTCATCATGTTCGTCGCTTTAATGAGGCACTGACTGTATTAGAAGTTAATACCTTTGATATTATTTTGTTAGATTTGCATTTACCGGATGGGGAAGGCTTATCTCTAATTAAACGATTAAAGCAGTTGGCACCTCAGACACCTATTGTTGTGCTCACGGGCCTCCAGGATCAAACGATTGTAGAGGCCGCGCTTCAAGCAGGCGTTCAGGATTATGTGGTCAAATCCGATTTTTTCTCTCCAGCTTACCTAAAGCAACTAGGCTATGTTAATGTGGGCCATCAACTTGTTCAACGTATTCAGTATGCAATTAAGCGAACAGAATCTAGCCAAAGACTCAATCAAGATCAAGAACGTTACGCATTAATTGCTCAGGAAGCGAACGATGGCATTTGGGATTGGAACTTAACAACAGACTCTATTTACTATTCTCCCCAGTGGAAATCCCTCCTGGGGCTAGAACATATACCCCTTAGTGACAACCCTGATGAATGGCTATCGCGCATTCATCCAGAGGATCAAGATCTCTTTGATAAAAAGTTAAATAATTATTTGCAGCAGCAGCAGCAATCCCCATTTCATTGTGAGTATCGCATTCAACATCAAAATGGGGATTATCTTTGGGTGTTAACCCGGGCAACAGCCATGTGGGATTTAGCCGGTGTTGCTTACCGTCTGGTGGGCTGTCAAACCGACATGAGTATTAAAACGCAGTTGGCCCACACATCCCAGCAGGGCCAGGATGCTACTCGATCAGCGCTGCACTACATTGCGATTGGTATGCTCTCTAATTTAGCCAACCTTCACCTCGAACAAGATCAGCCAGATGAAGCGGTTTCCCTATTAGAAGGAACCTTGATGATGCGTAAATGGCTCTTAGGCAATGACCATGTTGATGTAATGGCAAATGTTTATCAGCTTGCCACCCTTTATGATAATCAAGGTCGTTATAAGAAAGCTAAGTTTCTTTATCAGGAGGCATTAGCTCTATTTGAAGAGAATTTGGGGGAGCATCACCCGACTACAAATCTAGTGCGAATTAAGGTGCTGCTGATTACTAGAATGAATGATGCTATGGGTGTTTAAGAGGGTGGTTCTGGTTCATGGATGCTCCTATTCTTCTAGTGGAAGATTCATCGACAGATGCGGCTATTATGCTCACAGCTTTTAGATGTATTGGTTATGCGGGACATATAGAGATTGTTAAGGATGGTATTCAAGCCCTTAACTGGCTGGAACAGTTGCTCAGGAATGGGATGGCCGATTTACCTCGGCTAATTCTGTTGGATCTCAACTTACCCCGTAAATCTGGCCATGAAATGCTACAGGAAATCAAGGGCCATCATCAGCTGCGAAGGATCCCAGTAATTATTGTTTCTAGCTCTTCGCGGGAGGATGATATTGCTAAGAGCTATGAGCTATATGCAAACGCCTATATTGCTAAACCAATTGTTCTCGAAGAGTATAAATTAACGGCTCAGCATATCTATGATTTTTGGCTTAAAACTGCCAAGGTACAGTTGCTATAGGTGATGTATATGGTAGTAACTTAAACACTCCTATAAAAAATACCCTCTAGCAGCCAAAACCTATAGCTACTAGAGAGTATTTGCTAATGGAATATACGAAGTAAGGCATCTGCCGTGAAAAGACTTGAGTACCTATCCTGTAAAATACTAAGTCTACTACCTTTGTTTCGTATACAAGATTATTGTATCTACTGTTGTTAGGGGTAGAACTGCCTAAATATTAAGACAGCCTGAAAGGTTGCTACCATTGTGAGTACGAAGGGGATACTACAGGTGCTGACGTTAGGGAATGGGCATCGGGCGTCGAGAAAATAGCTGGTGCTTTATGTAACAACTAACCCTTTGGCATTCCAAGGGTAAAATAAAAGGCTGAGCCCTGTCCGGGTTCTGACTCTAGCCAGATGTGGCCTTGATGTCGTTCTACAACTTTTTTGCAGACGGCTAGACCGATGCCATAGCCTTCCTTTTCTTCGCGGGTATGCAAACGTTGAAACAGACCAAAGGTTCTCTCTTGTTGTTCTTTGGGTATACCGATGCCGTTGTCTTGCAGACTAAAAGTCCATTGATTGTTCTTCCATTCAGCACCCATATGGATGCGGGGAGGTTCAGCCCTTCGAAACTTAATGGCGTTGCTAATCAGGTTCTGAAATAGCTGTAGTATCTGGGGTTCATCTACGTTAAGGCTGGGTAGGACATCATGGGTGATGACCGCTTGAGATTCTTCAATGGCAGAACTTAAGTTTTTGATAGCAGCGGTCAATACTTGCTCAAGCTCCACAGCTGTAAAGGTAATCTCACGATGGGTAGCCCGTGAAAAGGCCAAAATGCCATTAATTAACCCATGCATGCGGATGCCACCCTCGACAATATGACCAATATAGTCATGGGCCGTGGCGTCTAGATGCTTACCATAATCCCCTTCTAGCAGTTGTGCAAAAACAGTCATGGCCCGCAGTGGTTCTTGTAAATCATGGGAAACGACGTAGGCAAACTGTTCTAGATCCGCATTGGACTGTTCTAAGGCTTGGGCACGGTTGGCCAGTTCACTTTGAGCTCGTTGCCGTTCTAGAACTTCGGCTTGTAGTTGCTGGTTGGCTTGTTTAATTTCAGTAGTTCGGCCTTCAACTAATTCTTCCAAATGCTCTTGGTAGCGAACAAGCTCGGCCTGAGATTTGTTGTGTTCTGTGACATCGCTCAGCACTGCTAAGGAACGAGGCAAGATGCCGGACGTACCCTGTTCAACGGTTGCAGATAGTAATACATCACGAATACTACCGTCTTTGCATATCCATTGATATGGAATATTGTGACAAACTCCATTCTCCAAAAAATCTGGCATAACCACATCTACAGCGTATTGACGAGACTCTGGAGTCAGAAACTCTGTAAATTTACGGCCAATCACCTCGGTATGGTCATATCCAAACGTTTGCAGCCAGTGATGACTGATGCTAACTAATTCGTCTTCATTGTTGATAGAACATAGTATTGCTGGAGTGCTTTCGTACAGGTTGCGGTAGCGTGCCTCGCTATCCTGTAGCTCTTTTTCGGCAGCTTTGCGATCGCTAATGTCAATCACTGAACCCGTTAGCCGTACCGGATTGCCCGATTCATCCCAAATAGCTTGCCCCCTGGCATAAACCCAACAATAGTCGCCGTTTTTTTTACGCATACGGTATTCTGCCTGATAAGGAACCCGATGCTGTAGATGGTTATTCAAGGCCTCCATAACCCGACCATAGTCATCGGGATGCAGCTTCGATTCAAATGCAGTATGCCAATTTTGAAGTTCATCTTGATCGTCTTCATACCCCAGAATTTCTCCATATTGAGGCGATATATAATTCTCATTGGTTAGAATATTTCGATCCCAAAGACCCACCCGAGCCCCTTTAACCGCCAGATCGTAGCGTTCTTGACTGGCGGTTAATTCAGCGGTGCGCCCTTGTATTTTTTGTTCTAGAATCTCATTGGATTGACTTAACCTGGTCTCAGCGGCCTCTAAGCGTAGCTGAGTGCGTTTAATTTCATCAATATTGACAAACGTGAGGATCACCCCATCAACTGTTTGATTTTCTGCCAAGTACGGGTGAATCCGCATCAGTAAATGGGGTCCCTGGTGCTTGACCTGAACCTCTTGTTCAATAGTCTTTCTCTGCTCTTTAAATTGCTCTAGCACAACCAGCAAATCAAGATTCTCCAGGTTGTGAGATAAGTGCCCAATGGGTCGACCCACATCGTTGGCAACCAGGTTATAGGCAACAGTAGCCGCAGACGTATATTTTCTAATTCGCAGCCCATTATCTAGAAAAATGACGCCAACCTCAATGTTGCTTAGCAGATTATCTAAATCATTATTGAGCTCAGTGAGACTTTGAATTTTAGACTGGTACTCAGCATTGACAGTATAAAGCTCTTCGTTAACGGACTGTAGTTCTTCGTTAGTACTTTGCAGCTCTTCGTTAGATGCAATTAGTTCTTCATTAGTGGCTTGTTGTTCTTCGTTCGTTGTTTCTAATTCTTCAATAGTGGCCTGAAGATTTTCGCGGGTATGCTGCAAGTCTCTCTCTAATTGCAACACATATTGAGCAGTATCGTCACTGGTCTCAAACTGATTTGAAGGTAGGGCGGTGTCAGGCCCGCTCTCCTGAGAAATGACTATTAAAAAAAACTCACCTGTCTTACGATTGGCAGCCTGGCGGCTCACTTCTACATTTACCGTCAAACACTCGTATTCAGGCTCTTTAATCTGGTAACTGTTATAGCAAACTCTACTGTCTCTTCCCTGGCAGATGCGGTGCAATGCAGTACTGAGCGGTAGCTGTAGTGACTGCGGAAGCATCTCGATTAGATCATTCGATTGTCTGCCATCGGGCACCCTTAAGAGACTTAATGTGTCACCACACACATACAGCAATTGCATCTGTCGATCGACTAGTAGACAAGTGGCTTCACGTTGATTTAAGAGAGTCTTGAAAGCTTGCTCCAACAGCGGATCAAAGCGAGAGTTTTTATCTGAAAGAGCAACTTGAAGCTGGGGTCTATTGATCTTTAAGGCCGCAAACGCTCCTGTGGATAAGGATAGCTTGACATCTCTCAATTTCTGATAGATTTTCCACTTCCGGTGTAAAGTGTCAAACTCTTCTTCAAGAATGCCTAGGGTTTCTGACTCACCCAAGAACAGAATACCATTGACGTTCAGGGCAAAATGCAGATTTCTCAAGACTTGAGCTTGAAGATCAGTTTGCATGTAAATCAGGACATTACGGCAAGTCACCAAGTCCACCTGGGTAAATCCCGCGTCTTTAGCCAAATTATGATTGGCAAAAATAATCATCTCTCGAATTGCTCGCGATACCTCAAAGGAGCCATCATTCCTAGAGGTAAAAAAGCGACTGACACGAGCTTCACCGATTTCATTAACAATTGGTGCTGGATAAATCCCTAAGGATGCTTTATTCAAAGCAACTTGATCCAGATCCGTAGCAAAAATCTTAACTTCGATAGACAGCTGGCGTTGATCCAGCAGTTCTCTGACTAAGATGGCCATGGAATAGGCCTCTTCCCCCGTGGCACAAGCTGTAATCCAAATACGCAGCGTCTGTCCTGAGGAAAATCTGTCAAGTAGTTCAGGTAGAACATTGTTTTCTAAAAATTGCCACGCCTCTGCATCTCTAAAAAAACGTGTGACAGTAATCAATAAATCATTACGCAAGCAGTTGCGCTCTTCTTTTGAGGCGTTTAATCGACTGATATAGCTATCTAAATCTTGATAACCTGCAATCAAACATCGTCGTCGAATACGTCGAGTAATCGAGCTGGGCTTATAATGACCAAAATCAATATCATCATGTTGCTCAATGATATTGATGATTTTTTGTAGCTGGATAGGGATTAGCTGGTTTTGCAGATTATCCCGTAGGTCTTGCAACCCGTTCGGGGCGGTCACTAATTGATACGTCGTTTGAGCCAGTTCACTGGCAGGCAAGATTAGATCAACAACTCCGGTGGAGATAGCGCTTTGGGGCATGCCGTCAAACTCAGCTGTTTCTGGAGCCTGGACCAGGACAATGCCACCCTTTTCTGAGATTTCCTGAATCCCTTGTGAACCATCGCTGCCGGTTCCTGATAGAATCACGCTGATAGTCTTCTCTCGACTCTCCAAAGACAGAGATTTAAAAAATAAGTCGATGGGTAAATTAGGCTGACGACCCCGACCTCGTTCCTGTGGCGTCAGATGCAAACATCCGTCCTTGAGTACCATATTTTGACCCGGTGGTATCAAGAAAACAGTATTAGGGCATAGGGACACCTGATCTGTCACCTGTTGAACATCCATGTCGGTATGTCGTTTGAGCAGTTCACTCATTAAGCTTTTGTAATCAGGTGACAGGTGTTGAACAACGATAAAAGCAGCGTTACTATCGCTGGGCATATTCCCAAAAAAATCTTCGAGGGCACGCAACCCACCTGCAGAAGTACCAATACCGACAATCAAAAAGCTAGTGCTAGTTTGTCTATCAATCGTATCTACCATTGATGTGTTCTAGTCAGGGGGGACAGACAATTTCTCAAAATAATAGGAACGTTTCTAATGGCACCTCAGTATATTCTCGGAATATTTCTATTATTTTTTCTTTTTTCTTCCTTAGCTTTTTAGCGTAACAGAGCAAGAAACATTTGGTTGATCAAACCTAGAGCTTTTTATGATTCTTTTATGATTGAAATCTTCTCAATCACCTAATTTTTTCTTGACATGCAGTTGTTAAAGTTTAGACCTAAGTAGGTCAGCTCAGTTCCTTATACACTGCCAACCAGTTGTTTGATTTCTGCGAGTTTACCCCCAAACCCTAATTCTGAGGGCTTTGGGCTTGGTCTCCCCCAGAATTGGGAAAAGGGGGCTGTGATATCGGATAGCTAATGGTGACAACCTACTTATGTCTAAAATTATGTTTTTTGTAGGGTCAAACATATGTCAAACAATGACCTTACCCTTGGGCATAACTCCAGAAATTTGAAAATAATTCATAAGAACACGAATAGACTGGGACGATATAACGTGAAATGTATTAATAAACACTTTGCGCGACAAAGACGAGTTACCTTATGTCTGCTGACCTTGCTCAACAATGGGAGATTGCGCTAACTACCTGTGCTCAGGAACCTATTCATAGCCCAGGAGTAATTCAGTCTTTTGGCGCACTATTAGCCACTGACCGTGCATTAGAGTATATTACCCACGTTTCCGATAACCTGAGTAACCTCTTGGGACATGAGACTGACGGGATAAGTGCTGATGTTTTGGGACAGCCGCTAGATACGATTTTACCCGACACGCTCGTTCATGACCTTAATAATGCCTGCGGATTATCGACAATTACCACTCAACGCCATCGATTAGGAATTTATGAGATTCATGGATGCTGGCTTGATGTGAGTGTCCATTGTAGCTCCACCCACACCTTGATTGAGCTAGAGCCTGTTACTGAAAACCTGGATACCCATACTCCACTCCTGATGCGAGCTCAATTAATGCTCGAGAAAACGTCTAGCTCAGAGCAATTGCTGGCTCTCGCTGTAAAGGAGTTACGCAACACCACTGGGTTTGATCGGGTGATGGCCTATCGCTTTTTACCAGATGGGTCCGGAGAAGTTGTCGCAGAAGCCAGCAGTCCAGGTGCTCAGTCCTATTTAGGCTTACGCTATCCGGCGTCTGATATTCCAGATACCACCCGTCGTCTGTTTTGGAAAACAGGTGTTCGTGTTGTGGCAGATGTTCATGCCCCTATGGCTCCGATCCTGGCATTGGATAAAACAGAAGCTGACCTCGACTTGTCTCTGGCTTTAATTCGGGGTTCATCGTTGATCCATGGTGAATATTTAAAGAATATGGGGGTCACTGCCAGTATGGCCATTGCCATTACAGTGCAGGGGCAACTGTGGGGATTGTTTGCCCTACACCACCGACAATCCAAGGTAATCCCCCCCGATCTTCGCACTGTTGTTGAACTATTTAGGCAATTATTTTCCTTACAGTTCCAACAAATCTTGGCTGAAGAACGATTTCGCGATCGCAAACAAGCAGCATCCATCCTAGACAAGCTTTTCTCTATTCAAGCGGATCAAGCCACACCCAAAGACTGGATCAAGATCATCATTCAAGCTAGCCAACCCTTTTGTCAGCTGCTATCGGCCCATGGCGTAGCCTTTATCAGTGAGCAACAGGTATTAGCGAGCTACGGGAATAGTCCCTCAACTTCAACAGTTCTAGCCCTGGCAAACCACCATAATGACCATGGGCAGACCGATATCACGACTATTGAGTGTCTACAGGACCTTGATATGCCTGATGTGAAAACATGGGGCAGTAGTGCCGGGGGCCTATGCTTTACAATTCCTTCCGATGCCCCCCTGTATCTGATTTTCTTCAGAAATGAGATTCTTAGCGATATTCGCTGGGCAGGTAATCCAGAGAGTAAAGAGCTCGTAGAAGATAGCCCTAAACCTAAGTTACGCCCAAGACGCTCCTTTGAAGAGTACAAGCAAATTGTTAAGGACCATTGTGCCCCCTGGACACCTTCGGACCTGAATATTGCCCTAGAGATCCGAACTGAATTGATTCGTTTAGCCAGAATTAAAATCCAAGACTTTCAACAACGTCAACAAAATCTTTTAGTGGCAGAACTGAATCACCGGGTTAAAAACATTTTGGCGTTAATTCGCTCAATAGCTCGCCAAACTGAAATGTCTACAAATTCTCTAGAAGAGTATACAACAACCCTAAAAAGCCGCATCGCCGCGTTGTCCGCCGCCCATGATCTAGTCACAGGCTATGGGTTAGAATGGCCCAATTTACGCAATTTACTCGCCATTGAATTACGCCCCTACCTGAGCAATATAGCCCCTAGGGTAACCCTGACGGGCCCCGTGATTGGCCTCAAGGCCAATTTTGTCCCAACATTTGTTTTAGTGATCCATGAACTCACCTCCAATGCCGCTAAATATGGTGCTTTATCAGTTACATCAGGCAATGTGACTGTGCAGTGGTATGAACACTATGGTGGGATTAAGCTGATCTGGCAAGAATCGGGTGGCCCCACCGTGACTCCTCCCCAGCGACGGGGGTTCGGTCGTGATCTAATTGAACGAGCTATTCCCTATGAATTTGAGGGCGAGGCTACGATCCACTTTCTATCCTCTGGAATCAGGGCTGAATTTTGGTTGCCCAATAATCTTATTCGGTGGGGTCAAGCAGGAGGTACAAAGCCTAGTCCTTTGGCGAATGTACCAGAAACTGACCGACTCAAGCCCATGGAACAGATTCAAGTATTAGTGGTAGAGGATAGCTTGTTAGTTGCGATGGAGATGGAAAGTATTTTAAAAAAGATTGGATTAGAATCGATCACCTCAGCCCCCAGCGTCGCTCGCGCCTTTAAATATCTGCGGCAAGAAAGCTATCAGCTCTGTTTATTGGATATTGATCTGAAACAGGAAACAAGTTTCGAAATTGCTGACTTCCTGATGGAACAAGGTATACCGTTTGCCTTTACCACAGGTTATAACTCCAAGCACGCTCTTCCCAATTCCTTGGAGTCGGTGCCGCTCCTAAAAAAACCCATTGATGAATCAAAGTTAGAAAAACTCGTTAGTGACCTGCTTAGTTGATTATGGCTACCGTACTTATTTTTGAAGACAACATGGCCTTGGCCTTGCAATGGCGACAGTTACTAGAAACCTATAATCACTACGTCTGCTGTTGCACAACTATACGAAATGCATTAGCGATCGCAACAGCTATTCAGCCCGATATAGTGATTATGGACATGATGATTAAACAGAATGGCCGGTTTGTTCCAGCAGGGGGGCTGACACTTCTAGCCCGACTAAAAATGGAGTATGACGGCTCACCTTATATCATCGGGGTAAGTGGATACAAGCCCGGAGTTTATAGCAAATCTACGCCTCTAGAACTCGCCAAACGGACAGGTGTAAATATAACTCTCTACAAGCCAATTGCCCCCGATCGCTTAGTAGACATTATTAACCAGTGTTTAGCGAATCGACAGCCATCCTTAGAAAATCGCTAGATTCGACCCAAAGTTTCAGGCTCTTAGCCTTATATTTTCTTAATACCTATGTTAGGTCATAGCACTAGTGATGATCTATAGACCTATATTTAATTTTTCTCTGCCCTCACAAAATACTCATATTATTGCTCTACTATCCTATAGTATAGCGAGGCAATAAATATCTGTAGGCTTTTCATAGGTAGGTATGCAGTGATCTCTCAGGGGTTTCCTCCTCTTATTCAACAAATGCTATGGCCCAGTTTCTATCCTCACTGGACGCAAGATAAGATTGAACTGGTACAAACCCACACTGCCTATGTCCTATTGACAGGAAACTATGCCTATAAGGTCAAAAAGCCAGTGAACTATGGCTTTCTTAACTATACGACCCTGGCAGCTCGCAAACACTATGTGGAAGAAGAATTACGGTTAAATCAACGCACCGCTCAAGAAATTTATTTAGCCGCTATCCCCATTTATCAGCGGGGAGAACAGTTCAGTCTTTTAGAGCAGGGAGAACCGGTTGAATATGCGGTCAAAATGCATCAGTTCCCCTCGGGTTCTCTATTTTCTGATTTATTGGCTCAGGGTAAATTAACTCCAGCGTTGATCAAAAGACTTGCCCATCAAGTGGCGGTCTTCCATCAGCGCGCTATGGTTAGCGACTACATTCAGTCATTTGGCACTGTTGTCAAGATTCGCCAGGCATTTGATGAAAACTATGCCCAGAGCCTACCGTATATTGGTCGTGGTCAAACCCAACAGCAGCTACAAGACACTCAAAAGTATACGGATCGAATTTTTACTGAGCATCAAGAGCGCTTTCAAACGCGTATCCAACAACAAAAGATTCGTGAATGCCATGGCGATCTGCACCTGAAAAATATTTGCCTATGGCAAGACCGTATCTTTCTATTTGATTGTATTGAGTTCAACGAAGCATTTCGATACGTAGACACCATGTATGACGTGGCATTTACAGTGATGGATTGTGATGCCCATGGACGCTATGACCTGGGTAACCTCTTTCTTAATACCTATCTAGAGGAAACGGGTGATTGGGAAGGGTTAGAGGTTTTACCGCTATACCTTAGTCGCCAAGCCTATGTTCGAGCAAAAACCACTTCGTTTCTTTTGGACGATCCCACCATTGATGCTGAGAAGAAAGAGCAGATCCAAACCCAGTCCCAAGCCTACTACACCCTGGCTTGGCGTTATACCCAGCTACACCCAGGACAACTAGTCCTGATGTCAGGGCTTTCTGGGGTCGGTAAAAGCACCGTAGCCCAGGAGTTGGCCCTGCTCACCAATGCACTCCATATTCGTTCTGATGCCGTGCGTAAACACCTGGCAGGGATGTCACTCCAGCAGCGAGGAGATGCGAATCTATACACGTCAGAGATGACCCAAAGAACCTATGATCGCTTGGGTGATTTAGGTATCCGATTAGCAAAACTCGGGCATATTGTTATTCTCGATGCAAAATACGATCGCATCGCTACTCGGCAAGCTGTCCTGACTCAGGCCAAAGCGTCAAGGATTCCCGTCTCGATTCTTGTGTGCCAAGCGCCTTTCGGTGTTATTTGCCAGCGACTGCAACAGCGCAAAGATGACATTTCTGATGCGACCAGCGAGTTATTGACAAAGCAAAAAGTAACTGCAGAAGCATTAACTCACGAAGAAGAATCCCTAGCCACATATCTTGACACCAACATGAATTTAAGGGAAAGCATTCAAGCTCTAGCAGCCAAGATGGGCTCTGTGACAGCTTACACATCATCTACTGAGAGCCCTGAGTGTTAAGGCTGGACATCAACGTCAGCCAGGAAATCTCGGCTGGGTGGGGTATCAGGAGGCAGGAGGCAGAATATATGCCCATTGACTTTTGCTTCCGGTCTCCGTACTCCTATGTTTTGGCCCCATAAATTCCTCAATTTTGCGTCCTACCATAAAGTTAAGGGTTGGCCTGGAGGTTATGGAGTTATGACCAACCAGGGCTGACCATATAAAAAAATGTTTTTTAGAGGGTTTACTATGACACTCACGCACTGGCAACCATTCCGTCAAATCGAACATTGGGAACCTTTCAGCGAAATGGAAACACTGAGAAAAGAGCTGGATAAATTGTTTGCCCAATTTACCCCTGGTCCCTCTGACGCTCAAGCTAGTTTTAGCTTTATGCCATCAGCTGAGATGGACGAAACCGATACTGAAATCCATCTTAAGTTTGAAGTCCCTGGCATGACAGCGGATGATCTCAATATTGAGGTAACTGATACAGCGGTTACCGTTAAAGGCGAGCGCAAATCTGAGTCGAAGACAGAAGAAGATAACATTACTCGCTCTGAGTTTCACTATGGCAAATTTGAGCGTGTGATTCCCCTATCTAGCCATATTGTCAAAGATGCTGTTTCAGCTGAGTACAACAATGGCATCCTTCGCCTGGTGCTGCCCAAATCGGAAGTTGCAGCTTCTAAAACCGTAAAAATTAAAGCCACTTAAAAGGGTTAACAGTCTCCCATCTCCAGAGGCTTGGCGATGTGGTTTCCCTGACGTTGGCAAAGCCTGTCCAAAGTGCTGAGGGGGACCATTGGGGAGGGGTTATCGAGCTATAGCCCTGACGATCGATACCCCCTCTCAAGGCAGCTACGGTGTATACAGAAGTCGGAGAGCGGCTCCAAGTATCGAGCCCTCATCCCCCAACCCCTTACTCCCTGGGGGAGAAGGGGGGCCTGGACTCAAAGTCCTTCTCCCCCAGGGAGAAGGATTTAGGATGAGGGCTAATTCAAGGTCAGGTATACCTTTTGGGACATTATCTTCTAGATGTGTGTACACCGTAGCCTCTAAAGGCAGAGGGGGTAAGACCGTACGCCCCTACCAATAAATTATCAAGAGGATATTTCCATGCAACAGCGTCGTCTCAACGCCTATCTGAATCTTATTCAAGAACTATTAACCTGCCCCAAAGGTGAAGAATGGATTCGGCTTAAGCAGCATGAGCATTTAGTGGATTCTGAGCTGCTTCAAGTCATGGAACAAGTGGCCTCACAACTGTTGCGAGAGGGCAATCGCCAGGCTGCTATTTTTTTACACAATTGGGCGGCAAAACTTCACCATATTTTAGTTAAAGAAACGCCAATACCCAAACCGGACGATGATAAGTCCCAGGCATATTTAGCCCTGATACAGGATCTGTTAAGTTCTTCAGAAAACGATAAAGAACATCTGTTAGCCAAGCACCATGATTTAATTGGACCAGGGTTGGTCCATCAGATGCAACAGGTGGCTCAACAACTTAAACAACAAGGATCAGATGAGTCAGCCGACTATTTACAACATCTGGCAGATGAGCTCAACCAAGCATGGATTGCAGCTCAGGCCTTTCAGCCTGAGCTGCAAAAAGAGTCTTCCCATGTACCCTTGAAAACAGCTGATTCTGCAACAGAAAATACAGACCAGAGTTCTAAGGTGGCAAACGCTAAGGACGTTGCTAACGAGGATGAAGGCGGCAGCCCATCAAAGCCGATAGTGTCCACGCAGCCGCTGACCACGTCATTACAGCTCAAGGTGAATCAGCAACTGGCGGATGCAATTTCTGAAATATCACAGGCGCTACACCAACTCAATCAAACCATTATGGCTCAATCCCATACGACAAATCCACTGTGGTATATGGATGTGTTAGAGCGGGCGGCAACAGCACAGTGGTTGCTGACCACTGACGAGATTGAGCAACTGATGGGAGTTAAGCCTAAGTGCCATGGAAAAGACAAAATCTATCAGCGAGGTACATGGACGTTTGTAAAAGTTGGTAAACTTGGTGCTCAGACTGCCTGGAAAGTGACTAAAACTCGTCTAGATGCTGCGCCGCCATCTCCCATAATAAATAATCCAGATACTAGCCAGCAGCCTAGCTATCGTCAGACACATGAAATTAAACCCAGTCTATCCCTGGCGAAACATCCTCCACTTAAACAAACTGCCTTAAATAATGGTTCATCCGATAGTGACCAGACCGATTTATTGGAAATACCCGAAATGGACGATGTTTGGGCATAATGGATAGGTCGCTACTGGAGATGCCTAATGGCTGATTCGGACCATTTCAGGGGTTTATCAACAGCCATAGAAACAGATAGCAAAGCTGTTTTCGAAGTCGTAGAACAATCAATATTAGGTCTGTGGGAGGTGGTGAACAATTTAACAGCCCTACGTCCTCCTAAGCGAGCTCGCTATCGGGTCACAATTTTTGGATCGGCTCGTATGGCACCAGGGAGCGAACTCTATCAAGAGGTTAAGCAGTTAGCAAGTGAATTAACCCTACTGGGCTGTGACATTGTCACGGGGGGTGGCCCTGGTTTAATGCAGGCAGCGAATGAGGGCAGTGTCTTAGCCGACCCCAATGATCAGGTCAAATCCATTGGAATTCGAGTTGATTTAAAGCACGAGCAAGCCACTAACCCATTTGTGGAAGAGGCTTACTGTCATCGTACATTTTTCTCTCGACTACACCACTTTGTTCTAATGTCGGATGCTTTTGTCGTGATGCCAGGTGGTATTGGCACAACCTTAGAAGCGCTGATGATTTGGCAGCTACTGCAAGTGCGTAAACTCGATCAAACACCGTTTATTTTGGTTGGTTCCATGTGGAAAGGTCTATTGGACTGGACCCAGACCAGCATGCTTGATGAGCAAACGCCCATGATTGATCCAGCCGATATGGCTATCCCTCGCTGTGTGGAGCGGTATGAAGATGCGATCGCGATCCTCCGGGCCTCTCAGCAACGTTGGCAGCAGGCACACCCCGCCGCTTAGACCATTGGTGTAAGTTTAGCCCTCATCATAAAATCTCCTTGGATCGCATGAAACCCTCAAAAGCATGGTTGTTCTAAGGGTTTGTTATCACCTAAAAAGAAAACTCTTTAGCAAAAGACTGACGGGTGACAGGCTGTTCTAATACAAGACCTTCACCCCCCAGTGGATGGGCGTCATCAATTAGATGCCCTGCCACTGATAAATAGACTTTTGCATTGGGGTCCAGGCTTGTGGCGGTATAAATGACCTGGGCAACTCGATAGATCATTGAACTGGAGCCCCCACCATAGGTGAATTCCTGGGATAAATTCACATAGATACCCCTAGAATTGGTGGTCAAACTGAGTAACTGGGTGTTTTTAGGAATAGCGGTGAAGGCATCGTCGATCTTCACTGAGCCTGCCAGCAACATTTCCATGGCTTCAGTCAGCATCACTGCTGGAGATGCTTGCGCTTCTACTGATAGCGGTTGAGGTAAGAGCTGCTCTTGCTGATTGGAAATGCTCACCCAGTAGGTTTGGGGCTGCACGATGACTAAGGCAGCCAGCTCCGCTGGTAAGGACGAGTTGAGCCTTGCGATCGCATCCGACAAATCTAGACTCTCTACCCTCGTTATCCCCCCTGACACATAGTCAGTTTGTTGAGACGTCCACCAGTATCCCCAGCCTGCCAAACCACCCAAGATAATGGCCACTAGATACATTTCTAGTGTTTTCCAATTGAAGGGATGTAAGGTCTTTTGTGCGCTCATAGCTTGCTCCAGAAACAACTGTTCTGATATTCATCTACGACAGATATTTCTATGGCAGATATTGACTAAACCCAATCAGGATTGCCGTTGCTGATTTATTGCCGTTGCTGATTTAGAGAATGAATCGATCTGGCAAGATCGCCCTATATCAGGATTTTTAAGCTTAAATCTTCTTAAGAATCAGCAACACCCCAGAATTTATCAAGCGTGTTCATTGAGCTTAACCATTGTCTTCAAGCTAACTCAACAATTTGAGGATTTTATGTAGACAGTGATGCCTCTTAATTCAGACTTCTGAACGGTTGTTTCACCACATTTTCAGAATTACTTATTAGGCTAGGATTAAGCAAAGTTAAGGAATGTTCGCCTCCATCATGGCAATACGTCATCTCACTAAGGCTGAAGTCAATCAGTTACTACTCACACTGACCCTGGCCGGATACATCCCCGAACGGGACTTTAAAATTGATGAAAATGGTCAAATTTTGGCAAAACAAGAGATTATGCCAATAATACGCCGTATCCCGGCATGGTCTGAATCCGATAACAGATTGCTCAATGAGCCATCAACGCCTGCCGCGTCATCCCTGAGCCCCCAATGTTCTAACTAAAGTTTTTAACGTGATATATGGCCGGGAGCCCTATAAAATTAAGTTTTATTTAAAAAATAAACTTAATGGTTTTATCTATGATTGGTAGGGTCTACAGAGTTTTAGAAAACCCGTGCATAGAACGACTTCACTCCCTCAAACGCCCTCGCTTCTTGCTCACTCCTCTCCCATGAGTGTTGCAATTTACAAACACCTGTCTAAGTCATCTTGAACTCGCGTTAGCGTGGGCCAATAGACCCATGACCTAATAGTGGCCTGATAGCGCTAATTTTTGGTGTGGTAGTTGCAGTAGGGGAGTTAAGCGTG
This sequence comes from Leptothoe sp. LEGE 181152, assembly GCF_032906605.1. Classification (NCBI taxonomy): domain Bacteria; kingdom Bacillati; phylum Cyanobacteriota; class Cyanophyceae; order Nodosilineales; family Cymatolegaceae; genus Leptothoe; species Leptothoe sp. LEGE 181152. The sequence goes on from NZ_JASATU010000028.1 coordinate 35,135, forward strand.
AAGATTCTCCTGGTTGAAGATGACACTATTTTAATAGAAGCATTAGTTAGGGCTTTGACAGCAGAGCACTATGCTGTCGACGTAGCGACTGATGGTCAAACAGGCTGGGAATTGGCCTCCGTTGACGTCTATGACTTAATTTTGCTAGATGTCATGTTGCCAAAACTGGATGGCATGAGCCTTTGCCGCAAATTGAGGGCCCAGGGCATTCAGACATCCATTTTATTGCTGACGGCCCAGGACAACAGCAGCAGCAAAGTACTGGGGCTGGATGCCGGGGCTGACGACTACGTGACCAAGCCCTTCAACCTGGCGGAGCTGCTGGCACGTATTCGAGCACTACAGCGACGGGAGTCGGGCACGCTGCTGCCGGTACTGACCTGGGAAGAATTATCCCTGGACCCTAGCCCCCGTGAAGTCACCCATCGGGGTAAGCCCATTTATCTAAGGCCACGGGAATACGATCTACTAGAACTTTTTTTGCGTAATCCCCAACGCGTGTTTAGTCGTGGGGCGATTCTCGATCACCTGTGGTCCTTTGAAGGATCCCCCGGTGAAGAAACGATCACCGCCCACATCAAGGGGCTACGGCAGCATTTAAAAGCGGCTGGTGTACCCCATGACCCCATCGAAACGGTGTACGGTATTGGCTATCGACTCCATGCAGAAACATCAGAACTATCGTCTGAAGTGGTAAGCCAGGCTAATGCGGCGACCATGGCAATTTGGGAACGAGCTAAACAACGCCTGAGCAAGCGCATTGCGGTCATTGAAAAAGCCACCTCTGCCGGTGTTAGCAATACCCTAGCTGAAGACCTGCGACAGCAAGCCGAGACAGAGGCCCACAAGCTAGCGGGGTCCTTAGGCATGTTCAATTTTGATCTGGGTTCAAAGCTAGCCCACAAGGCTGAACAGGCCTTCCAAAACTGGCCAACGCTCCCTGATCATGAGCGCACGCAACTGGCCGACTTAATTGGTCAACTACGGCATACGGTCCAACGTGCTGTACATAGTGACACCCCCACCCTGTTTTATCCCAAACCAGCACCGCCCCAAGGCGCTGCCTTGACCATCCATACGGCATCCTTGTTGATTGTTAGCCCGCATGAAGACTTCCAGGCCGAATGTGCAGCCGCATTAGCGAATGTGGCCACTGATTGGACACTACAGTTGCAAGCCGATCCCATTGAGGCCCTGACACTGCTGAATAGCCATCGCCCAGATGTGGTTATTTTAGATTTGTCAGCGACCGATGATCATCCAGAAACGGTATCCCTCAGCCCTGATATGGTGGCCTTCTTGGCTGAGCTACAGGCCTCAACTCCCCCTGTGCCAGTATTACTGCGCACCGAGCACGGTAGCCTGCTAGATCGGGTCAAGGCTTCCCAATTAGGGGGACGGGGATTTATTCCATCGACAACACCTGCATCAGCCGTTGTGGAGACCGTCATTGATCTCTGGATGCGCTCCCACGCCCACATAGCTAAGGTTTTGGTCGTCGATGATGACCCCCAGATTCTAGACGCCATGGGAGGTCTTTTAAAACCCTGGGGGTTAAAAGTCTTTACCTTGGTGGACCCACGGCTGTTTTGGGATGTCTTGAATGAAATCCAACCGGATGTGCTGGTGCTCGATGTTGAAATGCCCCATGTGGATGGTTTGGCCCTATGCCAGGTGGTCCGCAGCGACTTACGATGGTGCCATATTCCCATTCTGTTTCTCACCGCCCATGCCGATGTTGGCACCAAGCACCAGGTATTTGAGATGGGGGCTGACGATTATGTTTCCAAACCCATTGTTGGGCCAGAACTTGTCACCCGCATCCTGAATCGTTTAGAACGGGCAAGGATGACACAATCTCAGATAGAGATTGATACGTTAACGCGCCTGGCCAATCGTCATCAGGCGATTCAGACCGTGACCCAGGCCTTAGCGCAAGGCCAACAACACCATCAAAGGGTGTGCATTGCGATGCTATCCCTCGATCATCTAGATGCCATTAATCGCCATTATGGCTATGACTTAGGTGACAAAGTGCTCGTACATTTTGCCCATCTTCTCCACCAAACGTTTGTGGGTGATGATGTGGTAGGGCGCTGGGCAGGACGCTTATTTATCGTGGCCATGTATGGTCTCACCATTGAGGAGGCCATGCATCGGTTACGCACCGTGCGCAAACAGCTTCATCAGGTGCCACTGCCTCAACAGAGAAACAGCGAATTTTCTAGAGATCAGTCGACTGAAAAGCCTCAACCTTATCTATCACCCATCAGCTTTAGTGCTGGCTTAGCGATCTATCCGTCAGAGGACCAGGCATTATCAGATAATTGGCCCGTGGGTGATCATGTCAGTCTGGTGATTAAGGCGCTGAAACGTTTAGAGCGAGCCCAGCCTGGCCATAGTTTATCGGTTTAAAAGTCAGGGAGATTCCCCCTATGTGGCGCTTATTACGACGATCTGCTCTCTGGCAAGCGACGTGGTTACCCGCAGTGGTGGGAGCTGGTACGCTTCCCATTGTCTTGTTTTTTTGGCAATCTCTCAAGATCCACGAACAAACTCACATTCACCAACAGGTGGATTTTGCCAGAGTCAGTATTAGTCGGGAAATTCGCTCTCAGACTGACAACCGCATCCAGGCGTTGGTGCGGTTATCACGTCGGTGGGAGACCCAAGACGGACTTTCACAGGAAAACTGGACGATTGATGCCGAGAGTCTGCTGCATGACTACCCTGGTTATCAGGCCATTGAGTGGGTTGATCCAAATTTATATGTCCGTTGGATTGTTCCCATGGCGGGTAATGAAGCCGCCCAAGAGTTTAACCTCGCTACCGATCCTGAACGCAAAGCAACCTTGGAATTGGCTCGCACAACTCGCACCATGACTGTGTCGTCCATGGTGGATTTGGTGCAGGGTGGGAAAGGGGTTTTGGTCTATTCGCCCCTCTTCCTCGCCTCTGATCAATCATTTGATGGGTTTATTTTAGGGGTGTTTCGGGTGCAGCATCTGGTCGATACCATTTTGAGCGATCAGGTGACTGATGATTATGCGATCGCAATCCAACAAAACGGCACTGAAATTTATCGCCATCTCCCGACTGACACACCTCAATCGGCGACCACGAGTCTACGAAATCGCTGGAGTCAGCATGCTGAAATTGACATCCATGGCACTATTTGGGAGCTAGAAATTTGGCCAACATCAGCGCTATTGGCCCATGAACAGTCTCCCCTACCCACGGTGATTTTAGTCAGTGGTTTGTTGCTGTCCGGGTTAGCTACATGGGTGGTTTGGCTAACCCAAAAATCTCAGCAACGCTACCAGCAACTGGTTACTGAAAGTACTGAACGCCAGAGAGCTGAACAAGATTTAGAAAGATTCTTTAGTCTATCGGTGGATTTACTTTGTGTCACTGGCACGGACGGCTACTTTAAACACATTAATCCCGCTTTTGAAAGAACCCTAGGTCATCCGACAGAGGTCTTTCTCTCTCAACCATTTATCAACTTTGTTCATCCAGATGATCAGGCATCCACCCTGACTGAAATGGAAAGCCTGACGAATGGCCAGGCCACCCTGAGTTTTGAAAATCGCTATCGGTGTCGTGACGGTAGCTACCGCTGGCTACACTGGGCCGCTTTCCCTGCGACCAAAACCGGTCTACTCTACGCGGTGGCCCGAGATACTACCGACCGCAAAATCACAGAAGAAAACCTCAAACAGTTTAGTGCCAACCTCAAGCATCTACACCGCATCAACACAACCCACTATGAAACCTTTGATGCATTATTTGCCGATTGTCTAGAAACCGGTCGGCAAATTCTCGGATTAGAAACCGGCATCATTAGCCAGGTGACGGGGCAAACCTATACCATTCGCTCAGTGCAGTCAGACTTAGACTCTCTAGTGGCCAATCAATCCTTTACCCTGAGCAACACCTACTGTGCAGCGGTCGTTAAGGGGCAACAAACCGTTACCTATAAGCATGTGGGTGGTCATGCGGTGATGAAAGGGCACCCGGTTTATCAAAACCTTCATCTGGAGAGCTACCTCGGTACTCCCATTTGGGTGAATGGCGAGATCTATGGCACCCTCAACTTCTCATCTACCCAGATTCATGAGCATGAGTTCTCTCGCCATGAACAAGAGATTATTGAGTTGATGGCCCAGAGCATTGGCCGATTTTTGGCCACCGATCTCGCTCAGCAACAACAGCGAGCAATTGAAGAAGCCTTGCGAGAGAGTGAAGCCCGTTTTCGTATGATGGCCAACAGTGCGCCAGTGCTGTTGTGGATGACCGGCACCGATACCCGTTGCACGTTTCTGAACCAAACCTGGCTGACGTTTACCGGTCGTCAGCTAGAACAAGAATTAGGTAACGGTTGGACTGAGGGCATTCATCCTGAGGATCGCGATCACTTTCTTGACACCTACATTAAAGCCTTTGATGCCCGTAGCACCTTTGAGCTGGAATATCGTCTGCATAGGGAAGATGGCCAATACCGCTGGTTATTGAGTCGTGGGGTACCCAGGTTTAGATCTGACGACAGTTTTGCTGGGTATATCGGCACCTGTATTGACATTAGCGATCGCCATGAAGTAGAAAAACTCAAAGATGAATTTATTTCCGTTGTCAATCATGAGCTACGCACACCTCTGACCTCGATTTTAGGATCGTTAGATCTTTTGGCCAGCGGTGTCTTAAGCACTCAACCTGAAAAAGGACAGCGCATGCTACAGATTGCGGCTAACAATGCCGATCGATTGGTGCGTTTGATTAACGACATGCTGGATATTGAACGCATTGAGTCCGGCAAGATGACCCTAAATAAGCAGGTGTGTGATGGGGCCAAACTCATGCAAACGGCAACGGATGAAATTCACACCCTAGCCACACAATCGGGTATCCAGCTTGTCGTGACTCCACTGCCTGTGCGGATTTGGGCTGACCCCGATCGAATTATTCAGGTCTTCACCAATCTCCTCAGCAACGCCATTAAGTTTTCCGGCGAGGGCACAACCGTAGAACTTACGGCCAATCTGGAAGATGCCCCAGAAGCAGCTCCCTGTGCAGCCTTACCGGTATCAACCCAACGGGTACAGTTTCAAGTGAGGGATCAGGGTCGGGGTATTCCTCCCGATCAACTCACGACAATTTTTGGTCGCTTCCAGCAAGTGGATGCATCTGATGCCCGTAGACGGGGAGGCACTGGTTTAGGTTTGGCGGTGTGTCGCAGTATTGTTCAGCACCATGGTGGTCGCATCTGGGTTGAAAGTGTTCTGGAGCAGGGCAGCACCTTTTTTGTCAGTCTGCCGGTGTTGCCGCCGCCTACACCAGTGCTGGATGATGACTCACATCATCCCCTGGTCCTGGTATGTGATGATGACCCATCCATACGAATGGTCGTGGAAGCTATGCTGGAGCAGCATAGCTACCGTGTGATTGCTGTTGAATCAGGGCAAGCGGCATTGACCCAAGCCATAGAGCAACAACCTGATGTGATTTTGTTAAACCTACTGATGCCGGAAATGACCGGTTGGGAAACATTGGCGGCGTTGAAGGCGCGATCGCAAACCCAAAATATCCCAGTGATTATCCTCAGCGGTCTCAGTCCTGAAGAAGGGGGCTCGCTGCATTCTGACATCAGCGATTGGATTGTGAAGCCTCCGGATGAAGATGGCCTATTTCAGGCTCTACAACAGGCATTAGCATCATCCCGAAAAGAGATTCAGGTATTGATCATCGAAGATGATCTGGATCTGGCCCAGGTGCTCACAGCTATTTTTGAACGTCACGGCATTACCTCACACCATGCTGCCACAGGACAAACGGGGATTCATCTGATTCAGCAGGTCACCCCCGATCTACTCGTCCTCGACTTGGCCCTACCTGAAAGCAATGGGTTTGCCGTTGTTGACTGGTTGCGACAACATAACCAGCTCTGCCGTGTTCCCCTGGTTATCTACACTGCTCAAGATTTGGATGATACCGAGCGACAGCGCCTGCGCCTGGGGCAAACTTTATTTTTAACCAAAGGTCGTGTTTCCCCCGATGACTTTGAAAAACAAGTGATGCAATTAATCCATCGTGTTACTGATCCCATTGGGTAAAATCGGTGTTGCTGATCCTCGGTATGATGCCATATGAAAAGTCTGGACTGAGTGCAACTATGTCGGATCGACTCGTTCCCTGAGTCAGCAACGCTAAAATCATCAATGGGATAACCATTTCAAGTATCAGTTTTTATGAAACACATTCTAATTATTGATGACGAAGACGATATTCGTGATGTCGCTCAGGTTGCCCTTGAAACCATTGGGGGGTGGCGTGTATCAACTGCTAGCACAGGACCTGAGGGATTAGCCCAGATGCAGGCAGATCCCCCTGATGTTGTTTTACTCGATGTCATGATGCCAGATATGGATGGCATTGAAGTGTTTAAGCGCATGCGGGCTGAGTCGCAAATTCAGGATATTCCTGTGCTGTTGATGACGGCCAAAACTCAAGCGGCTGATCAGCAGCGGTTTTTGAGCCTGGGGGTAACGGCCATTATTACGAAGCCATTTAAGGTAATGTTGTTGGCGGATCAAATTGCTGAAATTTTGGATTGGTAGGGAATATAGGGGGGTACGAGAAGGGTAACGGGGTGGGTTAACCCTATATCGTCCATGCCAAAAAACCGGCAATCTGACTCGCCAAGGTGGTCGGATCAAACGGCTTCGTAATCACCCCAGACGCGCCCGCTTCGTAGAGTCGTCGTCGATCTGACGCCTGGGCCTTCGCCGTTAAAAAAATAATCGGAATCTTTGCCGTTATTGGATTCTTCTGCAATGCCGCCAGCGTCGCCAGACCATCCATACCCGGCATCGCCACATCCAACAAAATCACATCAGGGAGAGTGGCGATCGCCACATCCAACCCCGCCTCACCCGAATTCGCCGTCGTCACAGACCAATCCGTATTCAACGTCAGACCAATTTTGGCAACGGTCTGAATATCAGTCTCATCATCAATCAACAAAACCGTACGACAAGTCATGATGGATTCTCTTAGGTGAACGTCTTAGGCAAAGAAAAACAGAATGTACTCCCCTCACCATGGACGCTGGTCACCCAAATGCGACCCTTGTGATGTTGCACAATCTCACGACAGATTGCTAACCCCAGACCCGTACCACCATGCTTGCGAGTATCCGATGCATCCACCTGTTGAAACCGCTCAAAAATTGTCTCCAGCTTATTTTCAGGAATCCCTCGACCATGGTCAACCACCTTGAAAACTACCTGTTGCGGATGGTCTACAGCCTTGAGAACAACCATTTCACCCCGAGGTGAATACTTAATCGCATTACTCAGTAAATTTGTTAGCGTCTGTTCAATGTGGTCAGGGTCAGCATAGATATAGGTATCGATAGGCAACACCTGTACCGTCACCCCGTGAGTCTGAGCCATGGGCATCATCGCCTGTGCCGCCTTTTGTAACACCTCCGCCACCTGACACTGTACCTTAATCATCTTGATGCGACCCGACTCAATGCGCTCTAAATCGAGAACATCATTGATCAACCGCGTCAGCCGCTCCGTATTACTTAGAGCAATTTCAAGCAGTTCCTGGCCCTGGGGCTGTAGCTGCCCCAACTGCCCTGTCGTTAAAAGCTTCAGCGCCCCATGGATGGACGTAAGGGGCGTGCGTAACTCGTGGCTAACCACCGAAACAAACTCATTTTTCAGCTGGTCAGCTGCTTTATGATCGCTAATGTCTTGGGTCATGGCAAAACACCCCCTCACTCTGCCATCATGAATATCCGGTTGATAGCTGACACTCACCCAACGGTAAGGGCTATCACTTCCGGGAAACTCCACCTCAAAGGTGACACTTTGGCCGTCGAGCGCCTGTCGTAAATAGGGCTGAATAGTACCATAAATCTCAGGCCCCAAGGCTGTGGCTAAGGATTGCCCCTCTAAGCTTTCATAAGGTACCCCCAACCAATCTTCGTAGGCACGATTATTAAAGCGATAGCACTCCTCCGCATCAATGTAGGCAATCAATACTGGCAGGGCATTGGTTGTTTTGCGCAGTTGCTCTTCACTACGACGAATGGCCGCTTCCGCCTGTAGCCGTTCAGTAATGTCCTGCAGCATAACGGTGTACCATACCAGCCCGTCCTTGGTCCTACTTTTAGAAATAGACGCCTCTGCCGGAAAAATTTCGCCATTTTTACGGCGGCCACTCACGTTACCCCGACGCTCACCCATCCGCAGTGAGGGCACAGAGGACTTGCCAAATTTATCTATATGCTGCCGATGAATGACCTTAAATGCCGCCGGTAGCAATAAATCAAGGGGTTGGTTGATGGCTTCAGCCGCCATGTATCCAAAAATACGTTCAGCCGCCTGGTTAAATAGACGAATAGTCTGGCGCTGATCAACGCAGATAATCGCTTCTCCAGCCAGGTCAAAAATGTTTTCTAGGGTTTGTTGACTATAGTGCTGGGTAATACGGGAACGAGGATGTTCATTGATACTATTGATCGTCGCCAGGATGGATTTTGAAAAATCGCGCTCTTGGAATAGGGTCTGTTCGGTTTGCTTTTGCTCAGTAATATCATTGGCGGCAGCGTAGATTAGATTGCCCTGTGCGATCGCATTCCATACCAAATAGCGATAGCCACCATTGGCACAGCGATAGCGATGGTCAAAGGTAATCGCCTGGTGGTTATGGACTAGCGCATCCAAAGCATGTTGAGTAGCCTCACGATCATCGGGATGCACAAACTCGATCAAAGGCTGGGTGATAGAAGCGAGCGAGGAATACCCTAGAACCTTAGAAAATTGAGGATTAACGTGCTTGAAATAGCCATCAAAATCAGTAATGCACAGCAGACTTGGTGTGATGGCAAAGAATAATTCCAGGTTTTGCCCAAACAAGGGTGGCTTAGCTTGATGATGCTCAGAGCTGACCATAGACAACGTCCGCCACCTCAATGCGAAAGGGTGATCCCGAGTCTATCCTAGCGATCCTTTTCGGGAACACTGATACCTGGGCCTAGTTCTTTACACGCTGTTACAGATCATCCTTAGAATCAAGGGTTTGCTAGCCAACAAAAACCTATATGAATTGCCAATCCTCACATTTTCTTCAGAATTTTCCCGTAGGGTGTAGACGTTAGGAGGCAATGGCAATGCAATATCTCTACAGCTTCGCAAACGTAAGTTTAATTCTAAGGGTGATGGATCGGTTATCGCAGATGATTGGTCTGTCCTTAGAATCTGTGACGGTTATCTATCTAGTTGATCGGTGGGTGCTGCGTCTTAAGTTAAGGAATGCCTTGGGCGCTGATGCAGAGAAAAACTTAATCGCTTTCCTGATGGAAAATGGCATGCCCCATAAGCCATCTATGCAGTTGCGGGATACCCTCCGTGCTTTGGACAAGGGTAAAACGCCCACTGAAGTGATGAGTGAGTATCAGGTGGTTGTGGTTTCCCATGGGGTGCCTGACCCGACAGAGCTGCATGAATTCTGTGCCCGCTTTGTTGAGGGGTTAGGATACTATCCGCCCAGTTTGGTATAGCCCCCAACGTATTCAGCTATTCAGACACACCTATGTATGGTGATTGATTTGATTGAGAATACGGATGGCCAGCTCAGAAGTAGCAACTGATTTGTTAATAAAATCATCCCCGCCAAAGCGAAATGCTCGACCACGGGTGGTTTCTGCTTCATGAACGGTGAGAAACACGATGGGTAGGTTGCGCCAACGGGGATCTGCCCGCAGTAACTGACAGATTTCAAAGCCGTTCATTTCTGGCATGGTGACATCCAGCACTAAGGCATCTGGCTGGATTTTTTCTAGAACTTCCCACAGCTGTTTGGCATTGGTGAGGGGGGTAATATCAAAATTCCAGGGTGTCAGGCTAACCTGTAGCAGTTTTAAGATTTGCGGATCGTCATCAACAATGATGATTTTGGCGGGGGTGGTTTTAGTCCGCATGATTTGCAGAGCTTCTGTCATCAGCTGGGCGGGTGGATGGGTGCGATCCAGTAGCTGACTGGCCCCCTGTTGTACGAGTTGGAGCCGTGACTGGGCGGGCAGGGGTGGCAGGAGCAGCAAAAAGGGGCCGGTAAATTGATCGGTAAAGGTTGCAATATCGTTGAGCAGTTGATTTGGCAGCTCTTCCCCTTGCAGGGATGCCAGGATATCAAAAATAACCAGCTGAGGTTTAAGGGCTTGGAGCAAACGATGGGCGTGGATCAGACTATTAGCTTGACGGACCCGTAAGGATTGCTGTGTTGCCTCTAGACTCAATTGCTCCACCAAAGTACTGTCAGGACTAATTAGCAACAGCAGGGGAGCCCCAGCCGCTAAGGTTTCAGTGGCATCTTCCATCGAGGTTTCATCAATTTCGTGGCGCAACTGCTGCACCAGCTGATTAAACTGCATCGACGGAATATTAGTGGATGGAGTGATTTGTAAGAGTTTTTCTAACCGTTGTGCGAGGGTGGACCCCATGGGAAAGCCAAAACTACCTAGTGCCCCCACGAGCTTATGGGCCGTCATTTGGCTGGTTTGGTATAGCTCGCTGCCCAGGGTACCTTGCTCGATTGCGATCGCAGCCTTCTCCAGCACCGCTACCCGCTCCTGCATCACCCCCTGATACTTTTGCCAGGCCTGCTCCACAGCAGCAGTAGTGGTGGATTTTGGTGTGGGTGGCTCCGTCGACTCACTGACATTGAGTCGATAGCCCAAACCATAGACCGTTTTGATTAAATTTTTAGGTGCGCCCACCGCACTCAGTTTTTGCCGTAACCCTTTAATATGGGTCCGGACAGCATCTTCACTGGGGGGATTCTCAAAGGCCCAAAGATCATCAATGATGGCATCTAGACTGTAGACCCGATTAGGCCGCCGTAAAAACAATTCCAACAGTGCAAACTCTTTAGGGGTAAGATGCACCAGCGTTCCGTTGTAGGTGGTTTCACAGGTACTCGGGTCTAGATTAATCCCTCCTAACCGCAATACAGTCGGCAATCCTACTTGTTCACGTCGCAGTAACGCTCGAATGCGGGCATCCAGTTCATCTAAATCAAAGGGCTTGACCACATAATCATCAGCCCCTGCATCTAGGGCTTTTACTTTTTGAGCTGGGGTATCCGTTGCCGATAACATCAAAATCGGTTGCTCATACCCCATTTTCCGAAAGATCTGGCAAAACTCAATACCACTGCCATCGGGCAGATCAAGATCGAGTACCACCAGGTCATAGTTAAACATGTCGAGATATTCTCGAGCACTTTGACCATCGATTGTAATATCCACGGCATAGCGATGATGAATCAGGTGATTAGCCAATGCATCCATCAGCGCTTCATCATCGTCTACCAGCAATATGCGCATCGATACAAGATAGGAAACCTATCTATGGGAAACGTTACCTATCTATATAAGTCGGAAACGGCTTGTATATGAACGAGCTTTTATAAAAATTATTTACCCCAAAGAAAGTAAATAAAGCATCTTAGTTAGTTTGTTGGAGCGACTCAACACAATTCTAGAAGAAATTTCTACAATAGTAAGTAAGGTTTGTAGAGACCCCTCTCTAATTATAGAGACCCCCTCTAACTGTAGGTTAAGCAGAGGACTGTATGCAACAACCTCCCGTAACAATTCCCTATATCATTAGCACTACAGTTGTTATATTAACTGTTGTTGTCGGTGGAAGTGCCACTGCCATGGCCCAATCTGTACCGAGTTCAGCGATTCCAGCAACTCTGGATCAGGCCACCCTGGCAAGACTGGTAGCTGATCTGGCCTATCCCAACAGTGCACAACGGTTTTTTGAAGCTGGCAATGCTCAGCTTGAGCAAGAAATACAGAAACTATCAGGCGAAGAAGAAATCGAGCCATCTTTAACAATCAGTCCCGAAGTAGTAGAGCAGTTTAAAGACTGATCTGTTAGCCAAAGAAGGGATGTGAGAAATGAGCTATCTAAACCATAGTTATAAGTCTATGACCTGTAAGCCCTAAAGTATCAAGATCCAAGCGGGTTAAACTTCCCACAAACATTACTGCACATGTAGTGGTCTGAGCCCAAAAGCCATCCCAAAACTGACTTTGAAATATATCATCGAAGCAAAAGGTGTATATGCACATATATGATTGAATCAACGCTTAATTCCCTGGAAGTCGAAGCGGCCTTTGAAGTGAGAGACACCTGCCTGTCTAAGCATTTGCGTCAGGCAGATCGGATTATTATGCAACTGTATGATGAAATGCTCAGACCTCACCGATTGAAGTCAACTCAGTTCACCCTTCTCATTGCCATTCGGCTACAGCAGCCTGTTAATCAGAAAACTCTGGCTGAATGTACGGTGACAGATCGAACCACGTTGACCCGTAATTTAGCATCCCTGGCGCGCCAGGGGTTGATTCAAGTACAGCCTGGAACGGATCGTCGGGTAAAGGAAATATCCCTAACAACCGATGGTCATCAGCGGCTGAAAGAGGCATTTCCTGCCTGGAAAAAGGCTCAAAGTCAAACTGAAGAACTTCTAGGCAAAACCAATGTCCACCAACTTTTAGCGGAACTCAGCAAGATTTCAATCAAATTTGCAGCAACCTGATTTTTTGTCGAAATATGTGCATATGCATCTTTTTAAAATACAAGATTTACTTTTACACCCATTGAGAGGTAGTTCTATGGACACGCCTAACAGTTTTTGGTCTTCAATTTGTTTTTAGCCTTGTTGTTTATGCTCTCTTAGCCAAGTGGTACTTGATACCGTGGCTTGCCAAGAAACCCATCAACCAAGCATTAATCCCGCTAATTATTCCCCATGCATTTCGGTATTTAGGATGAGCCTTTTTAATACCCCAATTAGTGGTCCAACCACTGCCTGGAGCTTTTGCTAATGCCGCTACCTATGGGGATTTTATAAGTGGTTTGCTGGCGCTCTTTTCCTTGATAACCCTGCGAGCTGGTTGGAGATTTTCGCTACCATTGGTCTGGCTCTTCAATATTGTTGGCGCAGGGGACTTGATAAATGCTTTTCGTCAGACGGAGGTTGTGCCATATTTCGGGGCAACCTGGTATATTCCAACATTTGTGGTTCCCTTCCTAGGTGAATCTCGTCAAGTGGCGGCACTCAACGTCTAAGTAAAACAGCTCTATCTAGACTGAGAATACTAAGTGTACTGGTCATGGCTTAGTCACCTACTGCCAGCGTCAGTAGGTGCATTCCATAAAGTTGATACAAGCAAGTCGAAATCATGATTATTGGATCTTGCTTACGCACCAGTGCCTAAAATTTTAGGATAATTGGCTGAGCTATAAATTAATCGTCTCCGCAAAATTAACTAGGGTCAAAGTTATACTCCTCCGTTTTTTTTCTAAATCATAATTGTGCTATTTACGACAACTTTAAATTTTGAATTTAGTAGGATTTGTAGTCTTATAGCGCGTTATATCGCTTATTTTTGAAATTCATCATCTAAATCTTTAGTTTTTTGTGGATATTCAAATTCTTTTGATTCAACATTTTTGCGGAGATTTATGTCAAAAAAGATACGTGGGAATGGTGACGACTTTGCACAGAAGAATCTCTAAACTCGTAAGCGAGAGACAGCAAGAAAAGGCTTAATAAATTTAGTAAAACCTCTTATGGTTGTGAAAAATCTAGAGTTGTTGAGTTTCTGAAAATTGCTACTTCTTCTCTCATCATTGGCTTAAATTCTATGCTTGTGCACAAGCATAGAATTCGTGAGAATCATTTATTGACTTTTGGAGTATTTCATTTATGACTATGCGTCGTTTTGCATTGACCACTGGCTTGGTGGCAGGTACTCTAGCATTCAGTGGTGCCGCCGCATTCGCTGATACGATTAACCTTGGTGGAACAGTGTCTAACTACAGCACTATCTCATCGACGGCCACGGCTGGTGCCGGCAGCCTTAACCTTTATGGTGAAGGGACTGCTACAGCTGATGTTGTTGTCAAAGTAGCTGATATTGCGCTTACATCTAACAACACAGAGGGTGTTGAGTTAAAGGCTGAAGCTGATAGTGCTTTGACTGGTGGTACTAATGGTGTCACTCTGGCTTATCAAGTGAAACTTGTTGATGATAATGCCACAGCACCAGCAGCTGGGGCTTTCTCCGCTACATCAGATACTGTAAATGTAGATAATACAGACTTTTCCAGCAACGCAGCTAATCAAGACCTATACATTGAGTACGATGGTCCAGAGTACTTAGATCCTGATACTTATAGCTCTACCATTACCATGACTGTAGAAAGCTATCTCTAAAGCACTCTAGACAATATCTAGACACTTAATCCCTAGACACTATTGACGGAGGTGGAGCTAGTCGTGATCCGAACAGGATGCCTAATTGTAGGACTCTGGAGCATATATCTATTACCTGCTCAGGCCGTACCTACATTAACTACCACTCCGACTATCAACGCAGGGCAGTTGGATTTGGATGGTGAGGGTAATGCATCGACCCATGTGGTGAAAGTAGCTGATATAGCGCTTTCAACTGATAATAGTTCAGGATTAACCTTGACTATCTCATCAGGAGATATTGATCGCATCGGTGGTCAACCCATATCATTCCAAGTTACTACTGTGACCGACAATGCTTCACCTCCCAATAGTGGAGATTTTTCAACCCCCTCTGGCAATAACTACACCTATGTAACCGGTTCTGCCGGAACCGAAAATAGAGATGTGTATATTCTCTATACCCCTTTGCCATTTCAAGATCCTGGCAGCTATACCAGTTCTGTTGACCTTTCTGTTACTGATAATTAACGGTGTTCAGACATTTCTCTTCAGCTCTAACGTTAACCACCTGTTTATTACTAGGTACTGCACGTCCATCCCTCGCATTTCAGTTCAATCCTCTATCCCAGGTATTTACTCCAACGGGTTCAGAAGCTACGCAATCCTATGAGATCGTTAATGATACAGATGAGCCCATTGCCGTTGAAGTTTCTGTCGTTCTGAGCGAAATGGACTTGACAGGAGATGAGAATTTTACCCCTGCGGAAGATGACTTTTTAGTCTATCCTCCACAAATGATTCTAGCACCTGATGAAATACAAATGGTGCGAGTGACATGGCTGGGTGATCCAACCCCGACTCAGGAATTGACCTATCGCTTAATTGCAGAACAACTGCCTATTCATTTAGTCAATCCTGAAGCACCAATTCCTAACGAACCCCGTGGAGAGATAAAACTTTCTTTTCGCTACATATCTAGCGTGTTTATTCGCCCCCAAAATGTAGCTCCTGACGTTAGCCTGGTATCGGTAGAACCAACCGTAATTGATTCAGGTGAGACCAAGCTATCTGTCGTTCTTGAAAATCAAGGAAATGGTAATGCGCGGTTAAGTGACTGGCAGTTAGAAGTGGTTGGTCAAGGGCAAACGGTGCAGCTTACTCCTGCTTTAGCAAAAGAAATGAATAGCCGAGTAATACTGCCGGGACAACAGCGGCAGTTTGATCTTCCCTGGCCCGAAGGACTGCCCATTGGGGATGTAATGGCTACTTTTCAGTTTGAAAATTAATTCTATAAGTTGATTGGCTTTGCCATGCTCCCGCTTGTGTTTGATACGTCTGCTGCTGTTCCCGCAGACGTAAGCCCTATTCCTGCCAATGTTAACCCTGAGTTATCCGGAGAACTATTTAAAGAGAATATTGATCAACAGTCCTTATCGGTGATTGAGGTACAAGAATCAGCTGTTCTCTTCTCCTCAAAAAAGAATATAAAAACAGATCATGCTCACACTAGATCACAAACAATTTCTCAATCTCCAGATAATGCTGTACTGGATGAAGCTCAACTATTTGAACAGGTATTTGGAAAACCTTCTGAGCTCTACTCTACTCAAATAGAAGTGCCCCTAATCCTTAATGGTCGCTTTGCTGGGAATATTTTTGTTCATCCCCACAATGAAGTTGTCCATATAACGATAGCTGGCAACGCATTTTTGACATTAGCGCAAGATAGCTTGGGAGAAGGCACACAAAAGAATGTGCAATTGGCTATTGCTGCGGATGATCAACTAAGTTTATCAATTCTTCAGAGCGAAGGGTTAGAAGTCAATTTTGACCGCAGACGTTTAGAACTTCAAGTTAATGTACCTTCTGAGCTAAGGCTCACCAATACTCATAGCCTTAACGTCCCCCCAGATAATCCTGGTGAGTTTGCCTTAACGTTACCCGGCCAGCTGAGTGGGTATCTGAATCTCAGGGGCAATCAGAAAATTAATTGGACAGATGACACTAGGCTAGAACCCTTAGGTTTACAGTTTGATGGTGCAATTAATTGGCAGGGCTGGGTCTTAGAAGCCTATGGTCAAGCTACATTAGGCCAATCATGGCAATTCGATCGACTCAGTGTTGTGAGAGATGTGCCTGATCAAGCAATCCGCTATACGTTCGGGGATTTGTCCGTACCCACAGCAGGGTACCAAATGAGCCCATCACTATTGGGAGTTTCTGCTGCTCGTAATTTTTCACTACAGCCTTTTCGAATAGCACGCCCCACCAGTCACTATAGTTTTTTCTTGGAACAGCTCTCAACGGTTGAAATATTTGTTAATGATAAGTTAATCACAACATTACGGCTAGAGGCTGGCCCACAGGATATTCGCGACCTACCATTAAAAATGGGTATTAACGATATTCGCTTAGAAATCACAAATAATTTAGGACAGACAGAAACCCTCAACTTCTCCACTGGGGCCGCTGGTGAACTATTAGCTGAAGGTGTTCACCAGTTTGCATACAGTGTTGGCTTTCCTGCCATAGAACAACAACCGTTAAAATCCTATGATTTATCACGGCCTACATTATCCATGTTTCACCGAGTAGGCCTGACTCCTAATTTAACGTTAGGTGGTTACTTACAAGGAGATATTACTCAACAAATGGCTGGCCTAAATGGTACCTTGGCAACTACAGTGGGTAACTTTGGCTGGGATATGGCCGCTAGTAACCATACTGATTATGGGGTAGATATAGCAGGTAAGCTCTTTTATGAATGGCTAGAAGCATCTCAGAACTCGTCTCAAAATCGACAACTACATTTAGCACTAGAGTATCGAGGTGAAGACTTTTCGATTTTGGGACAAGATACTCCCCAGAATAAGACTGCGCTAAACGTATCCTTTGCATATCAGCAGACTCTCTTCGAGAATATTCAAGCCAGATTCAATGGTGAATATCAAATACAGCGTGAAAACAGTGATGCCTATAACATTGGTGTGAGTTTAGCTCGTCCATTCGCACAAGGGTTGAACGTTAACCTCGGTTATCACTATGGGCAAGATTCTTCAAGTGAAACGGACCATCGCTTTAGTATTGGCTTTAATGGGGCACTCCCCTTTTCAGGCCAACGATTTAATACACGTACAGAGTTTAACAATACATTAGAACCTCAAAATTCTCTCAATTGGAGTTATTCTCCAAGTCACACATTAGGTGCAATAACTCCAAATTTAACCCTGACACAGTCGCTGCAAAGTTATGGGCTTAATGGACGTTTACAGTATCAGGGCTACCGCAGTAGCGTAGGGTTAAACCATCAATTTACACTACCTCGTGATCAAAAAGACTCCATTGAAAGTAGTTCCACAGTGACTTGGGGAACAGCAATTGCTTTTGTGGACGGTATTTGGGGATGGTCTAGCCCCATTGACAACAGTTTTGCTCTGATCAGCCGTCAGGGAAGTGCCGTAGGAGAAACTGTCAAGGTTAATCCTACATTATCTGGCGATATGGCACAGGCTAATGGCACAGGACCTGCTGTTCTTTCTATGGCACCTTATACCTTAACTGAGGTATCGCTGGATGCACCTAGCCTGAGTCTAGGAGAAGATTTGGGCCAAACGAGTTATCAACTCTTACCCACCTATCGCAGCGGTACGTTGATTACAACAGGAACTGAAGCGACTGTGTTTTTGCGAGGTGTATTAGTTGACCAAAGACAGGAACCTGTTACTCTACAGCAAGGATGGATAGAGTCTTTGTCGGATTCTAACTGGCCTGCTATTGAATTCTTCACTAATCGTACTGGTCGTTTTGTAGCGCCTGGCTTAAAGCCTGGTATCTATCGCCTCCATCTATCTAAAAATGATGGAGAAAATCTTGAGTTTGAAATCCCTGAACAGCAACAAGGCAACTTCGATATAGGTACTTTGCAGCTCTTTGAGACTGTACCAGCAGCTCAAAATGATATTTAGATATGCACGCTCGATGTTTCTAGTTCAGGACTAGCCAAATCCATTGTTAATGACGTCGGCTACCTACCAACAAAACATGTTTCGTTGCATTTGATCGTTACATATCTTTTGAGGAACCTCCATCTGTACTAGTCGTGAACTGGGTTGTATTGTCTGCCACGAACTGATTCCTGAAGCTATTCGTTGGAGATTTCAGTCAATCGGATACTTCTTATTAGTGATCTATCAGGGCTTGATTTTGAGGTGAAGGTTCAATGAAGAGTAACGGGTAAAGCGCTGCTCTCCATCGGTATTCACTCTCTACCCTTTATGCTCCCAACCTAATTTTTAGGGTTGATACATTGCTAGAAACTGCGCTCCAATTATTCGACTATTTAGACTATTCAGCCATTTGTCGAAATTATCTCGATAATAAGTGATCAAAGTGCTGAAAAATGCTCAAAATTAGTCAATAAAACTGAACATCGAATATCAATCCTTACCTGTCTTCCTGGGAAATAACTAACTTTCTTCGAAAGATTATTGTTTTGAGTTTGAAAATATCTGTATTTGTCCTTAAAAAATAAGATTAGTTGAACCGACTTGCTTTGATGTACGAATGTTCTGTCAGTAATATCTCTGTAGGGTTACCTTTTTTTAGCTGATAGATTTGTGATGTACTCAACCAAGTGAAATTACTAGATTTTACCTCGCGGCTCAAAGCTAGAAGGATAGGTGTAAATGAGGTGAAAGCTCAAGTTTCTAACTAGGTTATACAGGCTTTTTCCTTATTTTTATGGAGATCAATGTCAATGGTTGTTGCCGTTTCTAAGAAAGATACAGCTTTAAGTAAATTGGCATTCGTCGACAATTTCGAGTCAAAGGTATTTGATTTTACCTTCTCTAAGGCTTCAAGCGATGATCCTCTTCAGGCAGGGGCAGTAACGGTTGTGATTCCAGCTTTAAATGAAGCTGGCAATCTAGAAAAGCTCTTTGAGCGAATCTCTATTGCTTTTGATGAGCTAAGTTTGACACTACCCGTATTAGTTATTGATGACGGTAGCACCGATGAAAGTCCAGAAATTCTGGCACAGTTGGCTGAAAAGCATACATTCTTGAGTGTAATTCGACATCCTCAACGTCGTGGTGTTGCCGCTGTCTGGCAAACAGCCTTGGAACACGTTAAGACAGATTGGATTTTCTGGGGTCAAGCAGATCTAGAGTCTGATCCAGCAACAGATATTCCAGCATTACTCAGAGCTTACCGACCCGGTATGACGGCAGTAGCTGGTTGGCGGCAGCAACGCGGTGATGGTAAAACCCAAGCGTCTCAATTGGCGAACCGTGCCTGCCGTTGGACCTTTGGCTTGAAGATTCACGACATGAACTGGATCAAATTAGTGCGTCGAGATGCCCTGGTAGGACTCCCTATTGAGCTGATTACCCACCGATTTTTGTTGGCTGTCTTAGCGGGGTTAGGTCACCAAGTAGAAGAAGTGAAAACCCATTGGCATCCACGGTTTTCTGGAACTAGCAAATTTGGCAAGAAACGCTTAATGACCTCTGCCCAAGACTTTCTGAAAGTTGTTACCTGGTTTTACCTGGAGCGACCCTTGGGTCGGGCTTCTCGCTACATAGCCATGGCTAATACTTACTTGCAAGAAAGATTTCTAGCCGAGACAATCAATGCCTGAGAATAGTACCCAATGCTTTGATCTGTAGATATCCTTAGAGCCCGCTTGAACTGCGGACGGCTTGCAAAAAATTACTGGGTTTCTGTTGAGGGTCCTCAACTAACTGGGCAATCTTCGACTATCTAGGTATTTGCCCTATGGGTAGGGGATAGTGGTCGATGTCCTTAAATAAAAAGCATATTCTTGTTCTTAGCTCTGTCTATCCCCTCTTTCCAGATGGGAATCATGGAGCATTTATTCGAGAAACAATTCTGCGACTACAGCCGACAGGAGCAACGTTTAGTGTGTTTGCCCCTGCCTATGAGGGTGGCCAATCCTATGAGCTGGAAGGAGTCAAGGTTTATCGGTTTCGATATTTTTGGAAGCGGTTTGAGACGCTGGTGCGAGATGGTGCACCGACTAAGTTAAAACGTCAGCCGTTTAACCTGATTCCGGCTGTTTGCTATGTAATATTAGGAACCTGGCAACTAGTTTGGCTCTGCCGCAAAATTCGCCCCAATTTGTTGCATGTCCATTGGCCCTTTCCCCATGGGTTAATGGCCTGGCCTGCTAGCAAGCTATTTAAAATTCCCATGGTCTTTAGTTTCCATGGTGGTGAGCTATTGCTAGCTCAGCGGTTTGGTTTTGTTGCCCATATTTTACGCTGGCTTTTGTCCCACACAGTTGGCGTCACAACCAATTCATCCTTTACCAAGGGCCTAGTAGAGAAATTACGCCCTTGTCCGTTGCAGGTGATTCCCTACGGTTTAACTGTAGAAGCCAAACCGACTGAACCTCGTGCTCCCGAGCAGATACCTACCCTGCTATTTGTGGGTCGCTTAGATGAACGCAAAGGGGTGTGCTATCTGTTGGACGCACTGGCAATTTTATTGACTGAGCGAGATGTACGATTACGGATTGTCGGCACAGGTATTCTAGAAACTGAGTTAAAGGAACAAGTCCAAGGTCTGGCATTGGAGCAACAAGTAGACTTTCTTGGTTTTGTTTCTAAGGCACAACTAGCTGACGAATATGCTAAATGCGATGTTTTTGTATTGCCTGCAATTGTTGATAGTAAAGGAGATACCGAAGGATTGGGTATTGTCATGATTGAGGCACTAGCCCATGCCAAACCAGTGGTAGCCACCGCCGTTGGCGGAATCCCGGATGTAATTAGGCCAGGGGAAACGGGATGTTTAGTGCCTGAGAAAAACTCATTGGCTTTGGCCAAAGCAATTGCAGAGTTGCTTGATCGGCCAGACTGGGCAACCCAACTAGGACATCAGGGTTTAGCGGATATTCAAACGCGTTTTAACTGGTCGAGCATTATAGCCATGTGGCAGGACATCTACCAACGAGTCCTTTAGCAGAGAACCATTTAAGGTTCGTAACGTAGGTTATGTTCAGGGGGATTAGACCTTCAGTCTTGAGTTGGCTGCTGCCTACGTTGGTGGTAGGTCCGTTGGTAGGTATGCTTTTCTTGACGTTGATGGTTTTACTGCCAACACTTAAGGATCCAAATTCGCGTATATACTCGTCGAGGATCGGTTATCCAGCACGGCAGCGGCAGACTGGTAAACCTATCGCCGTGGAAACATTTGTGGTAGGTCAGCAAATTGCCACCAATGCCATTGGTGCGCCAGGCGTATCAGTGGCACTCGATGATGTGAATGTTCGACCTGAAATCAATGGTGTTGTTGAAAGTGTCTTGGTTAAAGAAGGTGATTGGGTCCGTAAAGGTCAATTGCTCTTCCGCTTGAGACAGAATGATATTTTAGCAAGGGTTCAACAGGCTCGTACAGATCTGGCGCGATCGCAAAACCAATTGCGCCAGCAGGAAGTCGATACCCAGGGAGCGATTCAACTGCTTGAAGATGAAGTCACCCTGGCCAGGGATCGCCTCAACACTGCGACAGCGAGAGTGCAAGATAGCACCGTCCGCATTCAGCAACAAATTGAACAAGAGAGAACTGCAACCCGTGTACGGTTAGAAAATGCACGAGAACGTCTTGAAAGCATACGTTATCTGCACAAGCAGGGAGCTGTCAGCGAATTTCGTCTACTGGATGCGGAAGATCTGTATGCGGCGAGATTACAAGAATTTGAGAATGCTAGTCGGGGAGATTTTTTAGACCAGAACTCCCAATTTATTAACCGTGACTTTTTTCTAGAACGTGAGCTTGATTTATCAGCCGCTAAACAACAGCTGGCTAATTTGCGCCAAACCCAATCAGTAACGCTGAAAAGCCTGCGATTAGACGTAGAAAAAGCTGAAGCGATCGTTAATGAGACTGAGGGGCTGTTAGATAAAACCCTACTCTATGCGGTGAGTGACGGCCTGATTAGCAAAGTCAATGTTGATGCCGGAGACTTTTATGAAATTGGAGAAGACGCCCTGATTACCCTGAGTCAGAATGTTGCCTTCGAAGCATTTGTCGATCAGGTCCGGCTTGATACTATTCGTGTCGGTGATCCGGTCACTGTCCGTTTGGTGGCTTATCCAGGAAAAACATTTAGTGGCAGTGTGGTCCGCATCAATCCAGCCGTTGAGACTGAGGGGTTTCGACTGGGAAAGGTTAGCATCAATCGTCAATATACCTACTCAGTTTGGATCAAGGTGGAAGGGTTACCAATGTCCCCTGGTCTGCAGGGTTTCGCCGCCTTTAATTCATCACAGAGAGCGGTTCAAGTGCCAGAGCGAGCCATCACCCATATTTCTGAGGGCGAAGCCATGGTGATGGTGATTGAAAGTGGGCAGGCAGTTGTGCGTCAGGTAGGGGTAGGGCAGCGGTTTGACAATAGTCGTGAGATTATCTCTGGTCTAGAAATCGGAGAACAGGTGATTCTTGATCCACGGGTGTTACAGCCTGGCGATCGGGTGACTTCCACTACAGTTAAACCGGATGCTGCCAGGTTTCAAGATTTACCATGATTATGCATAGCGTTCAGACACTATATCGCCTGATACAGGGGTTAAACCGTGGACGTCAAACGGGACTGGTCGGACTTCTCATCCTGTTAATCAGTCTCCGCTATAGCTGGTACCACCTGCCTGCTGAGAATTTAGAAATGTTACACATCAATAGTTGGCCTGAGGGCCAACTGGTTTCGGCTGGTGTGTTGTTGGCTGTGGGGCTAGGCTTTGGGTTAATGCCCTGGCACGGAACCCCCCCCCTACGATGGATATTGTGGAGTTCCCTGGGGCTAACATTGTTGTTTCCCTATGGCCTGATGACTTGGTGTCCACAGCAAGCATTTTTAGCTCTGTCCTATTGGCATCAATTGGAACAGGTCAATATCCAGGTAGAAACAAGTTTTGCTGATGTTCACAACCACTGGAAACAGTTTATTTCACTGGCTCAATTCCAGCCACTCCCCACGTTAGCCACGTTTAACATGCCGGATAGTCGGTTTTTTCAGCTTTCCCAATGGGATCACGTTTTACTGGATGGGTTGGGCTATGGCAATGGGTTCTTTGCCTTTATTGGTAAAGGCTGGAGCTTAACAATTGTGGGATTAACCATTCTGTTGTTGGCAGTCTATCTAAAACCTCTCTCCAGGAAACTAGAGGTTAAGAATAAGGATAAGGATAAGCGCCTTCTAAGCAAAGTTGTTGGCATTATCGCCCCAGAAGTACCAGGAGATGTCAGCTGTGAAAAATGGCTGAGCGAAGTTGACGCCAACGGCATACATGGGACGGTTAAGGATGAAAAAGGACGTCTTGGGATTCTCTACCAGGATCTGCGCACAGGCCTACCGATTGTAGCGCTCATTCTATGCTTACTGCTCTCCCACATGATCGGAGCCAACCTTTGGGATCGGTCTTTGGAGGTGGCCTATGCCCGTGGTAATTATGCAACAGTTATCCAACAAAGTCCCTGGTTGATGCGCGTTTATCCCACCGTTCAGGGGGACCCCCATGCTTGGATGCGGTATGGCAAAGCTCAACATTATGGTGGTCAAGGAGATGCGGGGCTGACAGCCTTTTATCAGGGTATGGCCTACTATCAGGGGCACGACTTTGCCCAGGCCATACCCTACTTAAGGCAGGCATTACATCTGCATCCACACCTATGGGTGATTCGAGAGCATTTGGCAGCAGCCCTGATTAATCAGGCCATCGTGTACTTCAATGCGCCAACGCTGCCGTTTTCCCCCCACGGTAACAACTACCCCAATTTCTCCAATAGTCCTCTAAATCCCATTGCTCCCAACAGTCAACGTCAGCTCAATAATCGTAAATCTGGCGGTACGAGTGAGTTTTTAGAGCAAGCCTTGATTATATTTCCTGGCCATATTCAAGCCCTATACGATTTGATGATCGTCAAGGCTATTGATCAACAGTTTGAGGCATCGGCTGCGATCGCAACCACCATTCTTAACGAACAAACCTATTTTCAGTCCCCCAATATTGGCCTGATGGGACAGGCCCATGTCCACAAAACCTGGGCAGCCTACCATCGTGGTGATCTGGATGCAGCTTGGGAGTCCTACCGTCGCTCAGTAGATTCTGACGCCTGGGGCGAGGAGACCAAGACCCATGAGTAAGCGCTGGTTAGCCGTTTTGCTACTGTTAGGCTGTCTCTGGGGAAGCCTGGGATTTTCAATCTGGCAGCCATCCACGGGGCCACTCACCCCCGTACACTGGTCCCCCGATGTGCAATGGATTACGTCCCCTGCGCCCAGCCACCGATTTTACACCAGACACACCTTCTATGGTCCTGAGAGTGTTCAGGCCGCCTGGGTACGCATCAGTGCCGACGATGACTTTGTCTTTAACATTAACGGTCGCCAATCGGTCATTCGTGAAAATGGGGCACTGAATAGTCCCAAAGGATTAGCCTATCGTCGTAAGGTGCCGTTGCAGGAGTTTAACGACACCCTCCCCTACGCTGCGAAAACCGGGCTAAACTACGTGATGGCCAGTTCTCCTGATTGGAAGATTTCAGTGTATTTAGACCTGACCAACTATGTGAGAGCGGGCAAAAATGTCATTGCGATCGAAGTGCAAAAAGGCACTAAATCTCCTCGGATTGCCGTAGAAGGACAGGTTTTACCTGAGAAGGAATTCTCCCCCATCAATCTCTCCACTGGTGCCACACCGTGGAAAATGGCTACGTTAGCTGAAAATCGATCAGCGGTGCGCTGGTTTCATCTGGAATTTGACGATACCGAGTGGCCTCAGGCCTTGGCCCTGGGACCTGTGCATGAGACCACCTACACTCGCCTGAGCCAGCGTTTATTTGACCAACCGGTGCATGGTTCATGGATTACCACATCAGCACCATGGCTCTATCAAACCTGGCAAGTGCCCCACCATGCAACTCGCAGTGTGTTACGCTACGCCGCCATAGGCGAGCCAGCGGTGTTTATTAATGACCGTTTGGTGGATATTCAGTCATCTACCCAGGGTAAGCAGCTACGCATGTTTGATGTGACAGCCTACGTCAAACCTGGCAAAAACATTGTGGCCGTCCATTTAAACCAACCGGTGGATGATGCCTGGACCCAAGACACCAATGAGGAACCCCCAAGCATTTTTACCGATGCCTGGGCGGAATCTAATCAGGGGGAAGTGCCCTTAACTCAATCTGGAGGATCGGCCTGGACCAGGGATATTAGCAATGAGTCCCTGAGCGTTTTTCTCGATGCCTGGGCGGAGTCTGACCAGGGAGAGATTTTATCTGCCGTACATACCGATGGTGATTGGCATGGGGGCGTTTCTCTCCCCGAGAAAAACCAATCCTCACTGCTAACATACACACCCGTTGTCATCGTGCGCCAGGTGATGGGCCAGGAGTTTATTCATCACTTTTTGGGCCATCCATTTTTGCAGTGCATCGGCTGGTATGTGGGGCATCAACTGATGTGGTGGTGGCTGGGCTGTGGGGTCAGTTTTGCCCTGGCTTGGGGAGTGGGGCATCTGTGGTTACGCGGCTCATCTGGTTCTCTGGTAGCCGGGGCTGAGGTACTGCTGCCATCGTTAGTATTGTTGATGGGGATGACCTTACTCAAGCATCGCCATGGTGAGGGAGCCTGGGGCATTTGGTTTGCGCAACCGGGGAGCGATCGCACCTTGTTACTGGGCAGCCTGCTGGTACTGTTGCTCAGCCTCATAAGCGGGGACTGTCCCCGCTGGCAGCGCTATGGAATAACTGTTGGAACCAGTGCCCTTGGACTAGGATTGTTATTTAGCCAATCCATGCCCCCATGGCTAATCTTTATCATCCTGGGGGGACTGGTCATCACCATACGATGGCAGTTATTAACCCAGCTAGAGGACCTGAGCTCTAAGCTATTGGCAACCTTAGAAACAGGACCCGCCTGGCAGCGTTCCACAGTTTTAGGCAGCATTGTTTTTATCGGTTTCTGTTTACGTCTGTATCGCCTCACCAAGGAAGACCTCGACTCCGACGAAAACACCTCCTACGATGCCACCCGTGGTATTTTGCGCACGGGCTCTCCCCTAGCCACATCAGGTATTTGGTATACGCGGGGGCCTATATTTCACTACTTACTAGCCCTCTGGCTACGTCTGGTGGGGGACTCTATCTTTAACGCCCGGTTTTTCTCCGTCATGTTTGGTAGCGGGGTGCTGGTGCTGGTGTTTTTGATTACGCGGCGCGTCACGGGTCGCGTATGGATAGCCTTGGTGGTGACACTTATACTGGCGTTGAACCCCTGGGAGATTTGGTATTCTCGGTTTATTCGGTTTTACCAAATGGTGCAGTTTACAACCCTGCTGGCCCTGTGGGCCTTTATTCGGGGGTTTATCGACAGGGGTGGGCGATTTTATCAATATGTCTTTTTTATTGCCCTAACAGCCACCTTGCTGATTCAAGAAGTCAGTCTGACCATTACCCCAGGTTTTTTATTGGGTTACCTTTGTTTTGCCCCTCGATTTCGTTGGCAAGCGGACTGGCGGCTATGGTTAAACGCCATCATGGTGATGATCATCTTTGCCTATGACATTATCTTTTTTAAAATTAAGTGCCTCACCCCCTGGACAGCATTGTCTGCCAGTACTTCGTCTTATCTCAAACCCCATTTACTTAACGTGACAGGGTTTTTGGCTTGCTTTTTTGTGGGGCCAAACCGATTGGAGATTCTCTACACAGCATTTTTCCTGGTTGGGGCAATTTATTTTCTTCGTCGGCAAGCGGGTCTGGTTTTATATTTGTTTAGCTTTGTGCTGCTCAATCTGTTGGTATTAACCCTGCTCACCTATCAAATTGCTGAACGCTATGCCTACTCAGTGTATCCCCTATTTATCATGCTGTCGGTGTATGGCGCGATCGCAATTAGCCAAGGTCTGATCCACACCATTAAACAGGGACGATTCCAACACTTTCCGGTCCATGGCCTGGTGAGTCTTTGTTTAGTACTGCTACTTATCAGCAACTTAGAACTCGGGCGCATAGCTCAGAGCTATTCCCAGGCCATTGGTCGCCACAACACCGAAATTTTTGAATATATCCGTGACCATCGTCAGCCAGGAGACGTCATTATTTCCCCCACCCCTTCCTTTGGACCAATCACCATTGGGCCGGTCGATTACTTTCTTATGGGTACCTGGTTTTTTGATGCCACGTACTGGCGTGATGGTCGCCTGCTAGACCGCTGGGGCGGTGGCGTGGTGATTAGTAATTTAGATCAACTGGAGCGCATACTAGAAACATCGCCGCGAGTCTGGATCCATGTCGATGATGCTCGCCAGAGCCGTCTCAGTGCCCAAATGTTGGAATATATCCAAACCACGGGCAAACCCGTATACGACAGCTTTGGTACTAGCTTACGGCTATGGGATCCCGCCGATGGATGGATACCCCATACGCCAGAGCAGGGCAGGGATTTAGGGGCATATTAGGGGGGTAAGACTGATTCTTTTTGTCAAAGAATTGACCTGATCTACTTAAGAAATCAGATCAATTAACTTCCAAATTTTGAATGTACCGACATTCCATGGAACGTCTCTTTAACATTTACGTTTGGAATTTATTGATGGCTTGCTCCTTACCTATGAAACCACTTATCCTTCTTAAAATTACTGTTAGTGTAATTCTCCTCATATTTGTTTTTACGCAGATTGATTTTACTCAAGCCTGGCAACAGCTCCACACCTTATCATTACCATTTGTGCTGTTTGCTTTGTTGTTTTATACCGTTCTCCAGTGGCTCAGCTGCTGGCGTTGGCAAATTGTATTGCGTTCCCAGGGCTATAACGTGCCGATGGGGCAGCTCATATCCAGTTACTTTGTGGGCATGTGGCTAAATATCTTTTTACCCGGCTCCCTGGGAGGAGATGTCTATCGGGTGTATCAGGTGAACCAGGCAACTCAAGATTCTGAAGCGGCCCTGGTGTCGGTATTTTTAGAACGGTTTACGGGGTTAGCGGCCCTGTCAGCCATTGCTGTGATGGGGTTGGCTCCTGCGTTTCAGCTAGTGGGGCGCTGGGACATTATTGCTCTATTTTTAGGGGCAGTGGGAGCCTTGGTAGGCGCGGTACTGCTGATTATGAGCCCCCAATTATTACGGTGGGTAACCCCTTGGTTAAGACGGTTTAGATTGGCTGCGATCGCAGTCCGGTTTGCTAAAATCCAACACCTATTGTGGCAATTTTCCAAGGACCGCCCAGCGTTAGCATCATCCATTGGCCTATCCCTTATATTGCAGTTAGGCATAGTGGTTTATCACACGATCATTGCTCACCAACTGGGCATTAGCATCTCATTTTTAGCCCTACTCGTATTTATCCCCATCATCGTCGTCATTACTCTATTGCCCATTTCCCTAGGAGGGTTAGGCCTCAAAGAAGGTTTGTGGGTATATCTGTTTAGTCGAGTAGGTTTGGGGGCAGAAGAGGCCCTGTTACTATCTTTAACCGTGACCGTATTGGGATGGCTCCTCAGTATCCCTGGCGGGATCATTTTGTTGTTAAATACTTCTGATTGGCAACGAATTAGCAAAGGCCTAAATTTAGGCAAGTAAAGCAAGGGTTTAAGGACAGATTAACCAACCTATTGTCGTTATCAAAAGTCCGCAAAATTGACCATTTTACTCAAGTAAAAAGATAACAACAGACAGTCTGATTCTATGAAAGTACCGAACTTTAAGGAGATTTATACGCGTTTCATATAGGCAATCTACAGGGTTTCCACAAAAATACCTAGATGTCTTATCCATAGAAGATCTCCATCTCTGTAAAAGTGAGCACATTAGCCGATTTCGTATCTATTGTTACATCAGTACTCTAAGAATACAAACAGGTGCCTCTCCTATCAGTTGTTGGCTTGAGAAGAATCGTCATGTTGAAGCAAATATTAGCCACTGGGTTAGCCATTGGGGTTGCATTTTCCACCGCTAGTGCAGCTCAAGCTGATGCCCAGGTGAAGAGTGGATATGGTCAAACGTTAGAAAACGCTGGGCGCGGTGAGGGATTTAAGTCCCGAGATTTTCAAATTCGCCGTAGCGGTCGTAACTCAACCGTAGGTAACGGTATTGACGAGAGTGTTAGTTGGACGTTTGACTTTAATAAAAATCAAGAATTATTAGATGCATTTTTGGCAGATGGCAGTGACCTTGTCTCCGCTGAACTTATCTTTTTAGATATTGAAGTAACGAACGTTCGAGTTACCACTGATTGGGTGGGTATTCCTGGCATTGGCGGCATGCGATTTGGTTTAGGTTCAGAAGTAGCGCCTACCGATGCCGCTCTGATTAAGGTGCCTTCTGTTGCTAGCATTCCCAAGGTGGGTGAAGCCGGTAGTTTCTCAGTCAGTCTGTTGGACCATGGGTTTACTGCCGACGACGTTATGACAGCCTTCTTTGATGATACTGACCACACTAATACCTGGTACGATCCCAACTCCTGGGCTGGGGAGATGTCAGATTACACCATTGTCAATGAGAAGCATGCCATTCCGTTTATTTACATGGATGACGCGATTATTCGTGAGGCCAAGCTTGTTCTACATAAAGAGAACTCTTCCCTCTCTTCCACTGCAACAGCTGTCCCTGAACCTACAGCTTTAGTCGGCTTAGCAATGGTTGGGTTAGGTTTACTACGGCGTTCCCAACAACAGCCAAGTTAGAGACAGTTCGCTGCTCTTTCCTGTGTGAAGCAATACTGGATTACATTTTACTTATGCTAATACCTGAGAAGGGTTTGACTGTTGCGTGAAGCCATGGTTCGTGTTTAAGCACTTGTTAATGGTGTGTAACAAATGTTCACGGTTAACGGGCTTGCGAATACAGGCATTACAACCTACGGAAAGAATCTTATCCAGCTGGTTATCTAAAACACTAGCTGTGATTGCAATGATGGGCAAGTTAGGATCCCGTTGTTTGATATAAGCTGTAGCGTCGTAGCCATTCATAACAGGCATTTGAATATCCATCAGGATCAGCTCTGGACGCTGGGACTGCCACTGTTCAATGGCTTGCTGACCGTTTTCAGCTTCATGTACGATAAAACCAGCATTGCCAAGAATATGTTTGAGTAGTCGTCGATTGGTGGGAGCGTCTTCGACAACTAAAATTTTATACTGTTGTTGGGGCGGCGTTGAGCAAATTTTTGTGATCGAGGGTGCTTTTTGTGGTGCCTGCATCACCTCTACCGGCAGCTGAATATGGAATGTGGTCCCTTGGCCAGGGTGACTAAGACATTGGATACTGCCATCCATGAGTTTGACCAACCCTTGACAAATGGCTAAACCCAAACCCACGCCCTGATCACTAGCATCATGTACCGTGGATGAGGCATCTGTTTGATAAAAGGGACTAAAGATTCGTTGTTGTTCGTCGAGACTAATGCCAGCGCCAGTATCGGAGATCTCTAGACCTAAATGAAAAATACCGGCTGAAGGGATGGCATAGGCTTTTAAGACTACTTGGCCAGTATCCGTGTACTTGATGGCGTTATCGAGCAGATTGAGAATGATTTGACGTAGTTTGCCAGCATCAATATGCATATGGCGAGGGATGTTGCGATCGCAATCTACCCTGAGCAAGAGTCCACGCTTTTTGGCCTTAAGTCGTACCATATTGCCAAGCCCGTAAAGCACACTAATGATATCCACATCATCAGTGTGCAGTTGGGCATGACCAATTTCTAGCTGGGTGAATTCTAGAATATTATTAATTAAATCCAGTAAATGAGCGCTACTGGTGTCAATAATCTCTAATGATTCGCTGTGGTCCTTCGAAAGCGTCTGATCTTGGCTGATCAGCTGAGTAAAGCCCAAAATTGCATTCAAAGGAGTCCGCAGTTCATGGCTAACTTTTGCTAAGAAAAGACTCTTAGCACGGTTCGCAATTTCAGCCGTTTCCTTGGCTTCTTTGAGTTCAATCGTACGTTGCTGGATACGCTCTTCAAGATTGTCATAGGCTCTTTGCAATGCCTGTTCTGCCTGATGACGCCTGAGTTCAGCCGCAGAACGAGCCGCAAATACCCGCAGAAAGGACTTGGCCAGTTCCAGCTCCTCTAACAAACCGTTATGGAGAATAAATAAAATACCAATCGCGTTACCGTCTCCATCCAATAGGGGGGCTCCCAGGTAGGTAGTCGCCGTTAGCTTACCCATGGGATGATCTGGCGGTAATTCAAGATCAGAACAGTAGTGCAACTTTGCTGTTTCAAGCACCTGAACACAGGGTGTTTGAGCAGCTGAGATCAGGCTATCAATGGGGTGTTGATCATAATGCCACATACCTAGAATGTTCAATGCTAAAGCATCAGATTCACACCTTTCAGCCACAATCACACTGTCCACATTGAGAATCATGGCCAGACTAATCACCAGAGTGGAAAAATATTCTGTTCCTGTGGCTAAGGATGTACAGGTAACTAAGCTTTGAAAAGCTACTTGAGCATTGCGACGGTGATGAATCTCAGATTGGAGCTTTTGATTGACTTCTGCGAGTTCTAGTGGGCTGGTGAGAGTTAAAAATTTGGGCAGTAGCGTTAGTAACTCAAAAGCTGTGTATACAGAAACTAAAGCTGTGCACGCACGCACAAAGCCAGTAACCCAATAAATCGGATACCACAGGGTCACA
Source organism: Leptothoe sp. LEGE 181152 (assembly GCF_032906605.1). Lineage (NCBI taxonomy): Bacteria > Bacillati > Cyanobacteriota > Cyanophyceae > Nodosilineales > Cymatolegaceae > Leptothoe > Leptothoe sp. LEGE 181152. The sequence continues at coordinate 67,092 of NZ_JASATU010000028.1, forward strand.
ATGTCTAATAAATGACCCATTCCACACAGACTAATAAACGCGCTAAATAACAAAAAGACTTGATTAGATGGATATATATTTTCCCAGCGATGTTTATAAGCAAAACAGAAGAGTGTTAACGGAATCGAGGCATAGGCCAGGGCAATGATCCCATTGCTAACAACATGGAGCCCAACTAACGATGGCTGCCATAAATAACAATGTCCGTGAGGTATATAGTGGCTGGAATATACCATTTCCCAAAAATGAGTATTCATTCCTTGCTTTATCCTGTGCAAGCTTTAGCATGCCCATAAGATCAAGCAAGCGATATTACTTGAATCATGTAGCATCAGTGCCTATACAAAATCTTTCACACCCATATTTTTTGCACCCATAACTGCTCGGGCCATGTGGGTATAGTTAATATCAGAATCGTCAAATATCTCTGGATGGTAAAGCTTCTGCTTACGTTACACCCTGTTCATCAAGCTGCAACAACGTATGTAACAAGACATCTGCTCCCTGGCCACATTGTTCCGGTGAGGTATATTCATCTTCTGCATGGCTCACCCCTGACTGACTGGGTACAAAAATCATACCCATCTGGGTAAATCGACCGATCTCCTGGGCATCGTGGATAGCTCGGCTGGGCATGGAATAATGGTTCAGCTGTAGAGAGTTACAAACAGTTGTAATGGTCTCTTGAATCTTGGGACTGGCTAGGGTGGGATCTACCGCATGTTGTCGTTCTAACTGGATCTGGGTAGACGTAATCGCTTCGATTTCTTGAACCCGTTGCTGCAACACATTCACCATAGTCCCAAGGGTCTCCAGCGATAAATCTCGCAGGTCAATGGTGAGATCTACTTGCCCCGGTACAATGTTGGCGGCGTTGGGAATGACGTTTAAATATCCCACCGTGGCTACCTGATTCCCAGGAATATCAACGGCGACATCATGTACTGCTGCTACTAACAACGAAGCTGCATAGAGGGCATCCTGGCGCATATCCATAGGTGTGGTGCCCGCATGGTTAGGACGCCCCATAATGGTCACAAGGTAACGCTGTAGACCCACAATGCCCTGGACTACACCAATCTGACGTTCTCTCGCTTCTAGCACACCACCCTGTTCCACGTGCAATTCTAGATAAGCAGCGATATCTTGGGATGTTCTTTGCGCGGTGGTCAGATTATGCCAGTCGCCACCAATCTGATGTAAACAGGTTTGAACCGAAGTGCCATCCAGCCGACGATAGCATTCAGGATCGGTGTCATGGGCTGCTCCTGCCATGGCCTTACTGCCAATCATCTCACCTTCTTCATCGGTGAACACAATCACCTCAATGGGATGGTGAAGCCGCTGTCCGGCTTCGTGGAGAGTGGCAACAACTTCGATGCCAGCCAGCACTCCCAACGCTCCGTCATAGCGACCACCGGCAGGTACTGTATCAATGTGGGAACCTGTAGCCAGGGCAGGCAGATCTTGAATACCGCTGTAGCGACCAATAATGTTGCCAGCAGCATCAATGGTAATGTCCATGTCTATCGCTTTCATGGCGGCAATCACTTGCTGGCGAGCGGCCAAGTCTTCGAGGCTATAGGCTGTACGCCGTACACCACCAGAGGAGAGTTGACCAATGGTAGCCAGATCGCTCAATCGTTTCTGGAGTCGAGCGTGATTGGTTTGTAACGCAACAGTAACCATAGGAGGACCCAAACGCATGGGTCTATCCTCCCTGGAAAGAAGTTAGGGAATTGTTATTAAAATTACTGCAAGCATTACAGGTTGTGACTGATTGTTCACCCTTGTATTATGAAACCGTTAAATGGTGCATACTGAACACTTTACCTAAGGGTAAATGCGTAAAATCTCACGAATGGCTTCTACCATGGGGACCGAGTATGAAACTCATTGGCGTAGACATTGGCGGCACGTTTACAGATTTGATCCTGGCGGATGTGGATCAGCGGCAGACCTGGATTCACAAGGTGCCAACAACGGTGGATGATCCTTCCAGGGCCATGATGCAGGGCATTGAAACCCTGTGTCAGATGGCCCAGGCTGACTACGGTGATATTGAGCATGTGCTCCATGGCACCACCATTGCCACCAATACGCTACTTACCTATGATGGTGCCCGCACAGGGATGGTCACCACGAAGGGGTATCGGGACATTGTCCATATTGGTCGCCACCAGAGACCCCAGCATTATTCCATCATGCAGGATATTCCTTGGCAGGCAAGACCGTTGGTGAAGAGGCGCGATCGCAAAGTCGTCTCCGAACGTCTTGACCCCAAGGGTCACACCCTCATTCCCCTAGACGAGGCCGAAGCCAAAACCGCCATCCTTGAACTCAAAGCCGCTGGCGTCGAATCCATCGCCATCTGTTTTCTCAACTCCTACTTCGATGCTCGCCACGAAGAACGAGTGGCCGCCATAGCCCAAGAACTTTATCCCGAAGCCTTTATCACCACCAGCGCCAGCATCTTTCCCCAGTTCCGAGAATTTGAACGGTTTACCACCGCCTGTATTAACGCCTTTGTTGGACCTAAGGTGAAACGCTACATCAACAACCTGAGTCAAAGTTTGAAAGAACAAGCCGTGCGGGGCGAACTGCACATTATGCGCTCCAACGGTGGTGTGGCCACTGCAGATGTTGCCGGAGAACAACCCGTTACTTTGTTGTTATCAGGGTTAGCAGCTGGTGTTTTAGGCGGTGCAGCGGCTGGTGCACAATCTCATCGCGATCGACTGATCACCTTTGATATGGGCGGCACCAGTACCGACATTGGCATTGTCACCGAGCGTGGCTTTGCCGAGGCCACAGCGCGAGATACCTGGATTGCTGGATACCCCGCCATGGTGCCTATGATTGATGTGCATACCATCGGTGCCGGTGGCGGCAGCATTGCCTACGTCGATGCCGGTGGTGCATTTCGGGTGGGTCCCCGCAGTGCTGGAGCTGCGCCCGGTCCTGTCTGCTATGACAAAGGCGGCACCGAAGTCACCGTGACCGATGCCAATGTGGTTCTCAATCGGCTAGATCCAGAGTATTTTCTCGGTGGTGAAATGACCATCTACCCCGAGAAAGCCTTTGCAGCGGTACAAGCGTTAGCAGATCGCATGGGGTTAGACCTCTATGAAACCGCTGCCGGAATTCTCACCATTGTCAATAACAACATGGCCAATGCCATCCGCTCCCGCACTATCCAGAAAGGGCAAGATCCCCGCAAATTTGCCCTGGTGGCCCAGGGAGGTGCAGGCCCCCTCCATGCCGCTGAAGTGGCCCTATCCCTTGGCATTCCTGAAGTGATTGTGCCCCGCTATCCCGGCATTACCTCCGCCATGGGACTGCTCACCACCGATCTCAAGCACGATCTAATTCAAAACGAATTTACCCTCAGCACTGAACCCAATCTGGCTAAACTAAACGCTGACCTACAATCTCTAGAAGACCAGGTTAAAGAACAATTAAGGGCCGACGGCTTTAGTGCAACGGACATGACCCTACAACGGTTTGCCGACTGTCGCTATGTGGGTCAGGGCTATGAACTGCGGGCTCAGGTCCCCGGCGGCATTCTGGACGAAACCGCTCTGCAGTCTGTCTGGCAACAGTTCCACGATCTCCATACCGCCGAATATGGCCATGCCTTTCCAGAAAACCCGGTGGAGCTAGTCACCCTCAGGGTCACCGGCACCGGACCCATGCCCAAACTCTCCAACTTCTCTGCCCCCACTGGAGGAAACTTACAAGACGCCTGGCTTAAAACAGCCGTCACCTATTTCCGCGTCAATGGCCAGCTGGAAAAATACTCCACCCAATTCTTTGATCGAGACCGATTACCCGTGGGTGCCCAACTCGAAGGCCCTGCTATCATCTTCCAAAAGGACTCCACAATTCTGTTACCCCCCCATAGCCGCACCACCGTAGAACCCAACGGTAATTTGGTTATTCACGTAACCGATGATTCCTTGGTGGATAAAACCATGGCCATCGCCATCGCCCAAGGATCTGTATAATCGCCTTCCCCCTCGTAGAGACGTTCCATGGAACGTCTCTACGAGAGAACGTTTTTCCCCCTTCCCCTTTCCCTGCCATGACCGTCTCCCCTCCCCAACACCGCCAGCTCCCAAAAATCGACCCAGTTACTGCTCAGGTGATCGCTGGAGCCCTCAACGGAATTGCCCTGGAAATGGGCCATAAGCTGGCCCGCATGTCCTACTCCAGCATTATTCGCGAGTCCGAAGACTTTGGGGCCGCCATTCTTGATGCCGACTGTCAGCAACTAGCCGAATGCGCCTACAGCACACCTCTACAGTTAGGCCCTATCCCTGGCTACATGCGGGGGGTACTCAAGGCCATGGAAGAAGACGATGAAGAGTTTTATCCCGGTGATGTGATTCTGCATAATCATGCCTATTACGGTGCATCCCACGGGCCAGACATTGGCATTGGCATTCCCATTTTTCGTGGAGAAGAGCTGATCGGCTATTCCTTTACCACTGCCCACCATCTGGATATTGGCTCCTCGTCTCCTGGCAGCTGCGGCATTGTTGATGCTGTGGATGCCTTTGCTGAAGGTCTACAGTTCAAGGCTGTAAAAATTTATGAAAAGGGTGTCAAAAACCGTCAGGTTTGGCGAATGCTGCGACAAAATATTCGCAGTGCCCAGGTAGTGGTGGGAGATATCGAAGCCCAGGTTGCCGCCTGCCGTGTGGGTGAACAACGGTTTCTAGAATTGGTGGATCAGTATGGCCTAGATACGGTATTAGCCGCCAGTGAGGTCTTGATGAACTATTCCGAACGGATGATTCGTCAGGCTGTTGAGAAGTTGCCTGATGGGACCTACGTTGCGGAAGGCTTTATCGATGGTTTTTTGGATGATCCAGATCCCAGTAAAAAAGACTTAAAAATTGCTGTTGCGGTTACCATCGACGGCAGTGATATGACCATCGATCTGACCGGCACCGCACCGCAAGTGGATGATCGCCCCATCAACATGCCCTTTGTGGGCACCGTGGACATTGCTATTTTTGTTACCCTGCGGTCTGTCTTACTAGATACTGCATTGATGGAATACGTGCCCCAGAATTCTGGTCTAACCCGTCCTATTCATATTGTTGCTCCTAAGGGGTGTTTAGCAAACCCCATCTATCCAGCACCAGTGATTGCCCGCTGTTGTCCAGGCAATATTGTCGCTGATACTCTGATGAAAGCTTTAGCTCAGGTGGCTCCTAAAAATGTCAGTGGTGGCATCGGCAATATCAAAGTGGTGTCCTACAGTGGTGCCATGGATGAAGATTATTGGGTGTACATGGATATCACCGAAGGTAGCTACGGTGGTCGCTATGGCAAGGATGGCATGGATGGGGTAGATACCCTCTATGCCAACACCCGTAATAACCCCATCGAAGATATTGAAGCCCATTTACCCCTGAGGGTCACTCGTTATGAGCTGATTGAAGATGCCAGTGGTGCGGGTAAATGGCGAGGGGGACTGGGGTCGATTCGAGATATTCAGTTTCTCACACCGGGTCAAATGTCTTTAGAAGGGGAAGGCAATAAGTATGCTCCTTGGGGCATCTTTGGTGGAAAGGATGGTACTCCAGGGGGTGTACAAATTCTCAATCCAGAGGATGACGAGGTGCAGGTTTTACCGTCTAAGTTTCCCTGTCGCAAAACAAAACCTGGTGATACCCTACGCACGATCAGTCCCTGCGGTGGTGGCTATGGTAACCCCTTAGAGCGTGATCCAGCTTTAGTTTTAGAAGATGTGCTAGACGGATTCCTTACCGTTGAATCAGCTCAGCGGGACTATAAAGTGGTGATTGATCCAGCCACATTCGAAATCGATAAAATAACAACAGAGTCATTACGACAATAGAGACATGATTCTACATGACGTTAGTTGTAAGACACCGCCAAATAACAATAGTTCTACCGATTCATCCCCTAAATCAACCATCGCATAATGCTTACTGGGCATCTGATAGGGCATAGGCGGATACCATGCCTCGCGATCGCAAATACGTCTGACTTTCTTGAGTCAATAGCAGCTCAGCCACCTTCTTACCGATGGGAGAACGGCTGTTGTCAAACGGGTAGATAACAGCTAGGGGATAGGCTAAGGGATATATCCCACTGCGGAGAGCCTCGGCATTAGGCTGATAGCTGCCTTTGCGATCGCACAAATCCCCCCCTGGCCCCACCGCCTTACCATTGTTAAACACAAAGGGGCTCACCGTCTGACGCTTCTCTGCTAATGCCAAAGGGTATACCGAACACTGACCAAAAACCTGACTAAGGGGGGCAATACCAATACTACCAATCGTTGTATTCTCAAAATCTTGCAAAATCCAGCGCAGCATCATGAGTGTTGGCAGAGCATCTACCCCATCTGTTGTAATAAACGTTGAAGTAGAGGACGTTGAAGTGGAGGACGTTGAAGTAGAGGACTCCGCATCAGTAGTAGTCAACATTTCACCTGGCTGGAAAAGCCGCTGGGTGAAAATTTCCTGGGCCGTAGGGTCACTGACCCAATAGCGTTGAACATCTAAATCAAGGGAGCTGATCCGTTGCCAGTTATCGACGGCACCCGTGTAAAGCTGCTTCAGCTGAGACAAACTAATCTCACCCTTTAGGGCATCGGGCAATCCCTTAGTACGCTTAGGATAATTAAAAGCAACCACTGGCACTAAACTGTCGTAGGCGATGATAGTACTAGTGATATCAGCAGGCAACGGGGCTGTTAATGGAACAATAGCAAAGTCGGTGTGGCCAGATTGAACGGATGCGATCGCATCTTTTGACGTTCCGGTCACATGGGGAATTAAGGACATCTGTGGAAATGTTGCCTGTAATTGCTCAAACAGTGTAGGAGATACCTCCAGAGACGGTTCTGCCGCCACACGAAATAACGGATACCAATAGGCAGCAGCCGGTATCCCGTAGCGATACTCTCCTACAGGCACAGCATCAATGTCCTTCAAACAGCAAAGATTTAAGGGGATATTTGCATAGCTGGGGCGCTGAGACCTTAACAATAACCAGCCGAAAATGCCTAGCGTCGCTAGAATCGCCGCTATGACCAAAATAGGAATGAAGCGTTTATACCAGGCTGGTTTAATGGGTATTAGTTCTGCATTCCGAGATTCCCAGTGACTTGCCTCCTCTTCAGGTGGTATCGCTAACAATGCCGTTCGAGCCGCTTCTGCACTGGCAAACGATGGTTCAATACCAATCAACCTGAGGATAAATTGCTTAAGTGGGGCATAAACATCGGGCCAGTTGCTATCCAGATGCGGTTTTAAAAGCTGTCCTTGGTTATCTAAGGTGGCACCATTTAAGAGGAAAAATGCCACTCGCCCCAGAGCGGCTAAATCGTCTTGAAAGTCGGGCTGTTCTCGATCAACACGGGCTGGATCAAAAAATCTCTCCCACAGGGCAAAATCAGTCAGATATACAAACCCTTGAGAATCTTGTTCTTTTGAGTCACTCACCCATAGCAGACTGTCTAAACTAAGATTTCCATGGACAATTCCTGTTTGCATCTGTCCAGCTGGCAGTGTAAATTTTTGCTGGTGCAAGAACATCAGAGTTTGTAGCACCTGATTGAGCATGGCTAACACTGCTTTACTGCCAAAAGCGCCATGGTTCGCACAGTATTGGTTCAACGTTGGCTGACCATCTACAGCGGATGTCACCAAATAACACCGCTCACCTGACAAATCTGCAATCGCTTCTAATGGCAGCACGATTCTCACATCCTGCACTCGACCATCCGCTAAGGCCAATCCTGCTAGTGTAGTGAATGATTCCTGGCATTGCCGCTGTTCATCTGGGCTAAAGTATCGCTCAGGTAGCAAATATTCTTGGATAACAACGGATTCTTCGGAACTAAGACGTACCCCCTGATAAAGTCTGCCAATGCCGCGTCGTCCCATACTGTGACCAATTTTATATTCACCTTGTTTACCAATGATCTGGCCACCAGTAGGCAGTAAGGCCGGGAAATAACACTGCTCACATCTAGCGTTTTCTTTGACAGTTGATTCCTGACAGCTTAAGGGATTTCCCTGCAAACACCGATATTGGTGATAATAGGGCGTAGGTGCTTGAATACGATCAGGAATAGTCTCCTTAATCAACTGTTCTGATGGAGGTTCAGGAAAAACATCGGGTTTAATGTCTTCCAAGACAGACTTTAGCCACTTTACATCGATAAGGTCTTGGTATCGCTCGATCCGATCCTGGTAAGATAGCATTAGTAAATAGCTTCGGAGAAAGCGTTTAGAGATCTGTCCTATAATCACAATGATCCTCAGCCAACAGAACAAATTTATTTGTTTGTTAGCATACCCCAATAGGATATCGCGATCTCGATACTGATTTTATTGATGAATTTGAATACGGTTCTCCATGGGCATACTGAAGCCGCTAAATCTGAATAAGATAAAGAAGTGGCTGAATGAAGACAATGCCTTGGAGAAGTACTCGCTGATATCAATAAGATTTGCTGGGCACTATAGCTGCAGTTAGTTCAACAACTCTGTTAGGAGGCTGGCAATGGGTGATTGCGATCGCGCTCAGGAAAAAGACGATCAGGCATCTCAAACACAGATGACCCATAGTCAGCTAACACCCTCCTCACCAGCCAAAGCTGCAAATATTCCCCAAAGTAATCCAATATCTAATACATCGACTGCATCGACAAATTTTAATTTTTCCGATGTAAGTGTGTTACAGCCCAAACTCACCATTGGTGAACCCAACGATCCTTATGAACAAGAAGCGGATCGCGTAGCCAGTGAAGTTGTAAAAAAAATTCATAGTGGGCAAGCAGCAGATGATCAAGACGATACCGTACAGCGTAGCCTTTCCCATAACTTTAGTTTTCTGACCATACAGCGTGATGGGGGTGTTATTACTGGGGTCGCCAACGGTGACTTTGAAGCCCAACTAAACCAGGCACGCAGCGGTGGCAGCTCCCTGGAGCCCAAACTTCAAGGTAAACTTGAATCTGCCATGGGAGCTAATTTTAGCCGAGTAAAAATCCATACTGATCAACAAGCGGATCATCTTAGCCAATCAATTCAGGCCAAAGCCTTCACCACTGGACAAGATATTTTCTTTAAACAAGGAGCCTATAACCCGGGCTCTAAAGGTGGTCAGGAACTTATCGCCCACGAGCTAACCCATGTGGTACAACAAAATAGCAACACTGTACAAAGACAACCTCAAAAAGAGTTTGGTCAAAAGAGTCAACCATTGACCACAAGGGTAGATAAATCTGCTCAAATTAAACAAGCAAACGCTTCCGGTATTCAGCGTGATCCAGAAGGACAAATCGGTGTCCGACCTGGACATGAAGAAAACAACTGGAAACGCTACCAGATCAACCTAGACAAAGCCACTGAACAAATAGAAGGGAAGCAATTAAGAAAACTAGGCAAACAGGGCGCATTAGGTGATTGTTGGGTAATTTCGTCAATCATAGCGTTGGGATATACAAAACCAGAGAAATTATTGGCTTCTATTGAGGAAGGCACAAGCGATACCATCGACGATGACATCAAACAAACCTTTAAAGTTAAGCTCTATCCGATGAACGATCAGAGTGGAGCTAATCTTGCACCCAGTGGCGAAGAACCTAAAGAGATTGAAGTCGATACCCAACTACCTGTGACGGCTCAAGAACAGTTACTCTATGCAGGCAAAGGATCAAAAGCTTCCTCTGCCAGGCTTATAGGTATTATCGAAAAAGCATTAGCGGTTGAGAAGGGGTTGGGAAGCTATGCAAATTTGGGATCAGATTCTGCGAGACGTGCATTGGGTATGCTAACAGGAAAATCGACAGAATCTCTAGATTTAGTAAGAGATCCGAGAGAAGCTACTAGCAAACTCAAAGATTTACAAACAAATATCAACAACACAACGGTGGTCATCAATTCAGAGCGCCCGAAAAGACTCAATCCCACATGGAAGAAAGATCCTATTTATAAAGATCAGATCGATCAACAACCCACTGAAGAAGCTAAAGAAAGAAAAATGCACTCGATCCGCAGGCGGGTCAATCATAATCCAACCAGAGACTATCAGTGGAGTAACGCAGAAGCCCATGCCATGGCAGTACTTGGGTTTGCTGGCGATAAAATGAAAATTTATGATCAGGGATTAGGCTATACGTTCGAAGTAACTATTCAGGAGTTAGTGTCAAACGACTACTGCCATACAAAAGAAGGCACACGCAACGACAAATTCGACTTTAAGTGGAAGTTTGGAGAAGTTATCTGGCTCGATTGGTCAACTGAGGAAGTATCAGACAGTGATACGACTGAAGACAATACATAAATACTAGTTAGGCAGAATAAGTATTCAGTATTGCTGATTTTCGAGATGACTTGATGTGAGATACCGTCCAATAACAGCAATGGCCCTAGACCGGTTCATCCTTAGCTAAATGCCCAGTTAGATGGGGGCATCCAAACGCGATCGCGCTCTATTAATTACGTGGAATAATTCTTGTTGAGTTTAGAATATTTTCAAAAATAGGGATATACTTACGCTCCAACGATTCTAAAACAGCTGCGTTGATTAGATAAAACTTATAGGGGCTGCCTACAATCAAGGCCTGCATCTGAAATAAACGCAACCCAGTATTTTCTTCTCGCCAGGAGTAATGCTTACAATAGGTCTTGTGGCCACCTAATTCATAGGTTTGTTCTTGTAATAGCTTGTACTCATTATAGTCTTGCTGCATAAGGGCATTATTCTGAGCTATGAGGGATTCAAACCAACTATCATTAGAACTATCCGGCTTTTGTAATTCATAGCTCATGGAAACTTTATATTCGTCAAAGTATTCCTCAAAACCTGGTTCTGGCAAGCCAAAGATACGGAATTTTGAGCTATCCACAATCGCTCCAGACCAAGACTTTGGCACTAAAATAGAAACCATAGTCTCTTGATTAAAATAACTAACCATATCAGGAAGGGTCGCCATCTGTTAACACCTCAAAAAACTATACGGCCTGAGTCATAAAGATAAACCGAATGGACTCTAAAGCATTTCGAAACATGGGTAGTAATTCATCCTCATGTTGAGCCAGGCAAGCACCAGCAAAGCTAAAGAGAACATTATCCACCAGGATAAAAGATTGGTATCGAACAGCCAGAGCACCAAAATCCTCGTCGAAATATCTAAAGACATCCGTCAGTCCGGGATATTGATCGATAATTTCTTCTTGATGAGAAATTAGTTCAAAGTTTTTACGCGGCACAGTCACCACTGACTCAGAGGCTTGACGGAGATTATCAATGTTTGTGCTGGGAGATGGAAATAACTGAATTATCAATCGAGGATTTTTAGAAAAATCGTCTTCATCCTCGTCTTCATCATAAATTTCATAGTAATAAACGACATTATGTGCATCTTCTGAGAATTCTTCCCAGCCCACAGGAAGCTCTAGTGAGACATGGGTTTGATGACTAAAAAAATGTAGTACGTCTGCCATATTGCCAATGTTCTAAACGAGTTCTTGGTGTTGCCGGTAAAATCGTTGATCCAACCTCTTTCTATAATTAGCATTATTAGCAATTTTATAGAGGGATTGTGACGATTTAGAACAGCTTCTTAAAGCCATCCTTGGGTGTGCTACCCACGGTCAGCGGGAACGATCGAATGACACCAGCCTGGATAATAATGCCGTCAGGGTCAACTAACTGATCACCAAATGCGGCACGACAGGCCTGCTCCAGAATTCCATCGGAGAACTTATACTCTAAATACTTGGATACCTTGCTGTTCTTACGCACTTTTTTGTCGAGGATTTCTTGGATATTCTCCCGTTTGACAAGATTTTTGGCTTTACCTTTTGATTTACGGGTTTCCTTCTTCTTCGCATAAGCTAGCAAGTGAGGATGGGCCGCCTCGAACAACTCAGACTTCATATTTTCCTCTTGCTCAGGTGTTAAGTCATCTGTAGACTTCCGATCTTGGTCCGAAATGCTGGTGTTATCCAAAGCCTTCCGAGTCAGAGCATTCTTGAGTTTTTCCTTGATGACTAGGCCAATTTCCTTGAAGTCCACCGTCAAGGTTACACCACCGCCACCGCCAAGGCCCAGTGCCCCTGCGAGCTTACCACCAATGACCAATTTTCCATTTTCGAACGAGAAGGTGCCCTCAATAGACGCTCCTACACCTGCCGAGGCTTCTACCTCTCCCGAAATCTTGAATAGAATGCGTCCTTGATATTTCACGGCTGCAGAGCCACTGGTTTTTACTTTTGAACCAGCAAATGCTTCCGCTTTACCAGAGGCTGAAATACCCAGCAGACTTACAGAAATTTGTCCTTCAACTCCAGCTTCGACCCCTGCAAGGGCCTCAAATTTGCCCTGTGCTTCACCCCCTAGTTCACCCGCTTTAATATTAACGGTGACCTCTCCTTCGCTCTTGACACCGGCCATGACTTTAGCCGAACCTGATGCTGCAATACCAAAAGCTGTAATATTGAGTTTGCCTTTGGCTTCAGCCATAACTCCGGCAAAGCCGCTTAATTTACTCTTTAATTGAGCCGATAGTTCCATGCCACCGACTTCTTTAGAGATTTGAGCTAACCCTTCTAAGTCAAAGCCTAAACCAGCTTTGGTGGTGGCCCGTGCCATAATGGTCAACCCATCAATGACATCAACAACTTTAGTGCTGACCACTTCACTTTCACCGCCCACAAAACCGCTGGACTTACCTTCTACCTCCATCTTGGTACCAGAAGAGGTTTCTTTGACTTTTTTGGCAGCGGCTTCGCCAAATGCCCCAGCTCGGGCTAGAGCCTGAAAGGCTTCCTTAACACTGGTATCATCGGATTCAGAAATCTTTTGAGCTGCTGCCGCAACACCAGAAAAGCCCTTTTTACTTGTTTCTGTGGTTGTGACGGTGCCGTCGCCCACCTTTGTCGTTGTTGTTGTTTCTGGATCGTCTAATAGCTCTTGTTTGCCACCCAGATGTGTTTTCGTAGACTGATCGGTGAAACCGGACAGATCTACATCACCGACAATGTCATCGGGAGTATCCTCCTGAAAGCCAGTGGTGACATCTCGTTGCACCACCGTTGAGCCATTATGCAGTTTTGCTTGAACAGTGGGGGACTGCCCCTGCTGAATGGTGTGGGTTAGCTCGTGGGCAATTAACTCCTGTCCAGCTCGATTCCCAGGTTGATATTCTCCCTGTCGGAAGAACACATCACGTCCTGTTGTAAATGCTTTTGCTTGAATGGAGCGGTTCAGGCTATCGGCCTGGGCATCTGTGTGCACACGCACGCCGCTAAAATCTGCCCCCATGGCTTGCCCCATCCGTGTCTGTATATCTGGAGATAAGCTTTGACCACGACCCCGTGCCGAATTAATGGCTGTTTCCAAATTATTTGATACAGCGTCTGTCTGATCGCTGCGACACTGTATTAAAGACGTCCTCCTGACCCCTTCTTCTTCTGGCTCCTTCATCTGCTGGAGCGATGAGACAGCTGATGCTTGCTGAATCGGATCTGGTTGTTGTTCCTGAGGTGCATTAATGCGCTGCACCACATCTGCTGCCACTTGATCCGCTTCTTGTTCATACTTGTCGTTGGGGCTCCCTAAGGTCAGTTTGGTCTGAATTGGGAACGCCTGCCTATCGACTGATGCATCCCCCTCCGAAAAGAGTTGCAGTTGACCAAAATTAAAGCCTGCTTGCGCCGAGGATTTCGGTTCGACCATTGCTGATTCATGGTCTGTTGTCTCAGTCGTACGTTGGGCGATCGCCGACCGAAAGGGTCGAGGTTGAAGTCCTGTTATCGTCTCTTTTTTTTCCTGTTTAGAAGGCTGATAAGATTGGCGATTACGCTGGCGGCCCATAATGATTTCCAATAAAAAATAGACTTTTCTATGAAGACAAATACGAAACAAAAAGAAACAAAAAGAAACAAAAAAAGAGATGACCGTTAGTCGGTGCTGGGTGTCAATGCAGTTAAGGTATATTGGGTCAGGGTGTTTTCAGGATTAAGCGCTAGAGTTGCCTGGAGATCGGCATTAAGCGCTAGAGTTACCTGGAGATCGGCCATGGCAACTGTCGTATCGCTAAGATAGTGTTCACTGAAAATAGCTTGAACTCACAGCCTGTATCACATAGCTATTATTCCTGGGTGAGGGTAAAGTCTACAAACTATTAAGATGGTGGTGGCGGTGGTATTGGTGTTGATAAAGTTTCAGTAGATTGGGTTGCTGTCAATGCCTTTAAGGTATTCTGGGCAAGCACATTGTCGGGATTGAGGGCGAGAGCCGCCTTTAAGTCAGCGGTAGCGGCAACATAATCATTAAGATTAAACCAGGCAATGCCACGTCCCGTCAGGGCATTGGCGTGGGTGGCATCGAGGGCAAGCACCTGGTCATAGGTGGCGATCGCTCCCCTATATTCTCCCATGGCTGCCAGGGTCACACCCTTGTTGTACCAAGCCTGAACCGATTCTGAATTCAGTGCAATTGCCCGTTCCGCAGAGTGCAGAGCTTCTGTGTATTGTTCTAATTCCCAGAGAACAAGACTGCGATTTGTCCAACCCCAATCGTTAAAGGGATTTAATGCCAGGGCCTGATTGTAGGCCGCCAGCGCATGGGAATATTGTTCTGTTGCCCGAAAAATTACTCCTCGGGCAAACCAGGCTGGAGCATAGGTTTTGTCAAGGTTGATCGCCTGTTGATTAGCCGCAAGGGCTTCTGCATAACGTCCCAAATACCAAAGAATTGTACTGCGGTGATTGTGGGCGGCCACATAGTCCGGCTGAATTCCCACTGCTCGATTGATCGAGGCCAGGGCTTCTTCATAGTGTTGTGCACCGGTCAGGGCAATACTACGTTGATTCCATCCTTTAGCCAGGGTTTGGTGACCCCAATCCCCATCCCCCCCAATGGCAGCATCACAGGCAGCCAAAGCGGGTTCATAGCTGCCCAGCCGATTGAGTAAGGTACACTGCCCCAACAGCGCCAGGGTGTAATCTGCCTTGAGGGCAACCGCCTGATTGTAAGAAACCAGCGCTTCTTGATCGCGGCGCAGTGTCTCTAGTAACTGTCCCTGGGCCGCCCAGGTCAGGGCGTTTTTGGGGTCAAGGCCAATGGCCTGGTCGTAGGCAAAAATGGCCTGGTTGTATTGATTCAGCTGGCTATGGGCCTGCCCTTGATAGGTCCAGGCCAGGGCAGGTCCAATATCTCCCCAATTTTTATCGATAGACAGGGCTGACCCACAGACCTCTAAAGCACTTTGAGGACGTTCGAGGGCCACATAGGCTTCGCACTGGCGAGTTAAAACCAGGGAGTTTTCGGGATCTTGCAACAGGGTACGTTCATAGGCCACCAGCGCTAACTCATACTGTTTAGCCTGGGATAAAATCTCACCGCGATAGAACCAAGCTAGTGTGGGGTTTTCGCTCCCCCAATTGCCGTTAACTCTTAAGGCGTTGTTACATTTATCCAGGGCAGTTTCATTTTCTCCTAGGGCTGTGTAGGCCACACATTGGTAGGCAATGGCCAGGGAATTTTCGGGATCAAAGGTGAAGGCACGATTTGCGGATGCGATCGCATCCGCAAATGCTTTTAGCTTGATCAAAATACCGCTATGCTGCGCCCAAATGTCAGGATTCTCTGGTTCTAGAGCAATCGCTTGTTCACAGGCTGCCAATGCTTTTTCATACTCTTCTGCTGTAGCTTGCAGACGGCACAGATCGGTCCAATACGTAATATCTTCTAAGGCATCAAAGGATGCCGGTTGAGCCAACACAGGTGTGATGGTCACGAGCAATGTGCTGACGACAAGACCGGGGATCAGGCGATTGAACCATGGAAGCAGCATGACAATATATCAATCTTTGTCTGTGCAGCTAGAGTGCCCTGCTAAATCCCCGGATTCTCAAGGGAAGCCCATGTACGAAAAGTTGGCCAAGATTTAGAATTCAGCGATTTAAGCAGGACAAAGTTGAGAATCCGGGATTATGACCGGGCACCTTAGGTTAGATAGAGATTTCTTGTTATGAAACCCTTATTTATTGGTTTAGCGATGCTTCTATCGCTGATGGGCCTACCCGGTTACACCTTTAGCAAAAAAGATCTCACACAGCTTCAAGAAACCCGCCAGTGCCCTCGCTGCGATCTGCGCGGTGCCGATTTGCGAGGCATGTTTCTACAGCAAGCCAATTTGCGACGAGCTAACCTCGCAGGAGCTGATCTTAATGGTGTTGATTTAAAGGGAGCCTTTCTCTTTCAGGCTAATCTCCGTGACACAGATCTGCGTAACGCCAACCTCAGCAATGTAAACCTGTTCGGTGCTCGGTTAGAAGGCGCACAGTTAGCCAATGCCCATGTGGATGAACGTACAATCATGGATGACCGCTGGCGATTGGTTTGGGATTTGGTCACCCATGGTTTAGGTGAGCATGACCTGCGTGGCATAGATTTGCAGGGGGCCAACTTAGATGGTGCTGATTTACGGGGTGCTGATTTGACCGGGGCCATTCTCACCGGCACCACCTTTGAAGGCACATTTTTAAGTGGCAGTCTCTTCAACCAGGCTCAGCTAGACGAGACTAGCTTTTTTATTGCCAATTTACAAGCAGCAGATCTATCAGAGAGCCAGCTTCAAAATGGTAGTTTGCGGGCTGCAGATGCTCGTCTAGTGAATCTCTCTAGAGCTCATTTAAACCGAGCTGATCTGGCATTGACCTACCTGGATAGTGCCACGCTCATTGAAGCTGATCTCACCAGAGCCGATTTAACTGGAGCGTTGTTGACCCAAGCCGATCTAACCAATGCGCAACTGAGTAGGGCTAATCTTCTCGTTGCTGACTTTCGCGAAGCCACATTAGACGGCATTGATCTCACCAGAGCCAATCTTCAAGGAGCCGACTTTACTGATACACAATTTGCGGCATCCCAACTGAGAGATGTGATTCCTGCTGGCATTCGACTGATTAATGCTGATTTAGCAGGTTCAGATCTGAGCAATCTGGATTTGCGGGGTACTGATCTCAGTGGTAGTAATCTGCGGCAGGTGAATTTTATTAATAGCAACCTGCGGGGGGTTAATTTCCAAGGAGCCGATCTAAGCTTTACGGATTTTTCTGGGGCGAATCTTGCTGAGGCGAATTTTCAGCAAGCTACATTAGAAGGGATTAAGTTTGATATTCGCACCAATCTCTGCGGTGCCATTATGCCAGACGGTAGCGAACGTAGTTGTAATTAGCCAGCTTACCAAGGACTGCCAATCATCGTGGTGGGCAGGTAATTGCTCAACTCCCCCTCCGGGGGATTGTCTTCCTGGATGCTTATGCGTAATGTATGGGTATGCAAGACCTTCCTGACCTAAGCCAGTTAAGTCCAGAGGCGAAAGATACTCTGATACGAATGCTATGGGAAGAAATGCAATGGTTACGTCAGCGTTTAAATGAATTAGAGATTAAACGACGATTACGACAGCATTTGAAACTCCAGCCTGACCAAGCGGATGGGATTCGATTACGGAACCGGTATGACGAGATTCAGGATCATTTGTTTGTCTTCTTAGACGATGGTACTGTCCCGCCTACCAATAATTCTAGTGAGCCAGCCATTCGGATGAGTACGGTATGCCGAAGAATTAGTAAGACTTATGAAAAGTATTGCTGTATTAGTCACGTCTGGCTATGAATTCAGAATGTACTTATCTTCTCTAGATAAGAGCAAAGAGCGCTTGGGAATTATCACCCATCTTGTTCCGAACCAAAAGATTACAACCGATTCTTTTCGATCAAAAGCAAAGACTATTTTTTTGGAAGACATTAAAAAGCTTTTTCTGTATCTAGAAAAGCATCTTAACAATGAATTAAAGCATGAATTACCTGTTTTTATGGGATACGATTGTGCGTATAAAATTCAGGCCTTGCTAGGAACTGGGGTTTGTAATTCAAATACTTCAGGTAATTCAACTTCAGTTAATGAAGAAGATGCTTTTACTGTTAGATGTTTAGTGAATGTCGGCAATATGACAAATACCCCATTGACTGAATATTTTGGTGGAGAATCTGTTGTTACAGTTGGAAACTGTCGCAAATTTATCGATAGTCTTAAAGGAATATATCTTGAGTCAAAAAAGATAGATAGTTACTGCTGACGGAGAAACAACTATACGCAACTTCCCTAACCTATAACTGCGAGCATGAGTAATGTCTTGGAAAATTTACTACGGGAACACTAAAACATCTCAAATTGGTTCCAATAAGTCGTTTTCAGGTGGCAAGCCCCATATGCCTAGAGGACTTACCACTCCACATTGTGAATTATGCAATCAGACGCAGGCTTTCATTTTACAAGTTCAATTTCCAAAAGAGCACCCTTGGTCTGAACTAATTCTCTCAATTTTTGCGTGTATGTCATGTGCAAATGAAAATTACTTGATACCTGAAATGCTACCAGGGAGACTTCATCAGATTAATGTTCCAAGCTCATTTCTGAAGAGATATCAGAGAAATTTTCGTTTTTTAGTATTTAACAGTGCGGAATCTACGCCTTTAAGTTCATACAAAGAGAGAGTAATCTATAGACCGCTGGAATTGATTGATTCTGAAAAAAAATCAATTCAAGATGACATTGTGGGAGGGCAACCTTATTGGCTACTGGAAGACGAAACTCCTGGCCTGTGTGAAACAACATCAGAACCAATTTTTTTAATGCAAATAGCTGAGGGTAGAAAGTTTTTTATTCAGGAAAAAGCTTCTAAGCAAATTAGACTTGACCTCTCTGGTGATCCTAAGGAAACTTTGGAAGAGTATTATCAGCTATTTCTTGGTAATGTGATTTATTTGTTTGGCTATGAACGAAAGGAAGAATACCTTGTATATGGTATCACTCAAACATAGCGATGAAATTGCATAACAATAGTGGCCGAAACTATACTCTTCAATCCAACATTCTTAGAGACTGTAAAAGGTTTGAAAATAAGGAAATTTCCGTCGCAGAACTACAGCAGTCCTTGGAAACCTATGGTTCTTTATTAGAAGATGTTGAAAGAGTAATATTTCAAAGACTTCACAATTATAGCAATGAGCTAGAAATTATTCAGTATGCTCGGTTACTGGATGAGCATTATAGTGAAACTTGTAAAGTCATTATGAAAATTCGTGATTGTCTTGAAACAATTGAATAATAGCCAGGTAGGATGCGTGATTCATCGAGCTTATCCTGCTGTTTGATAAGAGAATCTGGCTAGCTGCGTCCGATATCGAAGGACACCCTGGTAAGAAAATCTCTACCAGGGTGTCCTTTTTTAAGTAGGGTTACAGCTGAATTTGGGTTTGGGAATGAGATCGCACTCTTCAAAACCAACACCAAACTAGCTTTCCAATCAGCTAAGTAGACCACATGGATGCTGAGTAAATTACGCCAATCGGTGGACGATAAGAACAACTAAAAAAGCCCGTGCTGGAGTATTGATAGAAACTCCAGACGGGCGTTTGCTTTAAGAAAGAGAGGAAAGTATTGAATCGGAACTATCTATGTGGGAGAATCCTGGTTAGATTTACGGGTATTAATGCCCAACAAGCCATAGAGGGCACAGGAACCAAAGACCCCTGTGAATAAAGCAATACCACCGGCAACATCCAATACAATGCCTAAGGTTGAGTCGGCATAGATGAGCAAGCCGAAATATAGCAATACGATTGCTGCGAGCGTCCGCAACAGACGATCTATAGTACCAACATTGTTAAACATGGGAATTAACCCTCCTGATTTTCTATGTAATACGTGATCTGTTCTATACAACTCCGGCAGCAACTGGCATCGTTGCGGGCAAGCGATCCATGACCGCTTGCATCTTTTGACTGGCATCTAAGGCAATCTCTTTAGCCTGAGGACTATGGATCATCAAAAACATAATCAGTGGATCCACAGCTGAGACTTCTACCTGCCCATTCTCATGCTCTTGAACAACAACATTACAGGGATAGAGCACCCCAGCTTTGTCATCGGTTTGTAGCATGCTATAGGCCACCTGCGGATGACAGGCTCCGAGAATCTTATAGTTACGGAAATCAGCGCCTAGCTTTTTCTTAAAAGCCGCTTGCACATCAATTTCGGTTAAAATCCCCATTCCTTCAGCCTTAAGTGCTTCAGTGACCTGGGCTATAGCTTCATCAAAGGAAGCTTTAATTGTCTTACTAAAATGATACATGGCTGATGTGTGTTGGCTTGATTTGTGAGAAATGTATCGGACTAATGTGAAGTCTAGACTCTTTATTTACTATATAACTAAATAGTGATTTAATCAACCATTTTTCTGAATTTATATTAAAGTCTCTTTTCCTAAAGCTTTTGCCAGAGCTTTATGTAGAGCTAACCAATGAAGCAAGTATGGCCTCTACAGTAAAGTTGACCAATGACCATGCCCTGGCAGCTTGGCTAGACTGGCTCAACTTTCTTAAAAACGGGTCCTATTTACGGTTGATCAGCTGACTGGTGAGAGAACCAGCAACAAAAGCAGCCAGAAAAATCATGGGGCTCCATGATTTTAAGATCAACGCAACAATTGCAGGTCCTGGACAATAGCCTGCAATGCCCCACCCAATACCAAAAATAGCGGCCCCCAACACCAGAGGGAGGTCAACCTCTTTATAGGTTGGCAATCTAAAGGCAGTAGCAAAAATTGGATAGGGTAACCGTAAAACAAATCGGAATGCGATGACAGTGACGCCCACAGCCCCACCCAGGACAAATAACAATGCGGGATCCCAATTGCCAGTGATATCTAAAAAGCCCAGTATCCGTTCTCGGTCAATCATTTGGGATAGACCTAACCCTAGGCCAAATAAGAGGCCAGATGAGAGGGCAACCAAATTCTGCTTCAGCGTTAGTGTTTGCTGTATTGATACTTTTTCCATAGTGCTTATCCAGTTATGCCATGTCGAGTAAGCCAGACAGTTAGCATGGCTGTAGTGAGAAAGGTGAGCACCGCAACTAGCGATCGCAACGACAACCGCCCCAAGCCGCACACTCCATGACCGCTGGTACAGCCATTGCCCAGACGAGTGCCAAACCCCACCAGAAAACCGCCTAAGATCATGGTCCCTGCTGTCAGGGATGGCGTGGGAGTAGGCTCAGGTGCCAGGCCATATTCATAAAGTATTCCACCCAGGAGCATTCCCGCCAAAAAGAGCCAGCGCCAGGGTTCATTCCCCTGAATGCCACCGTTAACAATGCCACTAATGCCAGCAATCCGACCATTAAATGCCAGCAAAATTGTTGCACTCAAACCAATCAATACCCCACCTAATAATGCTGTTCCCCAACTTAATTCCACCATGGCAAGGGTCCATCAAAACGAGATTGAAACATCATATAACCAAATGGTAATACTATATCATGACTTTGATAAACTGTATCTGCCTTTGATAAACAAATGAGCGAGCAAATCTGGCAATGCAAAGAACGGATTCTGGCCCTGAAAAACCGTTGGCTAACGCTGATTGGCGAAACACTTGAGACACCCGAGGGCCAATCCCTGAACTATTGGCGTGTTGAAAAAGCAGACTCGGTCATTGTTTTACCTCTGTACCAACAGCATTTGCTGTTACCACCGCCAATGTATCGTCCGGGTGTGGGCGAATCCACTTGGGATTTTCCGGGTGGGCGATGCCCTGATGGGCAAAGACCCCATAATGCGGCAAAAACAATTCTTCAGCGGGAGCTGGGTATTGCTGACTCGGCCCTGCATCACTTGAAACCGTTAAATCAAACTGGCTGGTCCATCAACAGCTCCTTTTCAAATCAACGTCTCTATGGTTTTGTAGCTGAGCTCAGTGACGATGCTCCCCTATTGTCTGAAAAACTGGGAGCAACTTATCCGACTACCGAACCAGGCATCCAAGCGCTATTGGCAAGGCTAAATTGTCTGCAATGTAGATGTCTATTGATAGAGTGGTGGGCAGCTAGAGCCAGGGAATGTGCAGTTTAGGCAGTGATATGAAAAAGCGAAGGCAATTCACTATAATACTCTATGACAATATAGTGAATTGTCTATAGGTCGCACTATATTAATTACATTAATTGCAGCTAAATGACGGTTCCTAGAAACCCGATTGCATTTTATGCCGGTTACACGGAGATTATTGAGATTACCAGGTTGGGTCAGGCGAATGTTTCTAAGCATCTCAAGATGCTTACCCAAGCAGGAGTGGTTAGCCGTTATATTGAGCAGCAGTCACAACAGTTTGAAGCATTAGGTGCTATGGGACAAGCTCGCTAAGGATATCGTTTTTAGGGATGTCATGGTGTGACTTCGATAAGGGCGATACTTTTGTGCTGCCGGTTAATTGTTTAAAAATTGTCTCTTTTTGAAGGACAATCGGTTTCCTGAAAAGTATATTGTCTTTTTTGGGAAGTCAATTCACAATGAAAGTCATCAATGCCAAGCTTCTATTTCTAAACCATAGGTTTGGGATTGACCTGTTAGATTGTGTAAAGGATAAAACCATGGCGGATACCGAGATTTTTGTTTTAGATAATGGCCCACTGATCGTCAAAGGGGAATTTTCTGTGACCGACGGGGATAAACAGCCCTATCCTAAGCAGGAACAAGTTGCCCTTTGTCGTTGTGGTGCATCGAGTAACAAACCCTTTTGCGATGGGGCCCATGGCAAAGCTGGATTTGAGGCAACAGACCGAGCACCTGGGGACTAATAAAAATTAAATTCTTCTTATAGGGGCATTGTCTGTAACGCCCCTACAAGAAAAAGAAAACGATGGGGGCGGATGCAATATCTTGTCCAGATTTTTAGAGAGTTTGTCAGCTAGTGTGTCAAGAAACTCCCAAGAACAATATTAATGAATACATCTGTTAGTGATATTGACCCTGACAACGCCATCGATCAACATGTTACAGCCGTTATTACCCATCGGGTCAAAGTTGGGCGGCAAGAGGGGTACGAAGAATGGATTAGAGGAATCTCAGCAGCAGCCCGTGAATTTGAAGGGCATCTGGGGGTGAGTATTCTCCGACCTCAGCCTGATACACCACCAGACTATGT
Source organism: Leptothoe sp. LEGE 181152 (assembly GCF_032906605.1). NCBI lineage: Bacteria > Bacillati > Cyanobacteriota > Cyanophyceae > Nodosilineales > Cymatolegaceae > Leptothoe > Leptothoe sp. LEGE 181152. Next base: position 90,152 of record NZ_JASATU010000028.1, read on the forward strand.
CATTGTGCTTCAGTTTGATGCCTGTAGTCATCTAACAGCCTGGCTCAACTCAGATACTCGCCATACTTGGATTGAATGGGTAAACCCCCTGATTCAAGCCCAGGAAACCATCCAGGTTTTGTCAGGGTTAGAATCCTGGTTTCAATTGCCCAAACAGCCGGGACCTAAAGCTCCAAGGCGTTACAAACAGGCTATTTTAATCTGGGTTGGGGTGATGATTGTGTCCCTGGGGGTGAGTCCGCTGGTGGCACCATTGCTAAGTTTCTTACCCTGGTTGCTTAAGGTATCTGTCAATGTAGCAATTACAGTGGCTCTTCTGTCCTATGTGATCATGCCCCGACTGACTCGATGGTTTAAGGGTTGGTTGGTTGTTAACTAGTGTGGCGTCAAATATTTTATATCAGGTCATGACAGAAAATATTGCGTATTTAGAGAATCATTGAAGGTGGCCGGTTTTGACATAAATGAGACAGCCTTCTTCGCTAAAGGGCATATGCACACTGTCGGGTGGATTTCGCAGCCAGGTACCCTGAGGATACACTCCCTGCTCATCGGTAAATGTGCCTTCTAAGACAAAGATTTCTTCACCCCCCCAATGGCGATGTTGTTGAAACGTTGTGCCGGGTGCCCATTTTACTAGCGCTACCTGTTCAGTGCCGTAGCTGTGTAGAGGCAGCACGTGTAAACCAGTCACTAAACCAGGAGACCATCCTGCCTTGTTCGTGTCGATGGTCACTTGCTGTTGATCGTTTGGATCCATTTGTCGCAGTTTAACCAGGATTGTTGCACCGTCCTTACTGTGGGGAGTATGGCTAGAACCTACGGGGTTGCGCACATAGGTGCCTGGGCCAAAGTCTCCGTGTTCGTCTGAGAACACCCCCTCTAAAACAAAAAACTCTTCACCACCACCGTGGGTGTGGGCTGAGAAGTAGCTGCCGGGAGCATAGCGAACAAGAGAAGTTGCCCGGGCAACTTCTGCCCCATCGCGTTCGATCATACGTCGTTGGACACCTGCCATGGGAGAGTCAATCCAGGGTAGGTTTTCGGTATTGACCACGGCTCGTTCTGTTAAATCGGCATGGATTTTCATGATAGGTCTCTGTGGATTTCTAGAAGCTATTTAACGCATGTTCCTTGAACATATGCTTGTCCCAAGATGGCAGGTGAGGCTCAAACCCACGTCGGGTTAGTGCTCCCTTACAGCACCCTTAGTTGTATTGATTACGCCCAGCCAGCACACCGCCATCCACATCCCACACAGCACCGGTTACCCAAGCAGCCTTATCAGATAATAAAAAAGCAATGGCTTCAGCTACATCTTCAGGGGTGCCAATGCGGCCAATGGGATGGAATCCGTTAAAGCCTTGCAGGGCATCATGCACATCCTCTTTGGGAATAAAGCCCTCATAAATAGGTGTTGCCACCACAGCAGGAGAGACTGCATTCACCCGAATATTGTGCTCAGCTAACTCCATCGCGAGATGTTGAGTCAAGGAATGCAAACCCGCTTTAGCCATAGAATACGCCGAAGATGGCGTTGCCTGGATGGCCTGCTTAGCCCACATAGAGCCAATGTTCACAATGGCACCTTTGTTGTTTTGCTTAATCATGTTTCGAGCCACTGCCTGGGTAATAAAGAAGGTGGCCTTATTCAGATCTAGATAGAGATCATAGTCAGCGGCTTCATAGTCCAGGAATGGTTTGGGGAGAAAGGCTCCAGCTGCATTAACTAACAATGTAGCGTCTACATGGGCCTGATTAATTTTTGCAATTAAAGCCTGAAGTTTCTCAGGTTGCGAAATGTCAGCACGCTCTCCCATAACAGGACCATAGGCCTTCAGCTCGTCAACGGCGACCTGCAACTTTTCTGCACGACGACCAACTAAAACAACTGAACCACCATTTTCAAGAACAATGCGGGCAACGGCTTTACCCATACCACTGGTGCCACCGATAACAATGAGTTTTTGATCTGCAAATGACTGCAACATGTTGAGCTCCTTGTGGGGAAATAGTGAATAATCTACCTATCAGAAGGTAGATGACAGGACAAAAAATTTAGGCTTTGGCAAATTTTGCTGTAAGCAGTGGATAAACAACCTGCTCAAAGGTAACCACACTGTCCGCTGATGAACGAGCCAGTAGCTGTGCCCCTTGGAGCATCGCAATCAAACCCTTTGCCTCCTGTTCAACTGAGGGATGACAGTCCCAATGTCCGTTGTCACATCCCTGCTGGAGCAAGTTTATGACCCAGTTCTCAGTGTGGCTAAAGAAGGTTTGAATCTCCTCCCGAATAGGTTGGGGTAAAACTTCGAAATCTGCTGCTAACATGGCGCATAGACAGATCTGGTGCTCCTCTAGACCATTGCGGTAGAGATTGGCAAATTGGACAATTTGCTGATCAAGGCTGGCCGTGGACTGGGTAATGCGATCGCACGCCTTTCCCATTTCCTCTCGATATCGTTTGACTAACTCTTTCACCAACTCATCCTTAGAGGGAAAGTGGTAGTGAATACTAGCTTTGCGAATACCAACCTGCTGTGCGATATCAGCATAACTAAAGGCACTATAGCCTCGATTACGCACCATATCTTGAGCAACATCCAATATGCGTTTAGCCGTGTTTTTTTCCATGGCTTAAGTATCTACCATCTAGTAGATAGATGTCAACCATAAAGCTATGGATGAAGCGGTCAACCCAGGTTGAGCCAAGTCCTAATCATTCGGGGACTGCACAAAAATAAGAACCCAGGTTGGGGCTGTAGATGGTAGGAAGAGATTTTTGGGAGTCTCTTCAACTTAGCTTACGCGAGTTAACAAAATCAGTGAATTTTCCATATTTTCGATCCCAACCGCCATACTCAAGGTGACCCAATGCAAACCTGAGTGATCCCCCATTCCCATGCAAGATTTCAACTGGAAAAAGCTTCAAAATGGCTCGGACATCCGTGGTGTTGCAATCGACGGTGTTCCTAACGAACCCGTTAACCTCACCCCAGAAATCGCTCAGCGGCTAGGGCAAGCCTTTACCACCTGGCTCGCCACAAAACTTAGTAAGCCAGCGACAGATCTGCAGCTTGCTGTCGGTCGTGATAGCCGTGTCTCTGGGCCTACTCTCATGCAAAGTGTGATGGATGGCATGGCTAGCCTTGGTGCAAATGTGTATGACGTCAGCATGGCCTCTACGCCCGCCATGTTTATGAGCACCGTCACCCCCGGCTTTGACTGTGATGGGGCCATTATGATGACCGCCAGTCACCTGCCCTTTAACCGCAATGGCCTGAAATTTTTTACTGCCCAGGGTGGTCTTGCGAAGGCAGATATTACTGAAATCCTGACATTAGCTGAACAAAACGACTTCTCACTAGTAGACAGAGCTGGAACTATTGAAACCCGTGACTTTATTGCTGTCTATGCCGATCAGCTGGTTCAGAAAATTCGCAATGCCGTTAACCATCCTCAACATTTTGAGCAACCCTTACAGGGCTTAAAAATTATTGTCGATGCTGGTAATGGTGCCGGTGGTTTCTATGCCAGCAAAGTGCTCGAACCCCTGGGTGCTGACACAAGCGGGAGTCAGTTCCTAGAGCCTGATGGCATGTTTCCTAACCACATTCCTAACCCTGAAAATCACGATGCCATGGCTTCCATTTGCCAGGCAGTATTAGCCAATGAAGCAGACTTCGGTATTATCTTTGATACGGATGTGGACCGTTCTGCTGCTGTGGATCATCAAGGCCAGGAACTGAACCGTAACCGCCTGATTGCCCTGATATCTGCCATTGTGCTGCAGGAACACCCAGAGTCTACCATCGTGACTGACTCCATTACCTCCGATGGGCTTGCTCAGTTCATTGAACAAGATTTACGGGGTAAACACCATCGCTTTAAGCGTGGCTATAAAAATGTCATTACCGAAGCTGTGCGCTTAAACCAAACTGGAGAAGAATCTTGGCTGGCGATTGAAACCTCCGGCCACGGTGCCATGCGGGAGAACTACTTTCTTGATGATGGAGCGTATCTGGTGAGTAAGTTGTTGATTGAGCTGGCTAAAGTGAAACAGGCTGGGCGCTCACTGACAGATTTGATCGCGACTCTTAAAGAACCAAGAGAAAGTCGAGAGATTCGTATCAAGATTGGTGTAAATGAGTTTAAGTCCTATGGTGAGAGTGTCATTGGTCAGCTTAAAACCTTTGTTGAACAACAGGATGATTGGTCATTAGTCCCGAATAACTATGAAGGTGTCCGCGTGGCCTGTTCCTCTCCAGAAGAAGACGGGTGGTTTTTACTACGCCTTTCTCTGCATGACCCTGTATTGCCCTTAAATATTGAGTCTAATGTAGAAGACGGGGTTGCCCAAATTACTGAACAACTGCTGATATTCTTCAATGGTATTGAGTCTTTGGATCTATCGGCCTTTTCTTAAAAATGTAGGTTAAACAATTTTAAAGACCTGTAGGGATGCACTGCTGTACATCCCGTTGGGGCTATGGGGAGATCGCCTACAGATCGGGGGAATAAATCCTTTTAACCTGCTAGATAGGCTTTGCCTCGTTCCAGACGATTATTGACTTCATCCCAGTTGACGACGTTCCACCAGGCGTTGAGGTAATCTCCTCGACGATTTTGATACTTTAGATAATAGGCATGTTCCCAGACATCGTTGCCCATGATGGGGTAGTAGCCATCCATTAAAGGACTGTCCTGGTTGGGAGTGTTCATCACGGTAAGTCGACCATTTCTGTCTAAAACTAGCCATACCCAACCGCTGCCAAACCGAGTTTTACCGGCACTATTAAAGGTTTGTTTGAAGGTTTCAAAGTCTCCAAATGCTTGATTGATAGCTGCGGCAATGGCTCCAGTGGGTCGTCCCTGACCGTCGGGGGTCATGATTTCCCAAAACATGGTGTGGTTGGCATGGCCGCCACCGTTCTTGCGCACAGTTGCACGGATATTTAAGGGAAGGTCATTTATGTTACTAAGTAACTCTTCTATAGATTTTGACTGTAGCTCGGGATAGTTTGCGATCGCACCGTTCAATTTTCTGACATACCCAGCATGGTGCCGGTCATGGTGCACCGTCATGGTCTCGGTATCAATATAGTCATTCAGTGCATCATAGGCATAGGGCAGCGGAGGAAGGGTAAATTCCTTCGTTGCGGTTTGATCAGCAATCCTGTTGAGAGGAGGCAGGATCTGTCCTGTTGTTTCATTAGTAGCCGCAACAACTGCCACTGGCTGCGCGCTACCCCATAGCAAAGTCATTACCAATGCAACGGGAAAAAGCCACACAAATAAGCGTTTAAGTTTCATGGGGAATACCCTGCGAAATCACATCTGCTCATTCACGCTGCCAAGGGTCCCACCATGATTACTGGAGTTACGAACAATGAACCTTGATGAAAAAATAATTTTTAATCTTTACTGAAACCTTATCAGGAACTTCTGGACAGGAAATCTATCAGATTGAAGATCGTTTACTTAGATTGCCGCTGATTTTCCTAGACAATAAGGAACTCTATGAAAAAAGATACTTGCAGATATCCGTATAAGCTTTAAGAATTACTGACAAATATCTGCCTCAAAAGTATTTGTAGCTACACTGCAAAAGGATTGCTTCAGGGCAATACTCGGATTGATATTATCTCTTTAATTAATGTTTTATTTGTTCCATAATCTTTGACTAATCGTCGTTTGACATAGCCCCATAGCAGTTGCAGAATCAGTCGATGTTTGTACCATGGTTTTGACCATGCAATAGCTAACCGTGCCTTGAGATGGGAGGACAACTATGAATTTAGATGGAATCGGTGAAGAGCAAGTACATGCGCTCTTAATGTTAATTGTCTTAAATATAATTATCTTTGCAGCTTTGATAACTAAAGTTCAGGCTGAATTGGCTGTGTCGGGCCTGTGTGCCCTGTTTTAGTAAATGATCTGGTGGCAAGGGGTACTTTGTGATTATTGATGACCAGCAGTATGACGTAATTATTGTCGGTACTGGTGCAGGGGGCGGTACCCTAGCCTGTAAACTGGCACCCACCGGTAAAAAGATTCTGATCCTAGAGCGGGGAGACTTTATGCCCCTCGAAGAACAAAATCGCAGTGACGTCGATGTCTTTAAACGAGAACGTTACCATGCTCCCGAGCAATGGTACGACACTGCTGGCGAGCCCTTCTCCCCTCAGATGAACTATGCCGTAGGTGGCAATACTAAAATCTACGGGGCTGCCTTGCTAAGAATGCGAGAACGAGACTTTGAGCGGGTAGAACATCAAACAGGTGTTTCCCTGGAATGGTGTTTAAAGTACGCTGATTTTGAGCCTTACTACACTGAAGCTGAGCGGCTGTATAAGGTGCATGGCACCCTCGGTGGCGATCCAACGGAGCCTGGGCATAGTCGAGAGTATCCCTATGAAGCGATTAACCAAGAGCAAGAGATTGAAGAAATAATGGTTGCGATCGCAACCCAGAACCTCCACCCCGCTTGTCTACCCTTGGGCCTTACTCGCCAGGACGATGACCCCACCAACGACTCTGAAGTCAGCGGCATTGCCCCGGCCCTCACCCACTCCAACGTCACCCTCAAAACCGAAGCTAGGGTGGTCGCTCTCCACACTGACCCCTCCGGTCAGATGGTCAAAGCGGTGGAAACCCAAATTGGCAACCAAACCTACTTATTCTTTGCCTATATTGTTGTCCTATCCTGTGGTGCTGTTAATTCAGCTGCTCTATTACTTCAGTCGGCCAATGAGCAACACCCCTGTGGTCTAGCCAACAGTTCTGACCTGGTGGGTCGCAATCTGATGAAAAGCTTACTGACAGCCGTGGTACAGCTCACGAATAAAACTAACTCAGGAGATTTTCCTAAAACTGTCTACATTAACGATTTTTACTGGGGAGATACCGATTTTCCCTACCCGATGGGCCATATCTACAATACAGGTGGCCTGCTCAGCGACATTATTTTTGCTGAGGCTCCCCCACTGCTCTCAATTCTGGCCAAATATATGCCTGATTTTGGCCTCAAACAGTTGGCCACGCGCTCCATTGGCTGGTGGATTCAAACTGAAGACTTACCTGACCTCAACAACCGTGTGCGCATCGACCATAACAAACTCTACATTGACTATACTCCCAATAATTTAGAGGCCCATGATCGCCTGGTTTATCGTTGGATAGAGGTGCTAAAGACCCTTGAAAAAGACTTAGGTGGGTTTCAGCGCGGTACCCATCCCCGTGGTGAGGTGCCTATTCAGGTGATGGCTAACCAATGCGGTACCTGCCGATTTGGGAATGACCGGACTACGTCGGTTTTGAATCCTAACTGCCGCACCCATGACGTGGATAATCTTTATGTGGTGGACAGCAGTTTCTTTCCGTCTAATGCCAGCGTAAGTCCGGCGCTGACGGTGATTGCCAACGCCTTACGGGTAGGAGACCATTTAATTGAGCGGTTGATGTAGGGGCGTTCCATGGAACGCCCCTACATCAACCATGGAACGCTCCCACACCGAGAAATCATAAACCCTCATTCCTCAGCGTTTGTAGAAGCATCGGAGCTGTCTGCTCTACCATTGCCTACAATAGAAATACTCTCAAGTGGCCAACTGACCATGAGTCAAGCCGTTTGAGAATATTATGAATCGTCTCCCTATGTCCCTGTTACCCCATCTCTCCCAAGTTTCTAATCTGCGTCAAGCCCTTGCTGTTCAGCTTGAGACGATGATCAGTACGCTTCAGCCGTTGCAAGAAACGTTTGATCTCACCCAGCCCCTCATCGATCTCTCGGCTGCTAGTCAAGGTCTGCGCCAGGGAGTCTTTCGCCTCATGGTGCTAGGGGATATGAAACGGGGGAAGAGTACGTTTCTCAATGCGCTACTGGGAGAACCCTTATTGCCCAGCAATGTGAATCCTTGCACGGCCCTACTGACGGTGCTTCGCTATGGTCCTACCCCTGAAGCAACGATTTACTTCAACGATGACCGACCGCCTGAGCAGTTAGACATGGAGACATTTACCCAGCGGTACACCATCGATCCAGCTGATATGCGTCAAAATGGCAGTACCCCACCTTTTGCCCATGTGAGCCATGCGGTGATTCACTATCCGCTATCGCTGTTAGAAAACGGTGTTGAAATTGTTGATAGTCCGGGTCTCAACGATACTGAAGCTCTAAATAAACTTTCCCTTGGCTATATCCAAAGCTGTCATGCAATTTTGTTTATGCTGCGGGCTACACAGCCTTGCACCCTGGCTGAGCGTCGCTATCTCAATAACTACTTGCAACATAAAGGGCTGTCGCTGTTTTTCTTGCTGAATGCCTGGGACCACATTAAGGATAGTTTGCTAGATCCCGATGATCCAGATGAATTGGCCCAGGCAGAATCCCGCCTGCATCAGGTGTTTCACAGTACCCTTAAAGACTATTGCGATCGCTACGACCAGCGGGTATTTCCCATTTCTGCCCTGGAGGTGCTACGTCAGCGGATTAAGACTCCAGATGAGCCCATTCGCGATCCAGGATTTTCGCGGTTTTTGCTCACCCTGGATCAGTTTCTTACCCATGAGCGGACCCAGGCTGAGTTTCAACCAGTAGTGGCCTTATCTCGGCGTACGCTGACAGAACTTACGGAAAAGGTGCAGCTGCGTCAGACTCTATTGGCGCAAAGTGTGGCTGAGCTGAAGCAAACTATTTTGCAGCTGGCTCCGGTGTTTGAACAGCTGGTGGTGATTCGCGATCAGTTTCAGCAGGAGATTCGGACGAGTTGCGATCGCAATGCCACAGCCACCACCTCCTCCTTTAAGGACTTTATCCTTAGCCTGGAAACCACCTTTGAAAAAGACTTTGCCCCTTACCAACCCGATCTCTCCCTGTTAGATCTTGTCAGCCCTGCCGGTCGGCAACAGTTTAACCAATCCCTAGAGACGGCCTTTCAACGCTATCTCAACGATCGACTTTTACACTGGAGTCGCACCCTGGAACCCACCTTACGCAGTGCTTTTCAAGCTCTGTCTAAGCGGGCCGCCCACTACGGTACCTCCTACAACCAAATCACCCAGCAAATTCTAAATACCCTCAGCGGTCAGTTCGTGGAGCTTCCCCTCGACAACAGCCAACCCAGCTGGGCAGCATGGGCCATTGATGCCCTCAACCAACCGGCAGATACCCCTGAAATTAAAGCAGTTCTGGCCAGCATCGATCTGCAGAGCATTCTGATTAATGTAGTCGCTGCCATCGGTGCCAGCCTTTTAGCTTCCAGTCTGATCAGCACCATCGCCGGACCCATTACCCTAGGGATTGCCAGCCTGGGCATCGGGGCCTTCCAAATTGACCAAACCCGTCGTGCCTTAGTCGCAGCGGCGCGCCAGGAACTCAGAACCCACCTACCCCGCATTGCCGCTGAACAGCAGCAACCTATCCATTCAGCCATTATTCAGTACTTTCGCGACTATGAGCAATCCGTCATCAGTCGCCTGGATGCCGACATCAAAGCTCGCAAGGCTGATTTAGAAACCTTACTAACCCAAAAGCAAAACCAAGAACACCAGGGACAACATGAATTGGACCAATTGCAGACGGCTTTAAATCAACTACAGCAGGCAGATCAGGTGATTCAACAGCTTTATGGTCAGGTTTAGGGGGTTTTTAGTTCTTAGTTTCTAGTTTTTAGTTCTTGGTTCTTGGGGCCTGATGGATGTCTTGTAGAGGCTGCGCCTTGTGCCAGCCCTGCTACACTCAAAACTAATCACCAATAAGTCCCCCCTCCCATGCCTGATTTCAAACCCAATGACGGTCGTCTCTATGCCCCTGCCACTGAGCGTAATCGTGAGTTCATTCTCGCAGTGCTAGAGCGCGTTCTACCCAATCCAGGCACCGTGTTGGAAATTGCTAGCGGTACGGGTGAGCATGCTAGTTTTTTCGCCCCTAAACTTGCACCCCGACGTTGGTGGCCCAGCGATATCAGTGAGCCCATGCTGAAGAGTATTGCCGCCTGGCAGCAGGCCACCAATGCTCGCTATCTACTCCCCCCCATAGAACTCGATGTTTGCCATGCCCCATGGCCTGTGGAGGCAGATGAAAAGCGGTCGATTGATGCAGTTGTCACCATTAATATGATCCACATTGCTCCGTGGAAAGCGTGTGATTTTTTGATGGCTGGGGCTGGGCGTGTACTGCCTGAAAAGGGTGTTCTTTACTTATATGGTCCCTTTAAGCGTAATGGTGAGCATACAGCGCCTAGTAATGCCATATTTGATGGCTGGCTGAAAGAACAGAATCCTGATTGGGGCGTGCGGGATTTAGAAACTGTTGAAGAGACGGCTAAGGCACATCAGCTAGCTCTGCAGGAGGTGGTGGAAATGCCTGCTAATAATCTTTCGTTAGTGTTTCATAAACAACCTTAGTCGTTACTCAAAGCCTTAGAAGGGCTACCGTGTACACACATCTCGAAAGGGCGTTCACAATCTTGCATTACCCCCCTTAATCCCCCCTTGGTAAGGGGGGAAACTCCGGTTCTCCCCCTTGGTAAGGGGGAGCTAGAGGGGGTGAGGCAGGGGAGCTAGAGGGGGTGAGGCAACCGCGAACGCGCTAGTTTCCAACACTTGTGTGTACACGGCAGGTGCTAAGGGGAATGCGCAGGGTGAAACAGGTGCCCTTGCCAGGGGAATAGGCCGCAGTCACTGTGCCCTGTAAGGAGGCGATCTGAGGACGCACTTGCTGACAGGGCGTTTCTGGATTGAGGCCGTATCCATCGTCCCAAACACACATCACTAGATGCTGCTCTGCTTGCTTGGCCGCCAGTTGAATTCTACCCAGAGCTGATTTCCCTTGCTGCTGTCGAACGGTAGGCATCTCAAGATCTTGTTTGAAGGCATAGTGTACCAGCTGTAGTAGCGGATCATATAGCCGCTGAGCGATGGCTTGGTCAATGAGAACTTCATTCTCTCGAATTTCCACCAGAACAGGTTTATCATGCTGTCTGGTTAAATCACTCAAGTCCTCCTGACAGTTTAGGAATACCTGACTGAGGGGCTGTTTCTTGACAACAGGGATGGGTTTTGTGGGGAGTGTTGGCGGAGGGCTTGATGGCTGAGTGACTTGAATTTGGAGTGCTTTGTGAGGCATTGTTATCGGTTGGTTTAACCATTGCCATAGGCCCTTCAATCGATTTGTTCGTTGGGGTACCTGGGTGCCCAGCTGTAGGAGAGCTGAACTCGGGGCACCCCCCTGGTTGCGATCGCCCTGTAGTACTTTTGTCTGGCCAGCACGATAGTCGGCCAATGCAATTTGAGCAATGTGAACAGTTTGGGCAGGATGCTGTTTGAGGGCCGCTAACGTCGCTTTGGCAATTGCCCCAAACCCTGGCAATTGAAGTGATTCGGCTAACCCAATGAAGACATCAGCGTGAATATGGAGTAGGGCTTTTAAAGATTCAGGGTCAGGCGTTTTGAGAGCGTAGCTTAATTCATTTAAGTAGTCGGTGACGCCACTTTCAAAGATCGCCTGAGTGACATCAACCCCAAGCTCAATGGACGTGGGTAAATAGCTATCTTGACCAAACCGATCGCCTAGGTTTTCCTGTAGCTGTGAGACGATGGTCGCTATCCGGGCCAAAATATTGGACTCATCAATGGGTTCTTTGGCTAACCGTACTGAGACCATCAGTTCCAAGCAGTTGTACCCTTCAAAAATTAAGTCTTCTACTGTGGGAGTTAGGTTGGCATCTGGAGTACACAATGCCTTAAATGCATTTTCTAATGCCTGGGTGATGGTTTTGATAACATCTAACCCCACGGTTGCTGCGGCCCCTTTCAGGGTATGAGCTAAACGCATCAATGTATGCGCTTTCTGGATACTAAAGTTTTGACTTAGAGATTGAAGCTCATCCCCTATTTGCTGAAGTAATTGAGAAGCCTCCTGTTGAAAATAGGTTGGCGGTGGTTGTAAGATGACCTGATTAGAACTCATGATGACTTAAGGAATATAACGCTATGGTGTCCTAACAGAAGGATAGATGATATCTATTCTGTTAAGCTAAATTTATTGTTTTGTAGTTGTTTCCGTCTCCGGTGTTGCCCCGTGTCTCGGTTAGACAGACGATGGTGATAGCCTGCTAAACTGCGCTGGACTGGTTGATGTCACTGGCTCAGTTTGTAAATGCTTGAGCACCACTTTCAAAACTCGCTTGGGTTTAATGGGTTTACCCAAAAAACCATTGGAACCCACCACTTTGGCCCGTACTCGATCAGGAATACTGTTGTTATTAGTCATGATGATGACTGGAACGTCTTTAAGTACCGAGATTCTTCGAATCTGAGCACAGAGTTCATAACCATTGACCACAGGCATAACCAGATCGAGAAAAATTAGCTGAGGTTTAAGCTCCAACAGCTTGGTGAGAGCCTGTAAAGAATCAGAAATATTGACATAGCGATAGTCTGATTCTTTGAAAATATCGGCCATTGCCTGGCTATCTGCCAGGTTGTCGTCAACATAGGCGACGACAGCTTTACCCTTATCATTGTTTGCTTGACTGCAGGTACAAGGTCTTTGGCGCTTGACCGGGTTAGCCTTCATGCTAGAGGTAACGGCTGCTCTCTTTTTAGCTACGGAATGATGACTACCAGAAGACGGTACAAAAGATGTTGGGGTCCTTGGCTTGATATAGGGGGCAGATGATAAATCTTTCACGTTGACCAACTTCATCAGATCCCGACGGATGTGGGGAATCAATGACTGTGTTAGTAAAATCAGGGGTTGGCCTGTTTTCACGGCTAAATCTCGCAGGGTTAACCGACCATCAGCTAATTTTTCCAACTCGCGAAATGTTGCCTCTGATGTGCGCTCCCGAAGAATATCAGCTCTGATAATCTTCGGTGCTAGATTAGGATTGTAATCAGTTAGATTTGCCTGTTGCCAGGCATGCCAATCTTGTTGAACCTGCTGCCAGATAGGTTCTCGATGAAGGCCGATACAAGGAAAGTTAGCCCCGTTGCGGGAGCTAACTTTATAAATTAGTTTTTGCGAGGTTTTGAGCTCTAGTGTCGCCTGGTAGATGATATCGAACAGAATTTCAGAAATGCAGCCTATGACGACTTGAGAAAATTGCTCCCGACTAAACTTTTGTTGCATAACTAATTGCGCCATCACTTTATAGTTTTCAGGTTGATGGGCAATGTCATGAATTGCTTTCTTGCTTAAATCCGGAGAGTATTTGAGGCATTGGCGATGCCAACGGCGTTTTGAATGGGTGCGGGTATTCGCCCAAACAATTTGACCAACGAGAAAATATAGGAACCATTCGACCTCGTTATGGGTCCCTATTGCAAGTACTCCGGTAAACAGACTCTCTTTAGCTCTCTGGATTTTGTGATTTAACTCACCAATAATGAATACATTTGACATGCTTGTGCTCTACCCCTACATGAAGAAGGGCTGAATACAGACTGCGATAAAAGCCTCTTTAAAATCGGCCCAAACCTCTACTAGTTCAGCAATGTACTCACCAATAGGGTATTGGAATTGCATACACCTGTGTCTTCTATTACGAGCATAACCCGCAAGTTATGCTAGTTCAAGTTATCTTCCTTATTTCAGAAGACACAGATTGTAAGTTCCGTTACATCTCAAGGACGTTTATGTGATTTTCTCATTAAACCATGCAATAAAAGCATGGTTTAATACAAATGGCGCATCATCACCATAGATTAAGTGTTGGGTCTATTTATTCTGTTTGGATAGTAATAACTTGGGGTGGGGTGGCATCGGGGGGATAGCGCAAGATGATGTCTACTCGACGTTTTTCCTGAGGGGCTAGGGTTAATGTTGTTAGGGGTTCAGCCTGTTGCCCGCGCAGTTGTACTAGATGGAAATTGCGTATACGAGGGAGGTTGTCGTCGTCGCGATATCTGACTTGGACGGGGCCTCGGAAAAAGGTGCGGTTTGGTGGGGTTTCGAAAAACTGTAACCCTGCTGTTGACAGGGTGTCTTCTTTAATGGGGGTTTCCAGGGCAATGGTGACGGTTTGATGACTATCGGTGCTGTTTTGTAAGGGAAATGCCAGGGTGTATTCCACACCATAATTACCATGGGCTTGGTAGGCGGTGTCTCCATAACGCACCAACATGGGAGCACTTTGGTTTTGGTTGGTACCCATTTGCCCTGCATGCAGGGTACTGAGGCCATAGGAAATGGCTGTATTTGATGCTGGAATAGTCAGCACGTCAGCGCCATCATCAGTAACGGTGGCGGTCCAGCTAGATCCTTGGGCGACCCCTGCCACACGGCCATAAATCACCTGACCTGAATTGTCGGTGATGGGGGTGGGGGTGCGATCGCGAGGTCCAGCCAACCCTGAATTCTTTACTATGGATGCCCACTGGGCCAATGTGGGGGCAGTCTCATGGTCATTGCCGTCCACATTAGCGGTTTCTGACAGGCTCGCCAGATAAACAGGGCCACTGCTATCCAATTCAATTAAAGTGGAGCGACCATTAATGGGTGGGTCAAACTCGGCCACCGGAATGGGCGCGTTTAAAAGCAGAGCATTGGCCCCAGGGGGAACAACTAATTGAGACGGGATTAGATCTTGACGACGCCCCTGGATCAAATCTCCCATCACTCGACTACCGGGGCCAGCAAACACCGGATTACGAGGCGAAAAGCGGATTGCACTCGGCAATGTGATAAACGGTGCATCTGGTTGACTTAAGTAGCTAGCGCCAGCCAGCACATTCACCGTCACTGTTTCCACACCAGGATTGTGCACCAAAATGGCCACATACATTGGTCTGAGATCCTCAGGATCATCTGCCCGATAGACATGGTGAGCAAACACATCAAATCGTCCCTCAAAAGCAAAGTCCAGATGGGCTTCTGGGTGCTCCATGCCCTCGGGTGGAAATGTGGAGAGTAAAATCCCTGGCTCGCCAATCAGCTCAGGACTGTTGCTATTAAAGACAGGGAGCGTATCTAGCTGAGCCGGTAGGGGTCTGACTTCTTGGGGGCGGACGATTTGCGGCGGTGAAGGAGCTTGGGCAATGAGGGGGAAGAACATTGGACAAACAGTGGGGGCAAAATAGAAGGTACATTTTCCGTCCCCTAACCTGTCTGGGAGCTATTGATGGTGGGGACTATACAAGATTATCAACAGGCTGAATTTAAATGGTCAACGATTTTTAGGAAATCAAACTCAATGACGGTATGGTTAGCTGGAGTAATCAACGGCACATGGACAAATAGGGCGGCAGCGGACTGTTGCTTAAGATGTCTGAGCACCCGGTAGTAAAGGCGATTGCACACAAAATTGCCAGCATCGTTGCTGATGTGGGTGTGAATTGTATTCTTGATCAAGGTCTTGAGATCAATGGGCGTTGCCAGGCGATTGTCCCCATGGGTGCCCCACTGTTCTACGGTTAATGTCTGACGCATTTCCGCCATGCCGCAGCAGATAACGGCCTTGGGCCGATACTGAACAATGTGATTAATCACCTGCATCGGTGCCAGGTCAAAATTAACCGGCAGCCAGCGCAAAAAAATAGCATTCTGCGGTAATTTTGCCGCCACACGTTCTAGTAAGACATCGCTGGTATTGAGGCCTTGATGCGCTTTCCAGGGTCGGAAGCTGGTGATCAAAATAGGCGCGGACATTGGTCTAGGGGAGTAGGGAATGGGGAATGGGGGCTGTTCTTAAACATACCTGCCCTTTTGCCCTCCCCCCAACTACCCATCCTTCAGTCAAGCCGATACTATAGAGCAGTAATCGCCTACCAGAGGGACTATGCCAACCATCGCTGTGATTGATTACGACATGGGTAATCTGCACTCGGCCTGTAAAGGGCTAGAGTTTGCTGGGGCTACGCCGATAGTGACTGATCAGCCAGAGGTGATTCATCGGGCTGATGGTGTGGTGCTACCCGGTGTGGGTGCCTTTGACCCGGCCATGCGGCATTTATGCGATCGCAACTTAGCCCAACCAATCCGCGATGTCATCGCCAGCGGTAAACCCTTCCTGGGTATTTGTGTGGGGCTACAGCTCTTATTTGAAGCTTCTGAAGAAGGTGTTGAGCCTGGCATTGGTGTACTCAAGGGCACCCTGCGTAAATTTAAGCCCGAGCCCGGCATCACCATTCCCCACATGGGTTGGAACCAGCTACAGCTAACCCAGCCAGATCACCCCCTCTGGTCCACAATTTCATCCAACGAGTGGGTTTACTTTGTCCACTCTTACTATGCCGAGACAACCGATCCCTCCATTGTTGCAGCCACTGTTACCCACGGTAGTCAAACGGTGACAGCCGCTGTTGCTAAGGACAATCTGATGGCTGTACAGTTTCACCCTGAGAAGTCTGCTAAGACAGGTCTACAGTTGTTGGCGAACTTTGTTGAGAGGGTGAAACAGCCGGTGGCGGTTGGGTAGGTTTTATGGCCCCTAAGCCCTATCAACGTATTCCCATTCAAGAATGCGGCGAATCTTTAGTACCAATTCCGTTAGAACAGTTTGCAGTTGTTGACCCTCATCCCTATGCGATGTTGGGGGCTCCCTATGGAGAACGATCTCCTTACTATGTGCGGGAAGGGGTATTACGGGCTTTAGTGCAGGCTCAAGTGCACCTACAGCAGCGGTATCCTGGCTGGCGGATTCAAATCTTTGATGCCTACCGTCCCATTCCTGTGCAGCAGTTTATGGTGAACTACACCTACGAACAGTTGTTGCAGGTGTGGCAAAGTAAGCAACTGGGGGGAACTGACGACGCACCTAGGGAAGAACTGATGGCCCAGGTATATCAGTTTTGGGCGGCTCCTAGCCATGACATGGCAACGCCACCGCCCCATAGTACCGGAGCAGCCATCGACATCACCCTGGTAGATGCCCAGCGGCAGGTGGTGGATATGGGGTCTGACATCGACGAAATCTCTGCACGGTCCTATCCCAACTATTTTGCGGATAAACTCGATGGCCAAACATTTCATCACCATCGCACCGTATTAGCCCAGGCAATGCAGGCGGCTGGGTTTCGTCAACACCCCAACGAGTGGTGGCACTTTTCCCTGGGCGACCAGCTATGGGCCTGGTTAGGGATGACGGTTGACGAAACCCCTAATAATTCTAAGGCGTTTGCCTACTATGGCCGCGCTGAATAGGCTTTAGTATTGCTAAACTTTCGTTACGGATGCCAACGAATATGCATAACCTCCCTGGCAAGAGACAGAGGAATATATAGTTGCATGGGCTACCACTGATGCTGTCTCAATCTATTTCCAATCCCACCTCTTGTTACTATGTCGTAGTTTCCGAATGGGGCACCAAAACCCTCGTTTCAGTTCACGCCACCAGTGTTAAAGCAGCTGAAAACATTGCTAGACAAAACGCCGGAAAAAAAGACGGCTGGGAAGGCATTCATAAAGTTTACAATGCCTTTCCAATCATTGAAGAAAAGCCTTAAGTCCTAAGTCCTGAGTACAGTTGCTTAATCATAGAAATATCTTTTGATTAGAGCACCCCCCAATGCTGGCTACGGTGTATACATAAGTCAGAGAGAATGGCCAAAAACCTGAAGGTTCAGTAGTTTCAAATAGTCTGCTTAGGGTTCCCCTTGGTAAGGGGAACCGTCAGGGAGGGGTTCTGCATCACCTTAGGGCTGATCCCATTGCAAATACCCACCAATACGAACAATAAAATCATCGTAGTCATAATCGGCATTTTCCGCCCCAACCAGGAGTGAACCCGAATCCTCCCAGCGCAGCAACAGCCCCCCATCGATCACATCTCCTATGGGGCCATCAAATCGAGCATACTGACGATTGCCAGCATTTTGACGGGTGGTTGAATATAAAATGCCGGCAGGTTGCCCATTAAATGAAGACTCTAAGTAAAAGCTATACTCAGTATTTGCTGTTAATCGAAACTCTTCTAAAGGTTGAGGCACGGTCACACCAGGAGTTCCCTGGAAATCATCTCGGTTGTTCACACCGGCATCATCTTGGTAATCCGAGGGTTTATTTACAGGTTGTGGCACATCGGACCCTTTAACTTCACTGTAGATGGGAAACTTTTCACCCGTTTGTAAATTGATAATGCCAAACGTAGATTGATAACTACCGTTGGATTCTAAAAACTCAAATTCAACAATAGTGTCTACGTCTAGCCGGATGCCTTGATTGCCAAAGCTTTCCTGAGCTTGCGTAGCGGTCGACGACACCCCCAATGTAGCCACTGTTGTTAGCAAACCCACAGCTACATGACGTCCATATTGAGCCAGAAAATCAAAAAAATTGCCCATCTTTGGAGTATCCTTCTGAGAAGTTTATATGCATCTTATTTGGGTAATCGTTGTAGCCTCACTACCACTCACCACAATCGTTGATCCACTGTGTTGGATTGTGGGCGAGCTTGTTTGTATTGGTTTAAAGACTGTTGAGCGGATTGAACTAAGCGACTAAACTCCTCACAGGCTAGGGAAACTGGCTGGATACTAGAGCCTGGATCACGGGCAAACCGCCGAGTGCCGCTGTTCACTTGAGCAGAACAGCTTTGAACGGCCTGCCTTAATTTGTCAGACAAACTAGCATCTTTATCAATGCCCAGCTCTTCACCATAGGTGTCAAAAAAATCTTCAAATAATTCAGCCAGGCTAACAAACTCTCCATTGGCATTTCTAAAAATTTGTTCTCCACCAACAGCTGTAGTATCCGACTGGTTAGTGCCGGTGGTATCCGATAAATTAGGACCCGTCATATCCGACAAATTGGGGCCAGTCACATCTGATTGATTCTGGGCTAATCCAACTGAGGGACTACAGATAATTGCGCTTGCTGCCACACCAGCTGACAAAAGCTGCCAAAGGGAACTCGTTGATGTTGACTGTTTTAGAAATAGCATGTTGATTTCGTGCCTCTATAGTTCTCTTTATTTAAAGTTGAAATGACAAGCCAGCACCCATGACAAATCGGCCACCATCCCCCGCTCCGGCAATGTCTCGAACAGCCGGTAGAAGGACAATTGGAATATCTTTAAAGGGTGTAATGGACAGTCCCACAGCTAAATCTTGTCCGGTCCATTCCACAATGGCACTGACGGGTTCTGCCACGCGCACAGCTGCGCTACCAAAGACACCAACACTATCGCGATCGTCAAAAACGTCGTCTTCTGTGCGAAAACGACCGTTGCCGACACCAGCCGTTAAGGCGATGCGACTAAACGGCTGGGTAATGCTTTCACGGGTACGAATCAGGTGGGAAACAGAGCCATAAATTGAGTCTTCAAAGTCAACGAATCCAGTGGTGGCAAAACCTTCCCAGCCTAGCGCCACTGACCAATCATCGGCTAATCGCTTATGGAGCTTGGCATTAAAACCACCCGTGCCAAAATCTCGACTGCCACCAAAACTAGCCACGGTATAGGATAGCTGCACACCGATGTTTTCACGGGCATCACCCAAACCAACGCCGACGACTAATCCCCCGTCGTCTTGGTTAGCAAAACGAGTTCTTTCTTGATAGCCAACGCCAATAAACCCTGTAAAGTTATCCGCACCAAAACCGGAGGGGTTAGAAATTGTAATCGCTGGAGAACTACGATACGGAGTAGGGATATCTGCACTGGATGGAGCCCCTTCAAGTAATTGCTCAATGACTTTCTGCTCCTGGGACCTTGGCGTCACAATGGGAGGTTCAAGCGGCAATTGGGCAATTTCAAGGGAGCTATCTAAGTCAGACTCTACATTTTCAGCCGAAACAACCGTATCTTCGACTCCACTACGATCAACGGCGTCAGTATTGAATACATCAATCGTGGGTACCTCTACAGGCGTTTGTTCCGCAGGAACCGTTGCAACAGCGATTTCTATAGCACCCTCACTATGTGCTAACGCTGATGCTGTATCTTCTGAAATGTCCTCTAATATGTCTTCTGACAACAGAGAGTTGTCAGAAGGTAAATCACGGGTGGTTGTATCCACCAGGTGCTGTAATCTAGCGGCTCTGCTATCTTCTATTGTTGCATGTGCTGAAATATCTTCATTGCCTGTGATGGCAACTGATTGAGAGGCAAATGCTGGCTGTACTTCATGATCAGGCTGAATGCTTTGGGCATGGAGGGTTGCACCAGAAACATCCTCAGAATCTGATTGCTGAGTAACGGTTAAATCCGGTACATCGTCACCGGACCTATTATCGGCATCAACATTGATTTCTGCGGCCTTACCATAACCTAAATTCGCTGAAGAATAGGTTGTAAGTAGCGTTAAACAGCTGAGCAGGGCTTTACTTTGGGGCTTGGACACAATTTTAGTTCTCGAGCAAATATATGTGTAATGTTCAAAGCATGGCAGTAGACACCCAATCGTTGAATCAGACGTATTTTCTTTGAAATTTTCAGACAAAGGCCTGGAAGGTCGGGATAGTTCTCAATAATCCTTTGTGAATAAAACCGGATGCTTTACTAAAAAACACCAGCGGAAGAGAGAAATGTTCTTTCCTACGCCCATAAAGCGATGGCTAGAACGATGGTGCCTATTGTTAGAGATGAAGCTAATTATTTAAGTCGGCCAGGGTCATTTTCTATGCCAGGTATAGCTCAGCTGACTAATGTGCTCTAGAGCCATGTATCTCTACAGAAGTTCACATTGTTCGATGGTTTTATGATTTTTGTCGAAAAGTTCAAGATTATAGCAACCAAAATCATGATTGTGGTAGCGCCAAGACTGAAATCAAAAACTGGCTACATTCCCTTAACTAAATCAAAACGTTAATGGCTATGATTCAACCAACGTTGTGCTGTCCCTGATTAGGTTGAACAGGGTATCGATAAGCTAAACGGGTGCAGATCTTCAGCATTTGGCTTTTCAGTACTCAGGTTTGCATAATTAAGCAACTCAATATTGATTAGCCTGGCCGAGACGGGTGCAGATCTTCAGCATTTGGCTTTTCACATAAAGAATCTAAATGATTTATAAGGCTTTCGCGCTGGGCACATTTGCGACTTTAGCATCCGTTGCTCCTGGCAATATTGCACTTGCCAATGATTTTGACGATGACGCTCTCTTAATCTTTGGTGAGACCACCATTGGCGACATTACTGCCAAAACTACCCAAGGGATAAACCCTGGTGATAGCGCTGGTAAATTAGGCGCATTCTCAGATTTTTATGACGACAATACAACAACGATCGATTTCAATTCAGCTGCCACACAAGTAGGAGACAATAGCTACAGCTTTGGTAGCGACTTGATTACCTACACATTTGAAAGCAGCCTTAGCACCACGTCAGGTGACCGTACAGGAATTTACAATAGTGGCACTTACAATGACCGCTGGGCTCCCACCGGTGCCAATGGCGAAAAAAACGTATCGGATTATCTAGCGGTTTTCCAAGGTAACTCAGTGACGATCGACCTTGCCAAAGAACTCAATTACTTTGGCATGAATTGGGGATCTTTAAGTGATGGCAACCAGCTATCATTCTTCAATAATGGCACAAAAATTAGCACCTTCACTGCCAGTGACATTGAGCCTATCCTGCCCATAAAAGCTGGCCACCAATTGAATCAGGGCAATGGCTATGTCCACTTCTATACCGATACAACAGGAAGCACCTTTAACCAAATTGTTATTTCTCAAACCCAACTAAGTGGCTTTGAAACGGATAATCATTCCTTCCGAATGAGCAACAATGTTACTGACATCGACAATCCTCAAACGCCTGAAACTGTTCCTGAATCTAGTACTGTAGTAGGTTTAGCAGTGGTTGGGGCGTTTATAGTACGGTGTAGATTTTCCCGTGCTTAATTAGCCTGACCAGCCGAAAAATAAAATCATTATCAACAAAAGATAAACCGTTTCGAAGAGCTGTTAGGAGATTATTTATCTTCTAACCAACAGGTTCATCTCATTCATTGGCACTCAATGGCTGCGATAGGCAACAGCGTTGCCATTAAGTGTTTTGCCTCTTATTCACAGGAGTAACCCCATGCCAGTGTTTAACCATGGTGAGATTCTTTCAAGTTTGTTCACCTGGCTAAAGTTAGGTGTGTCTTTAGCCTGTTTGGTCTTGTTAATCACAAAGCTAATCGATGTTTGGGAAGATACTCAAACATCATCAGAGTTTCAGAATCGGACAGAAGATGCCGCTCGATATTAATCGGACAGAAGATGCCGTCCGATATTAAAAAATAATGGGGCATCCACTTAAACCGGGAAAGCGCAGCTGGGTGGTGAATCGGAAGTCAGAAGTCCGTGAGACCCTATATTTTGCCCCCCGACTCCTGACTTCTACCCTCGGGAAAACGTCCCGCTGTGATCAGTCGTTTTTAGACTTTTTTCAGCCAGCTAAACATAGCTCGCAGATCTTTGCCCACTTCTTCGATGGGGTGCTCAGCTTCGCGGCGACGAATAGCATTAAACCCAGGGTTACCTGCCTGACTCTCAAGGACAAACTCACGGGCAAACTGACCGGTTTGGATCTCTTTGAGGATCTGCTTCATTTCCTTCTTAGTTTCTTCGGTGATGATGCGGGGTCCGCGAGTGTAGTCACCATATTCAGCCGTGTTGGAAATGCTGTAGCGCATGTTGGCCAAACCACCTTCAACCACCAGGTCAACGATGAGTTTTACTTCGTGGAGACACTCAAAGTAAGCCAACTCTGGTTGGTAACCGGCTTCGATCAAGGTTTCAAAACCAGCTTTAATCAATTCGCTAAGGCCACCACATAGAACAACCTGCTCACCAAAGAGGTCAGTTTCAGTTTCTTCACGGAATGTGGTCTCTAGAATGCCAGCGCGAGTACCGCCGATGCCCTTGGCATAGGCCATGGCCATGTCGCGACCTTTACCAGAAGCATCTTGAAAAACAGCGAACAGGGCAGGTACACCTTGGCCTTGCTCATAGGTGCGGCGTACGAGGTGGCCAGGTCCCTTGGGCGCAATCATGACGACGTCCACATCTTCGGGGGGAACGATCTGAGCGAAGTTGATGTTAAACCCGTGGGCAAAGGCCAGCACGTTACCTGCTGAAAGATTAGGCGCAATGCTCTCTTTGTAGACAGTCTTTTGAACTTCGTCGGGGAGCAGAATCATGATCATGTCGGCAGCGGCAGCGGCATCCGCTACGGACTTAACCGTCAGACCTGCGGATTCTGCTTTGGCCTTAGAGCGACTGCCTTCGTAAAGACCCACAACGACGTTGACGCCGCTGTCTTTAAGGTTCAGGGCATGGGCATGACCCTGGGAGCCGTAACCAATAATGGCAACGGTTTTTCCGTTGAGTAAATCTAAATTTGCGTCGCTGTCGTAGTACATCTGGGCCATTGTGAAAGCTCTCCTTGATTTGCGGCGGGTAACCAAACTTAAGATCCCAATTCAGCGCCGGCATTCTGAATCAGTAGTGCAGCCTTTCATCCTACCAAACCATATGCCGATGTAAGCATCTAGAGATCTGCACAAAAATGTAGGGTGGGCACGGCCCACCAGTTAATGGGCAATAGGAAAGAAGGTGAGGCGGTGCCTCGTGCCTGCCCTACGATATCGTTGGCAGACACCCGGATTTCGTATAACGCCCCCTTATGGCCATTGGTTGGATATGTCTCGAATAGCTTTAGCCACAGCAGCAATAGCATCTTTGCCACCTATTGCTAAGGTCATATTTGCGATGTGAAGCAGGTAAAATGATAAAAATTGACTCCGAGCCTGGGATGCAAAGGTTTGCAGAGTACTTTGCCAGAGTTCAAGGGTAAAGTTTGATGGCTCCATTTCTTTGATCAATGCACTAAGGGCGCTTGAACGATAGTATTCGTTACTGATCTCAGTGATGGCAGCACGCAAATGATCATGTCCAATATTCGACGTTTGCTTGGCTAGTTCGCCGAGGGCATAAGCACGGAAGGGCTCTGATTGTATCGAACGCGTCATCTCCAGTGCCTTAGACAGTAACTTCGGTGGCAATTGTTTAACCAGTTTTCTGAGCGTATCGGCACGGTGAAACTCTGATCGTATCGAACGGGTCACTTCCAATGCTTCGGGCAGTAGCTCTGGCAGGTGCTTGGCCAGTTCTCTGAGCGCATTGGCACGGTTGAGGTCATTTTGTATCGAACGGGTCACTTCCAGCGCTTCAGGCAGTAGTTCCGGCAGGTGCTTGGCTAGTTCGCTAAGCGCATAGGTACGCCAAGACTCATCTTGTATCGAACGCGTCACCTCCAGTGCTTCGGACAGTAGCTCCGGTGGCAATTGTTTCACCAGTGCGCTGAGCGCTGAAGCACGGTCAGGCTCTGATTGTATCGAACGCGTCACTTGCAGCGCTTCGGGCAGTAGCTCCGGCAGGTGCTTAACCAATTCTCTGAGCACATTGACACGGGAGGACTCTGATTGTATTGAACGGGTCACCTCCAGCGCTTCGAGCAGCAACTCCGGTGGCAGGTGCTTGGCCAGTTCTCTGAGCGCATAGGTACGCCAAGACTCATCTTGTATCGAACAGGTCACCTCCAATGCTTCGGGCAGTAGCTCCGGTGGCAATTGTTTGGCCAATGATCTGAGTGCGGAAGCACGGTTGAACTCATTTTGTATCGAGCGGGTCACCTCTAGCGCTTCGGGCAGTAGCTCCGGTAGGTGCTCGGTCAGTTCGCTGAGCGCAGAAGCGCGGTTGAACTCTGATTGTATTGAACGGGTCACCTCCAGTACTTCGGGCAGTAGCTCCGGCATGTACTTAGCTAGTTTTCTAAGCGCAAAAGCACGGGAGGACTCTGATTGTATCGAGCGGGTCACCTCTAATGCTTCGGGCAATAGCTCCGGCAGGTGCTCGACCAGTTCGCTAAGCGCAGAAGCACGGGAGGACTCTGATTGTATTGAACGGGTCACCTCTAGTGCTTCGGGTAGTAGCTCCGGTGGCAGGTACTTAGCCAGTTCACTAAGCGCATAGGTACGCCAAGACTCATCTTGTATCGAACGAGCCACCTCTAATGCTTCGGGTAGTAACTCCAGTGGCAGATGCTTGGCCAGTTCGTTGAGCGCATCGGCACGGTTGAATTCATCTTGTATCGAGCGGGTCACCTCTAGCGCTTCGGCCAGTAGCTCCGGTAGGTGCTCGGCCAATTCGTTGAGCGCAGAAGCACGGTTGAACTCATCTTGTATCGAACGGGTCACCTCCAGCACTTCGGGCAGTAGCTCCGGTGGCAGTTGTTTCACCAGTTCTCTGAGCGCAGAAGCACGGGAGGACTCTGATTGTATCGAACGGGTCACCTCCAATGCTTCGGGCAGTAGTTCCGGTGGCAGTTGTTTCACCATTGCGCTGAGCACATTGGCACGGGAAGACTCATCTTGTATCGAACGGGTCACCTCTAGCGCTTCGGGTAGTAGCTCCGGTAGTTGCTTGGCCAGTTCTCTGAGCGCAGAAGCACGGGAGGACTCTGATTGTATCGAACGGGTCACCTCTAGCGCTTCTGGAACTATCTCCTGTAG
>NZ_JASATU010000029.1:0-1320 GCF_032906605.1 Leptothoe sp. LEGE 181152
CTTAAAGGGTGACAGCGTAGCTATAAAGCATGTTCCATAAGGGACAGAGCGAGAAAACCCCGTTGAAAATAGAGCCGTTTATTCGGTTTGAGAGCGATCAACTTCAAGGCCGAATCAGCCCATATATCCATAGCAACTATCCACCGTTGCCCATACAAACCCAAGCTAAAATCACTGTGATAGGGAGCCTTGTCTGAGTACTTTTTGATACATCCAGCATACTCGTCTATCCGTAATGCTTGCATTCGTTGTCCATGCATCGTAGCCAAACTATAGGCGAGCACAATGACCACCACTAAGGCTAAAAAGCGACGGTCATTCACCTTGGTATCTTCCAGGTGATAGCCCCCGCTTTTACAATCTTTGAAAAATTGTTCTATGCCCCAGCGACACCGGTAAATTTTTAAGGTTTGCTTGAGAGTGGGGAGATTTGTCAGGATATACCAGGGGGCTTTCGGTCCCGTCTTGCGGTACTTACGTTTCCAATAAACAGCCAGATTAAAGGGACCTAACTCGTCTCCTTTGTTCCCTCTAATGCCAACATAAAAATGAGACATCCCAGGCTTAAATCCTTGGTCTTTGAGGACTTGGTACTTGTCACCAGGATGGTGTTGAAAATGGAAGTCTTTTTTCTGACGTAAGGCAAAATATACCCCTTGTTGGTCCAGCCATTCGGCCAATTTGGGACTATGAAATTCTCGGTCTCCTATCACCAACGTTGGATAGGGTTTCAATAATTTCAGAGCGATGTTTAAGACTCGTTTTTGGGTCCTCAAATCACTGTTGCCTACATGGTCTAATAGCTCCCAATAGAGCGGTAATGCATGAGTCCCCCATACCAGGGTCACCATAAACAGATTACGTTCTTTCCATTGCGTTCGGTCTATCGCTATCAACCAATATCCATACTTCTGATGCGTCTTTTTTTTAGCTGACGACGCTGCTCTCGATTGAAACGATGCCCCGTTTGAGCTTGTCGAATCCAATATTTGATCACTGGAAACCACAACACTTTAAGACTCAGACGAGGCAGGACTAGAAACCGCTGCAGGTTCCGTTTACGACTCGCATATTTGATTGGTTGAGGAAATAGACTGGCTAAGGTTCCAAGCGTGACTTGACGATGCGCTTGTATTAAAAGTAACACCAGCTCTAGCGTTAGATACTGCTGTTCATTGAGATGTTTACGGCAAATCGTTTGGTATACTTGAGGCAACATTTTATTTTTTGTGGGGGCTGCATAGTCCCCTATTTTTTTGCCCTTTTAGTTTCCCAAATCATTGCCGACTATAGGCTTGAAGTTCCTTGTCACCCTTTAAG
>NZ_JASATU010000030.1:0-113809 GCF_032906605.1 Leptothoe sp. LEGE 181152
GGTACATTTCCCTGAGTAGGTGCAAGGGTTTTGAGCAGTTTAACCAATTTTTCGTGCACTTAAGCAAATCTCAATAGATTGAAACCCTTGCTGAGTATGAAGGCTAGACTTCAACAGCAAACCCTATTTAGTTCGGCAGCTGACATTTTTAGCAAGTGTGGCCATTTTGGCAGTTTTGACCAATATCAAGCTTAGTTAAGTTACCTCAAAACACATTTTCCCCCTCAACGACCTTAAAGTAAAGGAGCGTTAAAGGGGGAAAAGACAAAGAGAAGAGATGTTTAAATAATGTGAGACAATCTCTTAATCAATTAAGATCTCCTTACACTAGCCATGGAGCTTTTTTTTAATGAGAAGCCAGTTAAGCCTAAGAGTGGTGCAATTAAAGCTAATACACCAGTGGGTTCTGGCACCGACTGTTTACAGTCTTGCTGGCTGGCAGCCGTTGCCACACAGGCAGAACTGGTTTTAACTTCCACCAGTTGTAGGTAGGTATCTGTGTCAAAGCTACGGCTATAGGATCCTTCCACAAAGGCATCGACAAACTCACTTTGTCCGCCAAAGGATGTGTCAAAGAACGTGTCAAATGTCAGCGCACCGCTCGTCTGTGGTTCAGTGAAATTATCGTCTGAGCCAAGTGTGGATAAACGTCCACTGAGTGTAAAGGTATCCAACAGAGATAAAGAATTGGATTGAGTACCTCCATAGAGGGAGAATGAGACTTCACCAGTTGCCTGGGCAGCTTCAACATCAGGACGATCAATCTCTGTTTCGAGCAGCAGCGAGGCAATAAAGTCAAAGCTAAAACTGTTGCCAGAGGCGACAAAGAAGTCACCAATGACTTCAGAAAAGCTTTCACCAATGCCAAAATAGTTGTTGCCGTCGTCACCTATCGCCTCGCTAAATGCGACATTACAGGCACCAGGATTTCCTAAGCCGAACAAACATGAATCTGCACCAGCCGCATCATTAAAAGCTGCAGCATCTGCTATAGCATCTACCATAACTTCACCATCTTCGGCGATGGCAATAGTATCCGTATTTGTATCTGTTGCACTACCAAAGAAATCTTGATTAAAGGTTACTTCTAGTAAGCTTTCTGAAAACGCAAGACTAGCGGCCTGACCGGGGGATGCGATCGCAACCACCCCCGACGTAACAGAAGCCATCAAAAGCCAAGAGGCTTTACCTAAACATCGATTCATGGAATCTCCTGACATAAATAATTTAAAAAGCATGTATCATGACGCAATTACGTCATTTGAATTGGTATTTGCCACAGGGAATTTCTAAAAACAGACAGCCCGTTCCTGATCTGACTTGGCAGATGTGTTGGGGTATTTGCCAGTTCAATCGCTTAGTAATCTGTTGTTCTCAACGATTACGTCTGTTTTTAGCAATCGAGCCAGGCTAAAGATAACAAGTTGTTCAAATACGTCCAGGCAGTTGTAGACAAATAAGTCTTCTTTGCTTCTGCATTAAATCCAACAGAATTATTTAAATTGAGATGCTCAACAGCTCACTACAATGAGTGACAGATTGGTTATGCACCCCTCTGTCGCGATGCGACTATGCAAACTATGGCACCCTAAGATATCCTACCGACTAAAACAGTGGCAGATATCTAACTTGACACCCGGTAGTCACACTCTAATGGAGACTTAAATTAGGTTGAGACTATAGTGTTTTAGCGTTTAACTGTTGATTAGCACCTAAGTGCTTTCCCGTAAGTATATTTAACTGTATTGCCAGGGTCCCTAGGCAAAGCCAAAATAAAGTCTGTGGTGACTTTAATAAAGATTACTCAGTAAAGTTGCCCTAACCCACCTGTCCATAGATGTTTGCTGACTTAGACCACGGAATCAAGCAGCGATTGCAGCTGCCATGTATGGTCTTCTGACAGTCGTAATATAGATTGATGGTATGCTTCCAGAGATTTGCGATGGCCAACACTAAGGTAAGCGGTTTTGGTGGCCGCTAAATGACCATAAAGTTGTTGTTCATTGTCACGATCAAGGGCACTGGTGGCTTCATCGAGAATTGTATATTTTGGCTGATGCAGCAGCACTCGGGCAAAACTCAGTCGCTGTTGTTCTCCCAGGGATAACACATCGCTCCATTCTTCTTCAGCATCAAAGCCACCAAAGCGTTCATCTAAGTCAGGCAAGTTAACTTGCTGAAGTGCTGTTTTGAGCTGGGCATCATTTAACTCAATATCGGGATAGGGATAGAGCAACTGCTGCCGGAGGCTACCTAAAATCATGTAGGGCTTTTGCGGTAGAAATAGCAAGTACTCCAGTTCGGGGCGCTCGATGGTGCCGTTGCCAGAGTTCCATAGACCTGCGATCGCACGCATCAGCGAACTCTTGCCACAACCACTGGGGCCAACCACCAGTAGCGAACTTTGGGTATCTAATGCCAACGAGAGATCTTCAATTAGCGTGCGCTGATAGTTAGGCGTCTGCAATGTCAAATTCTGTAGCGTCAACTCTAAACCAATCTCACGATTGATAACGGGGTGGGCAACAACTATTGCCGACTCTGCCTGCTCTATTTCCTCTTGAGTATTCTCCTCTAGTGAACTCTCTGGCTCCTCAATGTGGCCAAGGGATGTGGCAAAGTCATAGAGACGATCAATCCCCGCCCCAAACGCAGTCAAGGATTGAAAGCGGGCAACAATCAGGTTAAGAGAGAAGAAAACGCGAATAAATGCCCCCTGGGCTTCGCTGACCTTACCCACTTCGATTTCACCGTTGAATATGCCAGGGGCAACCACCAGAGCCGGTAAGATAAACGGAATAAATTCATAGGCATTGGTCACACCATTCAGTCCTAACTCCCAGCCTAGCAGACGCTTGTAATTATCAAACGCCGCCATAAATCGGTTATTAACCTGGGTCGATTCTTGAGTCTCACCTTGGTAAAATGCGATCGCTTCAGCATTCTCGCGCACCCGCACCAGGCTAAACCGAAAATTAGCTTCCCGCTTTAACTGTTCAAAATTTAGACGAACCAGGGGCTGGCCAAACACACCCACTGTGACCAGGGTGCCGACAATGGCATAGCCCACCAAAAAGAGTACCAGCTCTTTAGAAATTCCCAACAAGACGCCACTAAAGGCAATAATTTCCAATACCGAGTCAGACAGCACCAGCAGTAAGGTCAGGGACTCTTGGGTAAAGTTCTTAACATCCTCAGCAATCCGCTGGTCAGGGTTATCAATATCAGGATCAAACTGATTAATGCGGTAGAACGCTCTATCAGCAAAGTAACGCTCTACAAAGTCGCCAGTCAGCCAGCGTCGCCAGGCCAGACCCAGACGGTCACGCAGGTAGGTGTAGCCTGCCAGCAGCGGCGCATAAACGACTAGAACACTGATAAAAATGACAACGGTTTGCCAAAATCGGGATTCATTTTTGGCAGACAACGCAGAGATCAGCTCACCCCGCTGATTATTGAGGACAACGCTAAGACCGGTATAGGCCAGGAGAAGTACAACAATGATGAGCAGCAGTCCTCGGGCTTTCCACTTTTCATTGCTGAACCAGTAGGTTTTGGCAATGGTCCAGAAACGTTGAAAGATTTGGAGGTTAAAGCGTTGCATAGAGGAGAATTCATAGCCAGATCCGGTCTTGTTAGTGTAAAGGGTTTAGCGGAGCAGTGGCTATTTACTGGGGCTTTTCATTCCAGATCTGACGATGGATTTTCCAATCTCCCTGCTCTTTTTGCATGAGCCATAGGCCCCGAAACTTAATTTGCACCGATGGGCTGCCATCGTGGGGGTGTACGGTCACCATGGCGATGCCAGTGACGTAGCCAAAGTCTCCCATAACCTGGATTTCTTCGGCGGTGAGTGTGGGAGCTAGATCTTTATCGGCAACCTGCTGCGCATATCCTGCTGCAATACTGGCTCTACCGTAATGGTCAGGAACATGGGGTGGCATTTGTATAGCTGCTTTGGTAAACATGGCGGCATAGGCATCGGAATCTTTGGCCCTGGCGTTTTCGGGATAGATGTCCTCGAATATTGTTTTGATTTGGTTGCGATCGCTAACCGACATAATTCCCTCTCTAATGATTCTTGCAGGTGTAGAGATCTCTTCCGCTGTAACTTACTTGCCTAATCCGCTTAAGTTTTACCCTCTGGTATACATCTCAAACGTCAGCAGGTTATAGCCTTGAGAACGTGCCCAACATAGAAAGACCTCGCCCCCCAACATGTAACTATTCGATCTTACGTCCTATCCCTAAGCTTCCGCTCGTCCTGTCATGTTGGGAACACGGGGGGCTGTGGCAACTTCTCAACCGCTAGCCGCAGCAACGGGGGCAGAAATTTTGAGGCGGCGCTGGTTGTATTTTGTGAGCTTGTGGGCCGCAATAGAACAGGTAGTGCCAAAATTTACACTACTGAGTTGACGATACTGAAATTTATGTGCTCAAGTTTCGCTAGGCTATCGGCATTTGAGTACCTAGCGTACAATTTGTATACAGTATATTGATGTAAATCACAGATAGAATGAGATGCAAGTCATATTGCAATCAAACCCAAGATGCATTTGCGTCTGTCTGTCGTTGCATTAACACTGACACTGAATATTCCCAAACGTTGCATCTGCTCAAATCAACCAAAGCTATATTTCTTTATTGACTGATTAAATGCACGGCAAAATAGATATATTGTGGCTGGTGTGCAGCGCTGGTCTGGTTTTTTTAATGCAAGCAGGGTTTCTGTGTCTGGAGGCCGGAGCAACTCGTCGTAAAAATAGCATTAATGTTGTTATTAAAAATATTGCTGATCTCAGTGTCTCAGTCCTCATTTTCTGGACCATTGGGTATGGTCTCATGTTTGGCCAATCCTACGGTGGATGGTTAGGTAACAATAGCTACTGTCCACCCCTAGAACAACTATCTGCCTGGTTTAATGCATTTTTCCTCTTCCAGGCCATGTTTTGTAGCACAGCTGTGACCATTTTATCGGGGGCAGCCGCTGAACGGATTAGTTTTAAAGGTTACATTGCCATCTCCGTAATTATTTCAGGTCTGATCTATCCCCTATTTGGTCACTGGAGTTGGAATGGATTGTTCCAGGGAGAAATGCTGGGATGGTTGGGGCAGCAAGGCTTTATTGATTTTGCGGGTTCCACCGTGGTGCACAGTGTGGGGGGGTGGAGCGCCCTGGCAACTATTTTATTTATTGGCCCCCGCTTGGGCCGGTTTTCTAAAAAGCGATCGCACCAGAGTATCTCAGGTTCCGACTTTCCCCTTTCGTTTCTCGGCACAATGCTGCTCTGGTTTGGCTGGTTTGGCTTCAATGGGGGCAGTGCCCTGGCGTTGAATGATAATGTTCCCAACATTTTGACCCATACCCTATTAGCCGGGGCCGCTGGCATCGTTACCCCCATACTCATAGCCCTCATTCGCCAAAAGACCCTGACCGTTAGTACAACCATGAACGGGGCCCTGGCAGGGCTAGTCGCGATTACGGCCAACTGTCACGCTGTATCCACAGCTGAATCTCTCCTGATTGGTGGCGTCGGCAGTTTGTGCATGTTATGGCTCACCAAACTGATGGAGCACTGGCATATTGATGACGCCGTTGGTGCAATTCCCGTCCATCTAGGGGCCGGTATATGGGGCACCTTAGCCGTCGCTATTTTTGCGGATCCGGTCATTCTCAACACAGGTCTGAGCCCACTAGAACAGCTTAAAGTTCAAGTATCTGGCATCCTAGCCTGTGGCCTATGGAGCTTTACAGCAACACTATTGGCTCTGGTACTTTTGGATCGTTGCTTTGCCCTCAGGGTTACTGCTCGGCAAGAGTATGTGGGACTTAATATCACTGAACA
This sequence comes from Leptothoe sp. LEGE 181152, assembly GCF_032906605.1. Lineage (NCBI taxonomy): Bacteria > Bacillati > Cyanobacteriota > Cyanophyceae > Nodosilineales > Cymatolegaceae > Leptothoe > Leptothoe sp. LEGE 181152. The sequence goes on from NZ_JASATU010000030.1 coordinate 5,847, forward strand.
CCAGGCTAGAAACCCACTACAGGATTTTTATACAACCATCAGTCACCATGCACGCACGGGTAAACGAACGCGACGCATACCAGTCGATACCTTTTATGAAGAAGGGCAACTGTCCCAGTGGTATTTTCAGGTAGTCACAACATTAGAAAAAGCAATTGAAAAAACAGAAGCAATTTTTGAAACAGCGGGTGAAGGAATTTTATCCGTTTCTGTGGATCAGCTCCTGATTCAAACCACAAACCCTTCAGTTGAGCGGATCTTTGGCAACTCTAAGTCAGAGATGATTGGACACAATTTTTCACACTTTGTCTATTTGGAAAACTGTGCCTGGGACAATAAAGTAGTCTGTCTCAAACGGTTACTGCAGCTAACCAGCGAAAGTCAACAACCCCATGAAATTTTAGGGAGACATATTGAAGGGCATTTATTTCCCCTGGAAATAACCGTTACCCAGACACAGGTTTTTGACGATCTTTTTTATACCATCATGATTCGTGACATCACAGCGCGCAAGGTGGCCGAGGCTGAACTACGCTGTTCTGAACAACGCGAACGAAATAAGACTATCGAGCTGACTAACACCCTGAATAAACTGAAACAAACCCAGGTCCAGTTAGTGCACAGCGAGAAAATGGCAGGCTTGGGGCAGTTGGTAGCGGGCATGGCCCACGAGATTAATAATCCGGCAACCTTCATACAGGGTAATCTATCCCATGCCGCTGACTATGCTCAGAATTTGATCCAGTTAATATCCCTTTATCGCCAGGGATACCAAGCCTTACCACCCCAGACCCAGACTCAACTACAGGCTCAATCTGTTATTGACGATCAAGAACTTGATTTTTTGCTAGATGATTTTCCAAAGCTAATTAATTCTATGCAGGTTGGTGCAGAACGTATTGGTGACATTATAAAATCACTGCAAACCTTTGCACATCAAGACAAAGCGGATTTCAAAGCGGTCGATCTCCATGCGGGGTTAGAAAATGCATTACTGCTTTTAACCCATCGTCTAGACTCAGCCCATACGCCCGTTGTTATCGAACGCCACTATGGACAACTACCTAAAGTGCCATGCTATGCCAGAAATTTAAACCAGGCGTTTCTCAATGTTTTGACCAATGCGGTGGATGCCGTAACGATGCCTGCCTGTACTCAACCTAAAATTGAGATCGCAACCCACGCTACCGATCAACTTGTCACTATTACTATAAAGAACAACGGACCAGGCATTCCTCCAGAAATTAAATCCAATATCTTTAACCCATTTTTTACCACCAAACCCGTCGGTGAAGGGACTGGCTTAGGCCTGGCGACAACCCATCAAATCATCGTCAACCAGCATCATGGAAAGATCTATACTACAACAGGAAAGGAAACTACCTTTGTCATCGAAATTCCGTTGCCTTAGAGAAATTTGGTTACATGTAGGTGGTAAGCTTAGCTTCGCAGAGAATCGTTTACAACGAGAGAGTGCAGCCTTTGATAAATTTAGTAATCTCGTAGGATGGCGTGTGGGAGTTATGGGACCAATGACGGATGTAGATTTTAATTCTTCCAAATTTGATTTTGGACAGGATGACTAGCTCTGAAGATACAAAGGTGGGGAGGTTAGATCTCCTATGCCCGTTGCCAACCGTTATATCTGCCCAACTTTTCCAAATCGGTTAGGGTGGGCAAGCATCAATATCGGTAGGGGTTATAACAGATATCCATAGGTGTTTGCCCACCCTACGGTTGTTTTTCTCCATAGAGTTAATAAAATAAGACCAATGGGGGCAAACTCCTGATAGGGTCCATAGGATGGTGTCAAAACAACTGGCATAAAAACAACAATGAGCTATCAGCAGGCAGTGGATTGTGTTGAGCGGGGCGAACTACGTACAGCATTAGCCCTATTGGATCAGGTGATTTTAGCCAACTCGCAACAGACAGAGGCGTACCGACTACGGGGACGGACACGGCTTCAGGTGGGAGATAGTGCGGGAGCGATCGCAGATTACACCAAAGTCATCCAACGAGAACCAACGGCGCAGGCGTACCTGGGACGAGCCCTCGCCTATGTCACCACCGCCACACCGTCATCAGCCATTATCGATGCCCAGCAAGCATTAAAGCTAGATCCTCAGCTAGCAGCAGCGCAACAATTATTAGGCAAAATGTATCGTCAGGTGGGTCAGCCCCAAGCAGCAATCAACGCCTATAAGGCAGCCACTAAGTTATATCTGGCACAAAAGGATAAGGCGAACGCAACCGCTTGCTTGGAGCAGGCGAATCAGCTACAGACAGAGTTAAATCAGCCAGTCACGCCGACCGCTAAGGTATCCCAGACTCCAGGAAAGACCTCTGGAACACCAGCAGCCCCCATGGTGTCACCAACAGAATTTTTGCAGCGGGCAAGGGAAAAAGTGACCCAAGGTCTATTCAGACAAGCATTGGCAGATCTAAATTGGTTGTTGGAAATTGATCCGAATCATATAGAGGCCCTGTGCGATCGTGCCTATCTCCAGGCCCAGCTCCATCGTTACGAAGCAGCAACACGAGATATGGCCAGGGTGCAGCAGCTAGCTCCCGAAGATCCGATGATTCAGGTGCGACGGGCCAAAATTCGGCTGGCATTGGGAGATGCCTACGGGGCAATGACAACAATAACAGAGTTGATCAAAACAGAGGCGACAGCAGAGCGGCTGACGATACGGGGGCAAGCCTATCAACAGCTGGGAGATATGGACAATGCATTTAAGGATTATTCGAATGCGATCGCAATAAAGGCATCAGCTGAACTATATGATGCGCGAGCATCGGTGCAGTCTGGGAAGGAGGCGTTGGCGGATTATCGGCAGGCGGCATCATTATGGCTAGATCAGGGGAATTGGCGAGCGCAGAAGGTAGCCGCAAATCGGGCGGAGGCAATTCGTCAGGAGTTGGATCAAGAAAAGGCGGAGGTCGAGGCGGAGCGGTTAATTCGGGTGCCGATTAAGGCGATGCGGTCGGGGATGCCGGTGATTGAGGTACGGTTTAATGACCGACACTCGTTTGATATGTTGATGCAGCAGGATTTGCCTCGCACCATTATTACCGAGACGATGGCATCGATGTTGGGGATTAAGGGGACTCCAGGAGGATTTTTGCAGATTCCAGGTGAGACGGCGGTTCCGATCAGTAATGGTTGGGTGCGGTCGATTCGGGTGCAGTCGGCAGCCGCGATGAATGTGCATGTTGCGATCGCGCCCAACTTTTCAGCCGGTCTCCTCGGCCAAGATTTCCTGGCCTATTACAATGTCCGCATCCTGGCCAACGAAGTCGAACTCTACCGTCGTCAGTAATAGTTGTCAGGTCGTTTGGGGGGATGGGGCATCGATGCAGCTCCAGGGGCATTTGCAGATGGTTTCGGATTTAGTAGATCATGGATTGAATTTGCAGGCGGCACTGGATGCAATCTGTTGACAGTTTGATCAGGGTAATCGGGTGTTTTTGGAGCAGACGGTGCCACGGCATGTGGCGTTGGGGGTAAGTGATCTTGGCCATGATGTGCAAGTTGTTGCGGACCCAGGGCTATTGGGGAAGGGGCAATTGATTTTGCGGTTAGAAAATGGCGTGTTGGTGGCGAGATCGGAGTCATAGGTGGATGGGACGACAATTGTGTTGTGAGACTGTTGACAGCTGGAAGGTAGAGCATTTAAAGGATTTGGGGTAGGCTATGATCTCTGGCTGAAATAATGAATCCTTACAGTGAAAATACGGCATTAAAATTTTCTGAAACGTTGTATTAAATACTGTATAGACTTCCATAGACTTCATTGTCGATGTAGTATGCAGGTCTAATGTCTCATCAAAAGTCATTAAGTGATACCTTGAAACTGCTCTCTCCAAGCCAGGTTCAAGCCGTTCTATGCAAGAATGCCACAGGTGATATCGCTCACATACTTGCTGCGGTCAATGATATGCATTGGCAACGAGTTGTAACACATATTTGGGATTTACTACCTAAGCAAAGACAGGTCGTTGCTGATGTTGTAGAAACTTTAGCTAAAGTTTCTTTTGAGTTATGGCCTGCTTGGTATCAACAAGATGAGTTATTTATAGAATCTGGGGCATTGGCAACGGATGCTTTGATGAATAAATTTTCATGTTCTGTCGTGCAGGCAACCCATGAAAATTTATCTTTACCTTGGCTCAAGGCTGCGGTACAAGCATGTCAATACCAAAAGGTACCTTTTCTAAAAGACTTTCCCCATAACCTACAGTTAACTCAACTTGCGCTTGCGCTTGAGTTAGATGGGCTTATTCTTGCGATCTCAGATCCTCAACCATCAAGCCATTGTTTACTTGGGTTAGCCAAAGCAGTCACTTGGATAGCTGATCATACAAATTCACGCATCGTCCTACTCCTTCCAGAGAGCTTGGCCACATCTAATGAGCTAGAGTCAATACTCTATGGAGCGATCACCTTATCTACTGTTGAATCGGTATTTCAACAGACTAAACCTCCTCAAGAAGCTAAACACACTATTTTTCCCATTCATGGTAGGCCCCACCCTTTTAGTCCTGGAGAACAAAAGTTAGCGATCCTACTGACCCAAGATACGGAATTAGTATCATTATTTAAATTTAACCAAAGGTTACAAACGGTCCGCCTTAGCGACTATGTGGTCGATTTACTCTGGGCCGAAGGGCGTGTTGTGGTTGAAATTGATGGCTATCGACACCATGGGAATCGATTTGGATTTAATCGCGATCGCAACCGCGACTACGAACTCCTCATAAGCGACTATATTGTGTTGAGGCTACCCCATGATGAAGTTATGTCAGATGCTGAGGTAGCCATCGACAAAATCCGTGACGTCGTTCGATTTCGGCGACAGCAACTTCGATCTTTACGTGAGGTACTTTAATGAGTGAACAACTAACATATAAGCACGAATTACTTCTCTTGAATCTTCTGCTGACAGGCGATACACCAATGGTCTCAAAAGTGAAACCTAAGATGACGAAAAAAAACTGTCAGCCATTAGTTGACAAGGGACTGATCAAATTTGAAAAAAGAGGTGTGGCCAGCCATCTTGTTTTAGAAGATAAAGCCTGGTATTGGATGACAGAACGCTTCCAGTCAGAAGATTTCAAGATAGAGATCAACCCCAGATTTACGACAGCCATCCCTATTTTCCAAGTGCTTCTAATGCGATTAGGGCAATATATGCGTACTAACGATGTTCCATTGGCAGATTTCTTGGCTTCTACAACATCTTCCTCAGATACCTTCGTTAAAAGTCAGATGTCAAACTCTTCCCTTGAAGAGAAAATTCGTGAAGCATACGCTAGTATTACTCAAAATAGTGCCGATTATAGAGCGCGACTTTCCAAAATTCATCAACATTTAGAGGATATATCACCTCAGGCAATTAATGATACCTTGCGTTCTATGCAACAGGCTGGTGGAGTTTCTCTAAGTCCTATGGAAGATCCCCAAGAAATTGGACCTGAAGATGAGCAAGCAGCCATTGACTTAGGGGATGGAGATAAACGCTATTTTGTCTATATTAAGTAATTAATCATTATGATCGATAATGCTCAGGCTCTGAAAGCGTTACAGGCCATTGACTTTAGCTGGACTACCCATGTACGAAATATATGGGATCCACCTGCTTTTCATATTGAAGGTTTACATCAGCAAGAACGCGAAAAAATCCTTGCTGTGGCAACGCAACTTTCTAAATCAAAAGATCCTAATCCACCACTAGGAGAGATTTTAGTGGGAGCACCTGGTGCAGGAAAAACCCATTTTCTAGGTGTTCTGCGTCAGCAGCTAGCATCTCAGGATATTGGCTTTATCTTAGTGGATATGACCGATGTTCATGATTTTTGGGAAACAACTGTACAAGGCTATATAAGTTCTCTTCGTGAAGAAAGTGAAGATGGAACTCCCCAATTTCAATTGAGGCAAGTTATACAATCTCTACTTGATTTAGCTGGCCATGGCAATGTTTCAGCTGAAGAAATGGCAAAGTTAACAGCCGTTCCCCTACATAAGGGAATTCTGTTAATCCTTAAAGCGATTAATCAACGTAATCATCAAGCAGCTAATCGATATCAGGATATTGTCAGAGCCCTAGTACTGCTTAATTCTGATGATTTTATTTTTTCTGACATCGGATATTCTTGGTTATGTGGCTTAGAAATTGAAGATTCTGCAAAGAGGGAATTTCGCTTTAAAACAACATCTTGTACAAAACTAAGCGACACTGTAGAAGGACTTTCCTGGATTTTAGGGTTACATTCTGCTTGGGTTCTGGCCTTTGATCAGATTGATTCTATTGTTTCCCAGCATCACTATGCTAAATCTTTATTAACGAATGATGAACTATCAGAAGAGCAGCTCACTTCCAAATTAATTATCGAGGGAATTGGTGGTGGCTTAATGGCACTACGAGACAAAACATCACGTACATTAACGATAGTTTCTTGCCTAGGTCCAACTTGGACAATATTACAAGAGGATGTAGTTAAATCATTTAGCGATCGGTTTCATAAATCCACTGTTTTGGCAGAAATTACTCAACAAACTGTAGTATCTCAGCTAGTTGAGTCTCGCATCAAAACTGCTTACCCGAAAGCTCTAAGGATACCTTACTCAACCTGGCCATTTCATCCTGATTTCTTTACAGATGCCGCTCGAAAAGGGAAGTTGCCTAGGCAAATTTTACAACGTTGTGAACAACACCGTCAGAGTTGTTCAACTGCTAAAAAAGTTACTGAACTAAACTCATTTGAAGAAAGTAGTCCGATCAATCCACCACCGGATAGATATCGTGCTATTGAACAAGCATTTCAAAAAGCGTTTCAGCAGTTCAATATCAGCCAAGCACTAAATGAGAAAGAAGAAGATACTATTTTAGGCCAGTGGCTACAGACAGTTGGACATTGTCTTCAACAAGAAAATGCTGTTTCTAATGATGTAGACACTGCTTTAGACATTAACTTTCCTGGCGGCAAAAACTATCCCCAGATGCATGCTCGGGTCCGGTTAATCTATAGAACAGAAGGAGATCGCGAAAAACATCTCTGCCTCAGAGCCCTCCAGCGTACCCATCATTCTGCTTATAAGGCTCGACTAAAAGCCGCCATGACTACTGCTGGTATTGATCGTGCCTTAAGCTTTCGAAGATTGGTCATTGTTAGAACCCAAAATAATGATATTCCAGGCGGTGCAGCAACTCAGCAGCTAACACAAAAATTTTCTCAGGCAGGGGGAATATTCATCTATCCAACTAATGCAGAGCTGCAGACTATGGGTGCTTTGCATCAGTTAAAATCGCAAAACCTACCTAACTTTGATAGTTGGCTGAAACATCAACGCCCAGTTTCCCAGCTTTCTTGTCTGCAAGATACTGTAAACTGGCTATTTGGCGATGCAATTCCTACTGCTAATAGTCAAGCTAATTCGAAACCTGCCGATAGCTCTAAAGGTACTTCTTCAGGCAATGCCGAATCTTCTTCCTCCAGGGCTAATTCTAGTGAAACATCAAGCGAGACCCCGACAGATCATTCAAGATCTGACTCGCCTACTTCTGTCTCGTCAGCTTCCGAAAATGAACCTAATGGCTTACCCGTAGGTAAACGAATCATAGGCAAACAAATCGGCAATAGTATTTCAATCCCGCTAGAAGCGTTAACCAAACATACGGTAATTTTGGCAGGCAGTGGAGCCGGTAAAACAGTACTCGTCCGACGACTGGTTGAAGAGGCTGCTCTTCAAGGCATCCCTGCCATTGTGATTGATGGGGCCAATGATTTAGCCAGAATGGGAGATCGATGGCCGAACCGACCGGATGTTTGGAGTGAAGACGATCAATACAAAGCTGAATACTATCACCACAATACTGAGGTGATGATTTGGACACCAGGACGTGAATCCGGTAGACCGCTTTCCCTTGATCCTCTCCCCAACTTTACGGCACTAATTAATGATGCCGATGAATTGAGTCAGGCAATTGATATGGCTCGCGACAGTTTGCAAGCTGTTGTAGCTGCGGGTAAAGGGAATGCAGCCCAGATTAAGCGTGGAGTTTTGCGAAATGCCCTAGAGCATTTTGCTCGTACAGGCGGAGGAGATTTAGAATACTTTGCCGAGTTCTTAAAAGAACTTCCCGAAGAAGCCAATGGTGGTATCACAAATGCCCATAAACGAGCCCAGGAAATGGCTGATCTATTGAATGCCGAAATTGCCAATAATCCACTTCTACGCCAAAGGGGCTCCTCCCTTGATCCAGCTATCTTATTAGGTCTAGAGAATCCATCAAAGACACGTCTATCTATTATTAACTTTATTGGTTTGCCAGGGCTATCTCAACAACAACAGTTTCTCAATCAGTTGGCAATGACGCTATTTACCTGGATCAAAAAGAACCCAGCTCCCTTAGATAAACCGTTGAGGGGACTGCTAGTTATTGATGAAGCCAAAGATTTTCTGCCATCCCAGCAATCTACACCTTGCAAATCTAGCCTCAATCGACTTGCAGCTCAGGCACGCAAATACGGGCTTGGTATTATTTTTGCAACCCAGGCTCCTAAAAGTATTGATCACAATATTATTGCAAACTGTTCTAATCAGTTTTATGGAAGAGCAAATTCCCCTGCTGCTATCAGCGTAGTGCAGGACCAAATACGTCAGCGCGGTGGACATGGGGATGATATTGCAAAACTTAAACGGGGACAATTCTATGTCGCTTCAGAATCTATCAATCCACCCCTTAAAGTCGCAACTTCACTCTGCCTATCCCATCATCCATCAACTCCTCTGGATGAATCAGAAGTACTACAACGTGCCCAATAGCTAATGCTTCAATATGAGCCGACATGTCAGTCTACATTGCTATACTGCACATATCATTTCGTCGTGACTTCCTCGCATGCCCAAATGGTTCAACACGGCTGGCCCTTGCCAGCCTGAAATCCATTACATGTTACCGCCCACCGCACGGTTCCCAGGCATCGAGCGCATTATCGATCAACGCGGCTACTTCGTCGTCCATGCCCCCCGCCAAACCGGTAAAACCACCGCCATGTTGGCCCTGGCCCAAGAACTAACCGCCAGCGATCGCTACACCGCCATCATGGTCTCCACCGAAGTCGGCCAACCCTTCAGCCACGATCCAGACAAAGCAGTAACTAATATCCTAGAATCCTGGCGACAGGCTGCCAGAGCCTGGTTACCCCCAGACCTACAACCACCTCCATGGCCCCAGGTAGACGGCAACCGCATCGGAGCCGCCCTGGAAGCCTGGTGTCAGGCGTCCCCCAGGCCGTTGGTGGTTTTCATCGACGAAATCGACGCCCTTATGGATGATGCCCTCATCAGTGTGTTGCGTCAGCTACGTGATGGCTATCCCCGCCGCCCTAAAAACTTCCCGCACTCCCTGGCACTAATCGGTCTTAGAGATGTACGTGATTATAAAGTCGCCTCAGGTGGTAGTAACCGTTTACAAACAGCCAGTCCCTTCAATATTAAAGTTAAATCATTAACCCTACGAAACTTCAATCAATCAGAAATCCTTCAGCTCTATCAACAGCACACAGAAGAAACCAGACAACAGTTTACGACAGACGCCATACAGGCTGCATATGAATTAACCCAGGGCCAACCCTGGCTAGTCAATGCCTTAGCCAAAGAAATTGTTGAAGAACTTGTTCCCAATCCTGAGCAAATCATTGACGTTGGCCATATCTACGCAGCCAAAGAAATTTTAATTCAACGACAAGACACCCATCTGGATAGTTTGGCTGAACGCCTGCGAGAAGATCGTGTGAGAGCGATTATCGAACCTATTCTGGCAGGGCAATCGTTACCCGTAGTTCCCAATGAAGATTTACAGTATGTGTTAGATCTCGGCCTATGTAGGCTGGCCAATGGCGGTGGCATCGTCATAGCTAATCCCATCTATCGGGAAGTGTTACCACGGGTCCTGGCCAAAGTACCCCAAGCTTCATTACCGATGATTGCTCCATCCTGGCTAAATGACCAGGGAGAGTTAATACCAAATGCCTTACTCAAAGCATTTCTCTCATTTTGGCGACAACATGGTGAACCATTGCTTAAAAGTGCTCCGTATCATGAGATTGCCCCCCACTTAGTTATGATGGCTTTCTTACATCGAGTTGTGAATGGTGGCGGCACTCTGGAACGGGAATATGCTATCGGCACCGACCGGATGGATCTGTGTTTGCGCTATGGCAAGACCATACTGGGAATCGAACTGAAAGTGTGGCGACAAGGACGAACCGATCCACTAAAAGCAGGGTTAGAACAGTTGGATCGCTATCTGGCTGGATTAGGTCTTAATCAGGGTTGGCTAATTATTTTTGACCAGCGTCAGGGATTACGGCCCATCGCTGAACGAACTACAACTGAGGTAGCAGAAACCGAGAGCAAGCGTCAGGTGACGGTGATCCGAGGATAATCATGAACACATCGATCAATACTCCTGACCCCATCAAACGCATCCGTGGTGAAGGGTTTGTCGATTATACAATTACCCGTCGTCTACCCAAGATTCTGTCTACTATTGAAAAACAACTAGAAGATCATAGGCAATTAGAAGCTGCCCAAAGACTGCTTCAGTCTGTTATGGGAGGCAGCCCCATTGATACAAAAATCTTCTCTTGCCCCACAGCTTACTGGGAAAACTATCTTGATCACCTAAGCAGGTTAACCTGGAACGATCTATCGTTTTTTGATTTAGAATTTCTCTTCTATCACGGATTAAACTCCATCGCGGGCTATTTTGATAATGGTGTAGATGTCTTTTGGCCCACTCGTCAAAGGGCACTAGCCGAAGCAATTCCAGCTCTTGACTCCGGTTTAGAAAAGATTTTACAGCTATCTGACACAGATTTACTAAAGGCAACCATTCGTTGTTCATTGTTTGCTAATGAAGCAGACTACAGTCAGCTCATCACCTCACGAAGTGATTCTAATTTATGGAATGATCGTGTGTTACTTGACGAAAGCGACGAGTTTATCTCTTGTTTAGAGCAGCATCCTGTTAAAGGAGACATTCATATAATCGCTGATAATGCTGGGCATGAGCTCTGTTGGGATCTGGTCATGGTCGATGCATTACTCAGATCATTCAACAATATTCGGGTGATCATTCATGTGAAACCATGGCCCATGTTTGTTTCCGATGCGCTCTCCATTGATGTAGAGGAAACCCTTAATCGTTTTGTTGATGAGAATCTTTCTGAAGGCATTTGCCTAATGGGACAGCGGCTTAGGTCCGCTATGGACTGTGATCGACTGCTCATCCAGGCTGAAGCAGATTGGGGTGAACCCAGACACTTCAGTGCTTTAAATGACGACCTTAGCAACACCCTGAGTAACTCAACTATTGTTATTTCAAAAGGTGATCTCAACTATCGTCGATTTGTACAAGACCGACAATGGCCAATGGATACCCCCGTTGAAATCGCCACTGACGGAGTTCCCTTCAAAGCTCTGACGTTGAGAGTACTCAAATCTGATGCGCTAGTCGGTATTGATTCATTAATTGCCGAAACAGCCGCCGCAAAATTTGATAATTGGCGCACTCGCGGTCATTTTGCTGTGATCCAATCCCTGGGCTAATGCTGCTTTGCTCATGCTACAAGGCCAAAACTGAACTCTAAGTATTTCTACTCAGTGCAAATTTGAAATGCACTCATGCTTAAGGGGGAGGTTTTTCAGGGACGACTAATTAGCAATTTCTCAAGAAAGATGTTTATGTTGAACTACTGGATCCAAATGGAGCAGTCAGCGATATTGTTATAGAATTCTAATAAATTCTTTCAATACTAGGTTGACATATATGCTAATACTACAAGTATTGAGTTTTGATGTCAGGCTGCGTAAAACATTATATTTCTTATTACGATCACACGCTCTACGCATATCAGTTAATGAATAAAGAATTATTACTAGGTTTCCTGTAGATGCATATCAGTGAGAAGTTACACCATAACAGTGAATATGGATTTACATTGAAATGATAAACGGATTAGAAAAATAATATTTTTAAGAGCAACTATACGCATAACAGTCAAAAACTTATTAACATATCTCTCAATTAACTATTTCAACTGTTGAGATGTACTGCTAATCAATAATGAACACAAGCTTTTCACTTCAAAGAATGTCCACTTCAAAGAATGCCAAAGAAATGTACAGACATTTTCTTGCATATGCTGTTCTAATATTCTCTACTATTGCTATCAGCGCATTAGCAATATTTACAATTAGAAACAATCCTGATGATTCCAAAGACATCTTTAATATTGTTTTACCAGTTTTTGCATCATGGGTTGGCACTATATTAGCATTCTATTTTGACCGAGAAAATTTTGAGTCAGCGAACAAACAAGTACGAGAGTTAGTTAAAAAATTAGCTCCAGAAGAACGAGCTAATGTAAAAGTCACATCTATTATGCGACTTTTACGTGATATAACACTTTTTCAAATAGAACAAGGTCAAGCTGATGAAGATATAAGACTTTCAGAACTGTGCGAAAAATTTAATAGTGGCTGTAGCCGATTACCTATAACTGATTTTCAGAACAAGCCACTTTATATGATTCATGAGAGCATGATTTTTCAATATCTTGCAGCTGGAAATACTGGAGAAGCTAATCTAAACGAGTTTATTAGTTGGCACAACCGTAAAGGTGTAAGATTTGAAGCTGGGTCAGGTTTTGTTACTGTTTCTAGAACTTCAACGATTGCTATTGCAAAGTTAAAAATGGAAAGTGTTTCATCCTGTCAAGATATTTTTATTACAAATGAGGGCAATATGGACGAGCCTTTAGTAGGTTGGATTTCAAATTTACGATTAGCTAAATTTTTAGATGGGTAGAATGAAAAAGGCCTAAACATACTAAGTAATTCTGAAATATTTTCGGCTTAAAGATAATTTGTAGACTTAAAACGACTTTATTCTTGAAGGGCATTAGTTCACTTGTTATTTTTAGTTCTCATTTTTAGCCTTACTGGAGCCACCTATTTTATGTGTTTCCAAAATACTTTCCATTGAATTGTGATTTCGTTATTTACATACTACGCTATTAGTCATTCATTATGATTTTTCAAAAGATAGTTCATTTCTGATAAAAAAGAAAAATACAAACTTATAAACATTTACCTAAAGAGACCTTAAGTATCTTAAGTGACGGACTACAAAGTGCTGAGTCATTAGTTCTGGCAACTTGTACTTATGTTGCTTAATCTGTACATGCAATATCTCTTATAGATACGTTAGTTTGATCGCAGTTACTGCACATCATGAACCTCAAAATCTGGAAATTGCGGAAACTTAGTTCCTATCAAATAAATTGATGGTAAATATTTAAAAAAAAGATTGATTTTTGAAAACTATGCATTATGCTTATAGCAGAAGAATAATTGTTTGACTTTGCAGACATGAGTGACAAGTCTCCTCTAGATAGCAAAAGTTCAGTTTCGCCATCGTTGCAATGGGATGAGTCCGGAAATATCCTTGATGCGAATAATGAACTGCTTGATAAGTATGGATTGAGTCTGCGTGAATTTAAGGCAAGATTTGAAAATGTAAAGTTTTTTTTCGTTTGTCCAGCATGGGCTTGGATTAGGGAGCATTTAGATGTGAACGAAGCGGGCATCCCCGTATGTTCAGACTTAACATGTCCAGACTTTATCTTCTATGCAAGAGGTAGAGAAGTTAATTCTCTTATATCGTTAGGGTTTGCATCACTCAAGAAATACAGGGAAGGATATTTTCACGCTGTCTTCAGTGAAGACACTCAATCGTTATCTAGGGGAATGATTGAGAACTCACCTATTGGCATATTCGCAAGTACATTGGAGGGGGATTTTCTTGAAGTTAATCCTAAGCTTGCTGAAATATATGGTTATACGTCTGAGGAAGATTTCAAAAAGTTGGACATATCTAAGGATATTTACGACGAATCAAGTGATCGAGACATGTTGATTCAAAGACTAAAGTATAGAGAAAATGAAAATGGTTGCAAAAATACTTATAAATGTGTCTTCGTAGCAAAGCATAAAGATGGCAAAAGTTTGCTAATTTCAAAAACTGTTTGCCCTGTTTATGGGTGCGGTGATTTAGTGTTTTTCTATGGCTATGTAGAAGATATTACAGAAGATGTAGGAGAGAAAAAGTCTCACATTCCAACATGTGTTTTTGGAAAGAATGGAAGGGTTATATACGCAAATAAGGCAATGTCTGATTTTATCGGATATTCGCAAGAAGAGTTGCTATTTAAAGAAGATATAGACCTTTATGCTAGGAGAAGAGAACGCCAGAAATTTTTTGCAGAGCTAAAAAAAGATGGAAGGACTTACAATAGAACTGTTTCTCTTCGTAGGAAAGATGGGAAAGAAGAGGAAGTACTGGTAAATGCTAGTCGATTTTCTGATGAGAATGGAGAAACAATATATGTGAAGTGTCAAGCTAGTGAGCCTCAATATATAAGAGTTCCTGGATTACTTTCATTGCTTGAAGAAATAAATAGCCTTTTAGCTTTTCATAACAAACCACTGCTTTCAGAAAACTTTCAAGCAAAGTTAAAAAGAATTACATATGATATTCAGCATAAAGGTAATACTATTATTGACTTAAAACGAAAAGAAACTAGCGAGATTGCTGATAATGTAAAACGAGCAATTCAAAAGTATGAGCTTATTCGGAAACATGAGGATAGACAGCATAAAGATTCCAGTTTAAGGGATATTCTAGAAGAGTTTTTAGGAAAGAGAAATATGGATCTTGGAGAAATTATAGAGAATGAAATCTTAGTTTATATAAGTAATATTTTTAATCACCAAGTCTCCTTGAAGAATTCATTAAATATTAGTCAAGTTGCTCTTATGCTTGATCTGGAAAATGAGAGTGATATTTTTACTAAAGTTGCTGAAAGAGAACTTTTCGGTGTTCATTTTAGAGGAGAACTCAGGTTTCCTATTTTTCAATTCAATTTTTCGAAAAATAATTCTGTGAGATTGCTAGAGAAACTGGATCAAGTTTTGGAAGCTCTTAATGATGATATGTCTGAATATAGCAAACTTGATTGGCTTACTAGTGAGAACATTTATTTAGACAACAAGATTCCATATAGACTACTGAAAACAGGCAGTTCTGAAGAGAAAACTAAGGTCGTTAGCGCAGCTCAGTTTAGTAAGCGTTTTTAGAGAGTAAGGGCTAATTTTTAATTAGAAAGATCCGCTAAAGTCTGCTGCCATCTATAGCATTTCTCTGTCTAGTGAGATGCATATAAAATCTGGGAAGATTACCAGTTATTGATTCTGGCCCATCGTATTTAAATAGAAACTGTAATAGATTTAGGCTCTATATGGGTTTCTGGGAGGTCTGAATCAAGGAACGATTGAAACCCTTGTATGACAAGGGTTTCAGTCTAGGAGGTGCAGGGCCTCTGAATCATGCTTTGGGTAAGGCTTACAAGCCATTGCATTAGTCCACCTCCCTGAAACAGCTATTGAGCCTAGATTTAATATTCATCTTAGTCAAAGATTTTTATAAATCTTACTTATAGAGTTTTTCTATATTGGTGAGTTATGTATTCGAAGTGACTAAGCCTTTGGCGAAGAGTCTGATGCCCCCCATTGGAATTGGAGCTTCATAAACATACTCCTCATTATTTAAAGCGTTTTATCTTTTATAAAGCCTAATTCCTAATATTGTATTTTGTAGCGGATAGTCTAAAGAACATGCAGTACGTTCAAATATCTTTTGATATGTATACTAAAGGATGTCTTCTTAAGAAAATTATTCTTTAAATCTGCATCAGGAGCTTATATTTGGAAACTAGAGTTTAATAGCACTTAATATTGAATATAGACAGTATTGATTATGGTAGTATTTCACTAATCAACTTATATCTATACGTATTTGAGATAGGCAATCCTTCTTATAATGCCCGATTCTAATCACCGCGATCCTAGGTATATTGCAGATGAAAGCATTCATTCATTAAAACTAGTCAGAATTTACACTCACGGAAAAGGGAGAGGTCCAACAGTTTTTAATTACAGCAAGAATTTAAGAGGAAGATTCGATCATCATATTTCTAATAATGACGAAAGTGATGAAAAGAGAGGTATATACTACGCAGCTGCAAGTTTTTCACCTTCATCAATAGAGCTATTGCATTGTTGTTTAGCCGAGCGCTTTCAGGGGATCGCTAATATACCTCAAGAGATAGAATATTATGCAACACAGAAGCATACTCCTCTAAGAGTTGCATTTTGTAAGCCCCTTAAATCTATGAAAATCATAGATTTAAGGGGCGATGGGCCACTTAACTGGAATGTCCCTAAAGATATCATTCTCACTAGTAATAGAAAACTCTCACAAAAATGGTCTAGATATTTGTACGAAAACACGGACGCGGATGGTATTCTATACCCCAGTTTTCGAATGCGAAACCATCTTTCTGCTCGAGGATTAGAAACTAATCTTTCTGTCTTTAATTCAATAGCTTTATATGAACGTGCAAAAAAACGATTAGATTTGCGAAAGGACGATTTATTAAGTAACTATCTCGCAGATATTAATGAGTTCATAGTAAAGTACTTGCTGTAATTTCTGATCTAGTTAGTTAGTTGACCAGGAAGCAGATGAGATACAAAATCATTCGTTCATCATAAATGAGGCATTATCAGACATCTGCTGAAATCGAAAGTTGCGAGGAAAGCTATTCCGCAGGTAATCTAATTTATCTATCAGCATTATAGCCAAGCCGCACTAACTGCTCACCAGCAATCTCTTCACAGGTGGCAATCTCAGCTTCAGATAGTTGATTTTTCCAATCACCGACAGAACCAGATCTCACGTATTGTCCATCCCCTTTCTGCTCGATTCGGCTAATATCTGCAGCCTTAACAATCTCCTCAGTCTGCTGTTCATGCCATGCCAGGTTGGCAAACTGAAAAATCTGCTGTAAACACCTATCTGGGTCTGCCTTTAGCGCCTCATACCGCACCGTATGTACCCGGTTACTTAAACTGGGTCGCTCCCGAATCAGTTCGCCCCACTCCACACATTGCTTCCACTGTCGAATTGCGCCAGCTGTACCTATCTGCGCCCAGCGTTGCTGCTTCGCCAGGGCATTGTACGACACACATACATCCCGCCCATCCCGAACCACTTCAATAATCCGAGCCTCTGGGAAACGCCATAAGATCTGCTCCCCATAGCGAATGTGCATTGGTGTCTTTTCTAAGACTACTTGCCCTGGTTTGCCATGCTGCTCAAAAAACCGATCAAACATCGCTGCAATTAGCTCTTCTGCTTGTACCAACCCACGGTTAGTTTCTGGCACCTGCAAGCGAATCGCCTTAATCAGTGACCTTAAGTCTCCATAGTCCACCAGCCCATGTAACCCATGACTATCAGGCCGATTAAGAATCTGATGCTCCCGTAAAATTCCCCGCCAAATGTCCGCAGGCTGAAAGCCAAACAACAGTGATTTTAGACCATAGCGCCGTAAAATACCTTTCCAAGACTGTAACCGTTTCTTCCACTTCCACGTTGGCATCTCCACAAACGGCTCATACACCAGCCGATAAACATGGGTTTCCCTGGGTACCGCTAAAACATCTGGATGCCCTGCAATCAACGATGTCACCCACGACGTCCCAGAACGTGGACAGCCCACGATAAACAGCTTGGGATAGGGGGTTAATTGACCCATATCAACACTTTCACCGACCTCTTGTGTATGCATAACTCAATAAAAATAAGGTTAGCAAGTGGCTGGCAGACAGACTCTTCTTAACGAATGAGCCCTAAATCCTAAATCCTTCTGTCTAAAAGACCATGACCTTAAGGGCGGTTCTTCTTGTTCCCTTAAGAAAATGGAGCCGGAGAATGGGGCAGGCTCTGTCCTATGCTGATGTCCGTACATTCATCAGTATACATGGCTTGGGTAGATGGAACCGGATGAAGCAACTTGGCAAACTGGATGGCACATTGGGCCAGAGTACGGTTTTGATAATGGGTATAGGCATTATCTGCAATTGCCTGCAGCGTCGATGGTTGGGCAAACGCTTGTAGCGACGATGTCACTAAATAATGATGGTTGGCCACAATCTCATCTTGAGGCTTTAAACCATAGCCATTACAAATCGGCAACAGCCCATGGGAGCAATAGGCTGCATATACTGTGGATTTCGCTAGGTTTTGAGGAAATCGTCGATAGTCAAAGATTCCTGCTAAGGACTCAGCCAGTAGCTGGTTCACCTCAGCCGCTGGTAAAAAACCAGTTCTGACTACATTTACATCCAATCCTTGATCGTCCCACTCAACCGGACGACCCACATCATAAAGGGTGTCGATATTCAATGTGTGACAAATATGATTGAGTGTCTCCGTATTGTTACGGTAAACGCGGGTGCGATCGCTACTGCCAAACACCACCAACGAACGCTTACGTGCAGCAAGCGGCTTCACCTGCCCTAACTCCCCAATTGTCGAAAAGTTAGGCACACAGTGCACTGGCAACTCTGTCCACCTTGCCAGTGTCTGCTGAAATGCCACATTGTTGGTCACCACCACATCAGCTACTTGAGCCAGCCCAAGGGATACCCGTCGCTGCACAAAATTTGGACAGCGAATCCGCTTATAGCGCAACGTCGGTAACTCATGAAACATCACCACAATCCGCATCCCCCTTTGCTTCAGCACCTTCAGTGCATCCACTAACCACATCGGCACATCTAGTTTTCCCCGCAGATAGGGATAATTACTGTATTGAAGAAAAATAGTTGATATATTTTCTGGCACACGGTTCAGTAGCCCTTGCACCGTATGGTTTTCGAGTCGATGTACAGGGAACTGATCTAGTTGGGGCCGCAGTTTCGGGTTGGGTCTGAATACTAAAAAGTCAGACAGGATTTGGTGGTGATTATATAGCTGGTGGGCCAGCTGTAACGCATAGTCACCGACACCATCCACATCGGGGAAGATGCGAGGCACTATTTGTAGAATTCGAGTTGGTTGAGCAGTCATAAGTGTGTAAGGAGTGTGATATTAGGAATTAATGTGTGAATGAATTCGTATAGAGAAACTGTTCCTTAGGTTGTCCCCCCCACCGTGTATACACATCTCAGAAGTGAGCTCAAAATCCTGTATTACCCCCCTTAATCCCCCCTTACCAAGGGGGGAAACTCCAGTTCTCCCCCTTACCAAGGGGGAGTTAGAGGGGGTGAGGCAACCGAAAATGCTAGTTTTCAGTACTTGTGTGTACACCGTAGCCTTACGACGGGGAACCAGATATCGCCAAGCCTTTGATATAGGTATGCAATTTACCCACATCGCCCTTACTCCAACTCCGACAGATAATCTCTCACCTGCTTCACCAACAGTGGTGTCGCCTGCTGATTAAACAAATTCCCAAAGAATCCCGGAATCTTTGTCACCTCCACACCATCCTTTGCGACCACCTGCCACCCCAGCTCACGGCCAAAATACCAATCTAAAATCTGGATCTCTGCTCGGAACAACTTCACTCGTCCTGCATAGGGCTGGGGCACATAGCATTCTGCCGCTAGCTCATTAGCCTCTTGCGCTCGAGCATAGCGATATTCGTAGGGAGTTTTGGGCTGCTCG
Source organism: Leptothoe sp. LEGE 181152 (assembly GCF_032906605.1). NCBI lineage: Bacteria > Bacillati > Cyanobacteriota > Cyanophyceae > Nodosilineales > Cymatolegaceae > Leptothoe > Leptothoe sp. LEGE 181152. The sequence continues at coordinate 25,499 of NZ_JASATU010000030.1, forward strand.
GAATTAGAAGCTTTAGTAACAGGGGAGCTATCTTCAGAATTCACTAAGTTAGAAGAATCCTGACTCGTTTCAAAGTCTCCCAGCATTGGAGGGGGAGGGGGGCCTGCAACCGACCTTAGCTTTTGCCAAATCTTCCCTAGCAACGAGGCTAGTTTCTCCCATCCCCCGTGGTAGTAATAATTCTTTCGTACCCAAAAAACACCTAATTGCAAACGGCTTTGCAGCTTCATTAGCGCTGTTTCAGGTAACGCCCCTGGTCGATAGGAATCAATCAGCACAACGCTAGCAACATCCTCGCCATCGGCCTGTAACTGTTGGGCAATCTCAAAGGCGACTGCTCCTCCCAAGCAGTGTCCACCCACCAAGTACGGACCTTTTGGCTGCACCATGCGCATTTCGTTGACGCAATCTGTTGCTAATGCCTCAACGGTGGTATGGGTCACCTCACTGCCATCAAGATCAGGTCGTTGCAAAGCATAGAATGGTCGGTCAGTTCCCAATAAATAAGAGAATCTGGCCCAAGTTAGGGCATCTGCTGAGCCGCCATGGAAGAACAAGGATGTCTGAGCACCGCTAGTTTGAATTGGTACCAGGCTGGACCATTGAGAAACCGGCTGGTCTTGACTGAGCAGTGCTGCAAACTGACGCACGTTAGGAGCCTGAAACAAGGTTGCTAGCGGTAGCGCACAGTCTAACTGCTGTTGCATCTCGTTAAATAGCTGCACTGCTAACAGCGAATTACCCCCCATATTAAAAAAGCTGTCTTCCACACTGAGAGAACTCACCCCTAAAACAGATTTCCAAATTTGAGTGAGCTTTAGTTCTAACGGATTGCTTGGTGCAAAGAAACTGCCTTCTAACTGATCCCGACTGAGATTAACTGCAGAGTCTTCTACAGACTTAAGAGATTGCTCTACCACTAACAGGTCCTGTGGTGGCACGATTTCACCAACAGACTGTTCCGGATGCTCAACAATGACCAATAAAGCCTGCTCGAACTGCTTTAACAGGATAGGTAGCGCCTGCCTATAGGGTTCATCTGCCTGCAGCATTACCGTCAGTGCATCCCCCGGTTTCACAATTACGGTCAGCCCATAGGTGCTCACCAATCCGGACTGCATCTTCTCCACCTGCAAACTACGGGCTACTGCTGTCTGTATTGGGTAGTTTTCAATCACCAACAAACTGTCAAACAAACGCCCCGCAGTCTCACTCCAACCCTGAATTTGGTCCAGCGAGGCATAGGCATAGCGACTGGCCATCGCCTGTTGCGACTGAAGCGTCTGTAACCAGTCAAGTACGGTTTGTTCAGCCGCAATCTTGACACGCACTGGCAAGACATTGATCAGCATCCCCACAATGGATTCCACGCCGTCTAGATCTGCTTGACGACCAGAGACCGTTGCACCAAATACAACATCAGAATTGCTACTGTAACTATGGAGAAGTAAGGCCCAAATGCCTTGTATTAGGGTATTGAGGGTAAGACGGTGCGATCGCAAAACTTCCTGCATCTTTGCAGTCACCTCAGGAGAAAAAGTAATGCGTGGGAGGACGTTTTGAGTTTTGAGCTTTTCTTCTCCTTTCAAAACTGGTAAACCCATCGGTTCCCCATAGCCTTCTAATGCCTCGCGCCAAAACTCTGCTGCTGCCGCTTCATCTTGTTGTTTCAGCCAACGTACATAATTTTGATAACTGGGAACAGCTCCTAGAACTGGCGACTGCCCCGCTAGCAATGTCTCATAGGCATCAAATACCTGATTAAATACCAACGCCCCAGACCAGCCATCCAGCATCAGGTGATGACAGCTCCACACCAGTTCATAGTCTGTGTCACTCAGGCGAACTAAGGCAAGGCGAGAGATGGGAGCTTGATTGAGGTTAAAGCTTAGCTGCCGATCCGTCACCAGAAAATCGGCCAACGCTGCCTGCTGATCTTCATGACCACGCCAGTCTAGCTGTGTCCAGGGAATAGAAGCCTGACGCGCTACCACCTGTAGCGGCTGCTTCACGCCTTCCCAATGAACCGACGTTCTCAATGCTAGATGACGACCTACGACGAAGTCCCAGGCTTGCTGCAACAGGGTGACATTCACATCGCCACGCAACGTGCAGCGCATATGGATTAATCCATCCTGGATAGAAGTCTGCAGACTATGCCACAGAAATGCTTGCTGTAGGGGAGTTAAAGGATAAATTGTTTCAATATTCTTCTTATCCATCGTTATACCTCCCCAATAAGTTGGCCAATAAAGTCGTCTAGTTCTGTCTGATTAAATTCCGCGTCAGGAAAGTCGGATGGTGTAAAACCGCCGCTGTCTGTGTCAGAGCATTGGACAATAAGAGATTTCAGAGCACTACGGTATTGATTAGCTAGGGTTTCCAAGGTGTCTGATCGATGAATCTTGGTGTCATAACGCCAGTTGACCTGTAGTTGTCCGTTGGCGACCCAGGCATTGATCTCCAAGAGATAGCCACGCCTGTTTCGTGGATCCCTCAGCGTGCCAACATCAATATCCTGGATTACCTGTAAACCTGCAGATGAGAGATCTTGCTGACCTAAATAGTTAAACAAGACTTCGGAGTCAGATGCTTGAGCCAATTTCTGTCGTATCGTCTCATTTCCTAAATGGCGCAACATTCCATAGCCAATACCCCGATCAGGAATCTGCCGCAGTTGCTCCTTGACTGATTTAAGTGACTCCCTACAGTCTTTAGTATTTCTCACCTGTAGATTGACTGGATAGGTAGTCGTGAACCAGCCTACGGTTCGCGATACGTCGATCTCAGGGGTCATCTGTTCTCGACCATGGGCTTCTACTTCCACCCGGACAGTACCTGATGTTGTGCCCACCCACTGCAACAACGTCTGCGCCAACGCAGTCAGCAATGCATCATTGATTTGGGTGTTGTAAACAGCAGGAACAGTTTGGAGTAATGTCTGGGTATCTTCTTCACTCAGGGAAACCGAAACTGTCTGCGTTGTTCCTTCTATAGATAATGTTGTGTCATCATAATCACGCCGCAATTGGATGGGAGACTCTTCCACCTGGGTTAACCAAAAGTCAGCTTTGGCTTGTTGTGTAGCCGCCCTCAGTGTTTCAGACCAGGTCTTGAACGAAGTTGTCTTCTCAGGTAGTTGTGCAGTCCCACCTAGCAGGGTCGATAAGTCACCCAGAAGAATGTGCCAGGAAACAGCATCGACTACCAGATGGTGCAAGCTAAGCAGTAGCCAGTCCAGTTGGGTTGTATCGCGCATGAACAGAGCTGTCCGCATGAGGCCACCTGCGGCTAAATTCACATCTTTGTGCAGCTTAGTGCCGTGATCAGCAATCGCCTGAACTTGCTCAGATTCACTCAAGTGTGTGAGATCTATTTGAACTAGCTGTGGTGGGCTGCTGGCATCAGCGTTGATTTGTTGGTTAGGGAAGGTCAGCCTAAGGGCATCATGGTGGGTCCAGAGGGTTGCGATCGCAACCTCCACCATCTCACTATTCACCCCATCAGGCACCTCCACCAACATTGCCTGATGCCAGTGGTGTGCAGATTCCATCTCCTGCTCAAAGAACCACTGCTGAATCGGAGTCAGGGGTACTTCTCCAGTCACCACGTCCTGGGTGGCAGCCACTTCAGGGGTAATATTTACGACTGCCGCTAATTCCGCTATCGTTGGCTGTTCAAACAGCTGGTTAGGCGCTAGCCGTAGTCCAGCCTCTCGTGCCCTAGAAACAATTTGAATGCTCAGGATCGAATCTCCACCCAGTTCAAAAAAGTTGTCGTGGATGCCAACGGCATTGAGCCTCAGCAGATCTTGCCAAATTTGAGCTAGGGTTTCTTCAATGGCATTGCGCGGAGTCTCACCTGCATTAGAGGTAGCTATCTTTGGTTCAGGCAAGGCGTTAAGATCAACCTTACCATTAGCAGTACGCGGTAGGGTCTCTAAAGGAACAATGGCCGCAGGCACCATGTAATTGGGCAGTTTAGATTTGAGGAAATCCTTTAATGCAGAAGGATTTAGAGAATCTCCATTCGTTTTAGGCACCACATAGGCAACTAGCCGTTGGGGAGAATGAGACAGCTGTTGTGCTAACGCCACTCGCTGACTTGGCGAGAGCTTCATCACCCGTTGACGTAGTTCCCCATAGCTATCTTTTGTCATGATGCACCCCCTCCCCACTGGTTGCTAACAGCTAAGAAATCGCGTTCTGCCCGTTGAGAATCCAATAAAGACTCAACAACCCGAGCGGCGCGGTGGCCATAGCGATGACAGCACTCACCCATGCGCTCGGCCTGTTTTTTATAGGACTGATCACTCAGCAAGGTCTGAATATACTGGCGTATTTTCGCTGATTGATCCTGAACAATATCGCCAGCAATCCCCAGACCGTGGTAAGCCACACGAGCTGCATCCCCATCTTGATCAAAATGCTTGAGGGAATAAACCAACATCGGCACACCAAAGTACAGACACTCATTAATGCTATTAATGCCGCCATTATTGATGACACAGTCTGCATGCTGAATTATCGTTAACTGAGGTACCCAGTTAAAGGCATAAACATTAGGTGGCAAGTTTGGTAGTTTACAAGAACTCAACTTTCCCCCCAAGCCCAACACCAAATTCCATTCTGGACAAGCCGAGACGGCCTCTATCAGCTGTTGAAGAAATCGCTGATCGGTCGTTACAAAGGTGCTACAGGCACAATATATAAGAGATCTTTCACCAGACGTATGTTTCTCAAAAAGTTGTGAAAGAGCCGTTTCTGTTGCTGACTCAACCCTTGGCTCCTGACGGTTTTCTAAAACCATAGGACCAACATAATTCATAGAGGGATGAGGGTCATGGGGAAAGTCCAGTTCCAGCGCATTAAAACAGAGAATGGGTAGTGAGCCGTGGGGATAAGGTACTAACCACTGATCACGTTGATTACGCCAGGGATAGCCGATCTGTCGTGCATAGCAGCGCAGTATCGAGACTCGATCAATGCCCATGCGCCGCCAGCACTCTCGCTGGAATTCCCACCATTTTCTCCAGCTATAGCGCCACCAACTCCACTCAATGGAGATTCGCTGTCCTGACAGTCCTTTACCTGGCACAATACTAGTATGAATGGGCGGTAGATTAGGACGCTTCCAAATAGAGAGAAACTGACACAGCAACGCAACCGAAAACTGACCAGTGACAGCCGCCATGATGTGAGGATGCATCTCCATATCAATTAACAGCAAGTCTGGAGCTAGATCCCGTATAGTCTCGACAAAGTTCTGCACACCGAGGGCATCAACTGCTCGCTGCTGTCGTTCTTGGTGTGTTCGCCACTTTTGCCAGCGGCTTCTTGGCGGCTCACCTGCTTGAATTACCCAGGGATCGAGCTGCACATAAGGAATACCTTGGGCGGTAACCGACTCCCGTAGCTGAGCCGGGCTCGCATAGGTGACTCGATGTCCAGCCTGTGCCAGCTGTTTCACCAATGCAAAACTGGCATTAAGAATGCCGGTCAGTCCTCCAGTCATACAAACAATATGGGCCATTGTCACCCTCCCTCCATTGAGTTCTTCTGTGCAATCACACACAGATCCTCAATGGGCATGTTGTGGGTAAATGGAACAGCAGCCCAAGGATCAAGCAAATCCAGGCGTTTGATGTCTTTAAACTGATTAACTCTCTCTAGCTGATACTTAAGACCCTCGTAGTCATAGCTCCACCGATGGACTTGACCCGGTTCTTCGACTGGCGCATATCCAAATTGGTGAGCATGGAATGAAAAAATAAAGCTTGGCGGTGCATCTTTTGGAATCCTACGCTGAGCATATTTCACAAAATAATCCATATGACGATAGTTTGTGAAATACCCATTGATATGGATTCGTAAATCTGGGACTGTGATTAATAGATAGCCATCTGGCTTAAGGATGCTAGAACAGAACTTTAGAAGGTCTATCCCTTCCTCAAAGCTAAAATGTTCAAAAACATGCTGCATTCTAACTAAATCAAACTGCCCCAATTTCGCACGATCGGCCTCTCCTAGCTGGCTGATATTGGCCTGATAATATCTTTCAGCACTGTCAGGAGATAGGCCATCAGCTGAGCCCAAGTCTAAGCACATAAAGCCGTCTTCAAACCGGCGACTACCCATATCTAACCAGCGGGTTCGCCCTTCCTTTAACAGCTTTTGCTTCAGAGCGCTACCTTGTCGAAGCTTGAGTTTTTTTAACCCCCTAACAAGAGTGTATTTTAGCCATGATTCCTTCATTAACATGCTAAAAGCCCTCCCCCATTGCGTTGGCTAATAATATCTCTGTTTTCTCAAGAGGAAGAGAGGCAAGAGCAGAAACTAAACTATCGACATCCGATGGCTGGAATGTGTTGCGAGCAATAACTACGGCTTCCTGAATTGCTTGATGGTCTTGTAGAACATCCTCAATCTCTCCTAGCTCAATCCGATATCCACGAATTTTCACCTGCCGGTCACACCGTCCTAACCATTCCAGGGTGCCGTTGGAACGATATCGGGCCAAATCGCCAGTCTTATACAATCGCCCTCTGTAGAAGGGTGGGCAATGCCCACCCTTCGGCATCACAAACGACAACGCCGTCTTCTCCGGCTGATTCAAATATCCCTGCGTCACCCCATCACCACCGACATAAATTTCGCCAATGGCCCCAATGGGAACCGGATTCAAATCCTTATCCAGCAGATAAATTTGCGTGTTGGGAATCGCCTTACCAATTGCCACAGGTCCGGGCTCAATCTGCGTCGGAATGCGATACGCTGTACACCACACAGTTATCTCAGTGGGACCATATTCGTTATACAAATCCGTAGCAGGCAGTTTGGCATAGTGATTCTGAACAAGAGTACGCGGGCAGGCCTCACCTGCCACAATCACCGTGCGGAGTTTAGCTAGCTGTTGCGGATTAGCGGATTCCAACAACAAAGAATACAGCGTCGGTACACAGAGTGTATGGGTAATTCGCTGGTGAGCAATCAAATCAGTTAGCTGCTGCAAATCTTGTTCTATGCGCTCGGGCGGTAAGATCAGAGTTCCTCCCTGACAAAGGGTCCAAAAGATACCGGCAACAGAACTGTCAAAGGCAATGGATGAGAGCAACAGAAATCGACCCACAGGCTCTGGGTAAACGTGGGTGCGAGCAGTCGTAGAATGTACCAAATTTTGATGGCTGACCATGACGCCTTTGGGGGTGCCGGTGGAGCCAGAGGTGTAGATGATGTAGGCGATGTCTTGAGGTTGAGGGGCAGAGGGAGCAGGGGAGGCAGAGGGGGATGAGGGGATGGGGGGATAGGGGGATCGTAGGGGCTGGTCTTGTACCTGCCCCTGTGCCTGCCCTTGCACCTTCCCATTCCCATCCAAATAAAGAACAGAAACAGAGGTATGCGGCAGGATAACTGAGCGCTGCGTCAGCAAGAATTTTGGGTTGGTGTCTTCTAGGCAGTATTTCAGCCGTTCAGCCGGATATGCTGGATCAAGGGGTACGTAGGCTGCGCCTGCTTTGAGCACGGCTAGAATACTAATGATTCTGTCTAGAGACGGCTTTAGGCATAGGGCAATTCGATCACCAGGGGTAACGCCTTTTGAGCGAAACAGATTGGCCAGTTGATCGGCCTGTTGATTAAGTTCGCCATAGGTGAGTGTTTGCTCTTTAAACACAACTGCTAGAGCGTCTGGTGTTTGCTGTACCTGGGCTTCAATCAGTTGGTGAATAGTTAAGTTACGGAGATAGTCGATCGTCTCCCAGGTGCTTAGCTGCTGCTGTTCTGCTGGTGTGAGACGGGGCAGATCAGCGAGTTTGCTTTGAGGCTGTTCGATAAAGGCAGTCAGCAACAGTTCTAAATGGGTGTGTAGGTGTGCGACTACACCTTCCTCAAACCTGCCCGAATCAAACAACAGCAACAACTCCAATGACTCACCAGGAACCACCAGCAGCGCCAGCGGATAATTGCTCTGCTCCAAATAGCGCACGTCGCTGATATCAAACCCCAGTTCTGTAACTGCTGCCGCTGGATAGTTTTCAAACACTACAATGCTTTCAAACAGGGGACTGCCCTGGGGCACATCGCTCCAGCGTTGGATATCGATAAGGGCTGTGGTTTCGTACTGTCGCAGGTCGAAAAGCTGTTGCTGTCGCAACCGTAGCCAATCGATGAGAGTTTGGTCAGGCTCAATGCTTATCCGCACAGGTAGGGTATTAATAAACAATCCCACCATGGTTTCCACACCGCTCAGAGCAGCCGGACGACCCGATACCACCGAACCGTAGGTCACTTGGTCCTCACCGCTGTAGTGGTTTAACAGTAATGCCCATGCTCCCTGAACCAGGGTATTCAACGTTAACCGATACTGTCGCGCCAGATTTTTAAGGGCTGTGGTTAAAGACGGTGATAGGGATTGTGTCTGTTGCTGGTAGCGTTGGGATGTACCAGAGTGGGCAGCAGGTAGCGGTGTGGGCTCAACAAAACCCTGGAGCTGATTTCGCCAGAAGATTTCGGCAGTGCTGAGATCTTGTTCCTGTTGCCAGGCAATGTAGTCGCGGTAGGGGCGTGTGGGCTGCAGCTGGGGTACGGTTCCCTGGAGCAACGCGCCGTAGTAGGTCAGCATGTCTTGCCAGATGAGGGGCAGCGACCAACCGTCAAATAACAGGTGGTGAGAACTCCAGACAAACTGATGGACGTTGTCGCGTAGGTGAATTAGGGTGAGGCGTAGCAGTGGAGCCTGGTCTAGGTTGAAGCCTTGGGTGCGATCGCACCCCAAAAACTCATTCAACTTAGCCGTCTGTTCAGCATCCGTTACCCCACGCCAGTCCAATGACCGCCAGGGCAGCGCCACTTGCTCACGAACCACCTGCAACGGCTCATCCAACCCGTCCCACAGAAATGCCGTGCGTAAAACCGGATGCCGTGCCACCGTCTGTTGCCACGCCTGCTGTAGGAGTTCTATCTGGAGATCACCGCTGAGCTTACAGGTGTATTGATTCACATAAACACCAGCCTGGGTGTCGGCCAGGGTGTGAAACAACATACCTAGCTGTACCGGCGAGAGCGTATAGATATCGGCAACATTTTCCATTAACCCTGACCTCCTGCACGATCGGCCTTATTTAACAAAGCTGAAAGCTTATCGAGCTTTTTGCTGTTAAGCTTTGCCAGGGGAAAGTCTGCGGCTGTTACCTTGTTGCCTGGTCCCTCCAGAAGTGTTTGGAGATGCTGCATTACACCATCAGCGAGTGCCTGGGCTGTAGAGTCGTCTAGACCGCTGTAGCACCAATCAATATGGAGCTGGCCTTCTCTAATAAAGGCGCTGATATCTAGGGGGTGCGATCGCATCTGTCTCGGACTTCGAGATACCTGTAATGGCTGAGAAAATCGGAACATAGAGTTGGGCGGTAGCAGCTGCTCTAAAGTCCCGAGATAGTTAAATAAGATTTCAGGCTGGGGCTGGTTAGTAACAGCTTCATTTCCTCTGAGATAGCGCAAAATACCGTACCCAATACCATTTTGAGGAACCTGTTCTAGGGTTGCTTTAATAGATCTCAATGTCTCACCAGGTTCAGATTGAGCTGTTAGTGTTACCGGAAAGAGCGATGTATACCAGCCAACGGTGCGCACCAAGCGAATATTGGGAATTATGGATTCTTCTCGTCCATGACCTTCCAAAGCAACTTGAACCGTAGGTTGCTCAGTGTGTTGTTTAACGGCTAAGGTCAAAGCCGCTAACAACAGTTCTTGAGGACGCGCACGAGATGTTTGCAGAAACGTTTGGGTCAGGTCATCACTGAGCTGTCGAGAAACAGTGCGAGCAGTAGCTTCGGACTGAGTAGTACCACTTAACTGAGCAACGGAGTCAGGCGGAGAGAGCCAATAGTCAATTTCTGATTGAGGTAATGCGATCTCTTTAAGCCCATGTGCCCATGCTTTAAAGGAGCTAGTCTTGAGCGGAAGCGAAAGTTCCTCACCCTGACTGAGTTGCTGGTAGGCTGTTTCTAAATCCTGAATTAGCGTTAGCCAAGATAGAGCATCTACTGCCAGGTGATGTATGACCAGCCCTAGCTGCTGGCGGTCACCTAGATCAAAGAGAACCGCTCGAACAAGATCTCCTTTGGTTAAGTCAAGCTGGGTCTGAAGTTTGGCAATGGTTTTAGTAATGATTTCTTGAGGATGGGGCTGCGCCGAGACATCTACTTCGATAGTGGCCACATCAGAAACAGGTTCACCATAACGTTGCTCCCAGCCTGCATCGGTTTGAGTATAGGTCAGCCGTAAACTATCGTGATGATTTACCACGGCTGTCAGGGCTGCCTTCAAAACTGACAGGTCTAGTATTTCAGCCACATTTAGCACCACTGTCTGGGTAAACTGTTCTGGCTCTGGTGATTGTTGTTCAAAAAATGCCTGCTGGATGGGAGTGAGAGGTATCAACCCTGTCAAATCTTCTGGGGCCATATACTCATGCTCAGGGGCCACTACAGCAGACAGCTTTGCCAGGGTGGGATGCTGAAAAATCTGGTTGGGAGATAAGCTAAAACCAGCTTCTGACATCCGGGCAGCAATTTGAATGGCCATAATCGAATCGCCGCCCAGCTCATAAAAGTTGTCGTGGATGCCAATGCGATCCACCTTCAGCACCTGCTGCCATAGCTTGGCTAATGTCTTCTCCTCAGCCGTAGCAGGGGCAACAAATTCTGCCCGTAGCTCGGGACGACTGGCTTTTGGATCCGGCAGAGCTGCAAAGCTCACCTTGCCATGCACGGTCAAGGGCATCTGCTCCAGCTGAATAAAATAGGCGGGCACCAAATTGCTGGGCAATCGCTGGGCTAAAAAGCGTCTCAAGTCTGCTGTCGAGGTCTGCCCCACATAATAGGCCGCCAGCTGGGCTTTGTTTATTTGCGCGTCTTCGTAGCCAATCTCCTGAAGAATTCTCTCCACTTCGGCCACGTCAATCTCATCATTGAGTTCGTCGATGGCCGCTTCTGGCGTTTTGTGCCCCATACGCACATCCCAGCTGTAGGGCAGAGCGTAGTTATGATAGCCACGCTTCTTAGTATGCAGATGAATGCCCACATTGTTGATCAGACAGTTGGTAGAACGCCCTGTGTCTGACGGACGAATCCAGGGTACCTGGTCCTTTAAGAAAGAGAGCATCTCTGCTAGCTCTACATCGCAATAACGGTAGAAGTCAATAATCTCCACCGTCTCAAAAATGTCATCGGTTTGAAATACCTTCACATCCATCAGCTGTGATACGGCATCGTCAGTGCGATGGTAGGCTTTGCGAGCGGCCAGAATGGTCTCGTCAATCTGGTCTACATCAAACTCAGACTGGCCAAACAGTTCAGTAAACCATTCTTCTGTTAGACGGGTTTCAAAAAACTGTCCCCGTGAGAGACCCGTCACAATGCAGGGAATTCCTCGCTCGTAAGCCAGCTTCATACTCAGGGTATAGATAGTCTTAAAGCAGCCATTACATACATTACAGTGGCGATTCAGGCTATCGACAAAAATGTCGTTCATCGCCGGTGTGGTGCCAAATTGATGCTTCACACCCAGAGTCTTAACAACACGTCGAATATTGTCTTTTGCTTGCTCAGAAATGTAGCCGTTATCGAGGGTAAAGGCAAACACCTTGAAGCCCATGGTCACCAGCTGAGCCAGGGCATAGGTGCTGTCCTTACCACCGCTGAGCAGCATCAGACAGTCGTACTCACCCTGTTTGCGCTGACGGGCTCTCTCTAGACGAGACTTGAATTCGTCAATCGACTTGAAGTATTGCTCGGTGCGATCGCGATAGGTCTCATAGGTTTGACAAATATCACAAACACCCTCGTGATCAAAGGTAATGCCAGGATAGTTGGAGGCAATGCCACAGCGAGTGCAATAGGTCACCGGACCAGCCTGCACAGGACCAGCCGACTGAACTAAGCTAACGGCACTAGCACTTACTTCAGGATGGTCCATCAGGGCCGCTTCGATTTCCCCTAGCTCAATGCGGGTACCGTGAATCTTTACCTGACGGTCACCGCGCCCAAGGTACGTTAGCTGTCCATTTTCCTGCCAGCGGCCCAAATCCCCTGTACGATACAGTCTTTGATCACCGCGAGCAACAAACCGTTCCGCCGTTAATTCAGATTGATTGAGATACCCCCGCGCCAGACCAGGGCCACCGATAAAGATTTCACCTACGGCTCCCTGGGGCACCAGGTTTAAATGATCATCTAAGAGATAAATTTCCGACCCTGCCGCTGGTTTGCCAATGGATACTGAGGTGGGTGCATCGGGCTCCAGTTCAAATCGGTGAATCATACAGCCAACCGTGGCTTCTGTGGGGCCGTACTCGTTGTAAATCTCAAGGGGATGGTCACTAGCATTGGCAATGGCACCTGCCAACGATGTTTTCAGATCCTCTCCACCTAAAATCAGCGTCTTTACCCGAGAGCCAATGGCCATGCCCTGCACCAGCGCCAGGTGAGAAGGGGTTAGTTTAATCACATCTACTACATTCTCTTGGAAGATCTGCTGCAGCGAAAGATCAATAGCTTCATCCCCTTCAGGATAAATCACCACCTGTCCACCTGAGAGCAGAGGCACATAGATAGAAGTAACCGTTAAATCAAATGTAAAAGGAGAGAACAGGGGAAACACCAGAGTTCTCCCTCTCACATACTGTTTAATCGCCCAGTTAACGTAGTTGGCTAATCCACGATGTTCAACTTCTACGCCCTTAGGCTTGCCCGTAGACCCTGACGTGTAGAGCAAATAAGCCAGCTGATTAATGGTAGATGAATTATTTAAATTGTTGTCTGGCTGCGACGTTAAATCTAATGTGTCCAACTGGATATTCACGGCATGACTGTTCAGGCGCACCGTAAACTCAGACTGGGTTAGCACCCAACGTACCTGGGTATCTCTCAGAATATGGGCAATGCGCTCATTGGGGTGGCTGGGATCAATGGGCACATAGGCTCCTCCGGCTTTAAGCACTCCCCAGATAGACACCAGCATCTCAACAGAACGGCGCAGACAGATGCCAACGGGCATCTCGGGCATCACACCCTGCTGTCGAAGATAGTGGGCCAGCTGATTGGCTCGGGCATTCAGCTGACTATAGGTCAAAGTTTCATAGTTACAAGAGATTGCAACAGCATCTGGGGTTCTCTCCACCTGTTTTTCAAACTGTTGCACTACGGTTTGAGTAACGTCAATGCGATCGCACTTCCCCAGATCTACAAGGTGAGTCTTTTCCGACCCATTAACAATCTCCACCTCAGCAATGGGTTGGTTAAGATCAGCCAACACCGCATCCACCAATGCCAGAAAATGGCCTGTGGCCCGTTCCTGTAGTTCTGGCTCAAACAAGTCACAATTAAAGTCGAAATGTAGCTGCAGACTGCCCCGATCATCAAAATCATGCACCTGTAGCCGTAAATGATGTCGTGGATCGCAAGCCCCTGGATGAATCCATTCTGAAGACACTGGACGACCATCAAAATCCGACAGCCTAGCGTGGATAAAATTCAGTACCACATTGACATCACGACTGGGGGCAAACTGGCTAACACCAGGCTGGGCATAGCGTAGCATACCCCCGCTGGCATGACTCACTTTACGTAACAGCGATGCAAAGGTTTCCCCTGGTTCAATGTCAGCTTGTAAAGGAAACAGTTCGATAAATACGCCGATAGTCTCTTTCAACAGTGCGGTAGTGCGACCATGGGCAGGGGTGGCAAATGCTACTTGATTGCTGCCGCTAATCCGATGGAGATAGGCCAGCAGAATACCAGCCACCAGGTTAAACAGAGACAGCTGGGGCGTTAACGCCCGTGCATCCGAGTTCATCGCCAGCTGTTTCAATGCAGCCGTTCTTTCTGGGCCTAGCTCCCATGAAACACGACGGGTGCGAGGGGATACCTGGCTTGCTGATCGATGGTAAAGATCTACTGAGTTCGCCTGCTGTTGTTGCCAGTAGTCAATGGCGCGAGACGAGGGTGATGGCAACGATACATCACTATATGCTGGTAATGCTGGGGCCTCTGACAAATTGCCCGCTATCGAACGATGATAGAAGTCTCCTACTGTTTGGTAAATCAGTTGAACTGACTGAATATCCGTAATCACATGGTGCTGACTGATATACCAGGCATAACAGTTAGAACTGAGACGTATTAGAGCTGTTTCAAAAAGTCTCTCGGATAAATTGAACAGTGTCTGACTACGATTCTCTGCCCAGGTACATGCCTTTACTTGGGGATTCTCTTGATCGCTGAAATCAAACACCGGCACTTCATAATCCAGTTGAGACAATACCCGCTGCTGCGGCACACCGTCCACTTCCTCAATCACCATCCGTAGAGCATCGCTGCGTTCCACCAATGCTTGGAATGCAGCCTGAAAATGAGCAGGCTCAATCTCACCGGATAGCGTAAACAAAAACGCCATGTTGTAAAGCGGTGATTCTGGTGCCAGCTTTTGCCCCAGCCACAGCAGATGCTGTGCCGTTGTCAGATTAGACTGGGCGGCAGTGGATTGAAGTGGCATTGCAACAACGGTCATGATTACAGGCTCCGCTTAGCAAGGTAGGCATCAATGGCCTTGATGGTCCTAAAGTTAGTGATGATGATGTCCGACTGGGGCACATCACAGCCAAACTTATCTTCCACAAAAGCCACCAGCTGCATCACTCCCATGGAGTCAATAATCTCTTCACCGAGGAGATCATCGTCTGCCTCAACCTGCATCCGACCGTTAAGCAGGGTTTGACTAATATATTGTTTAAGAATTTCTTGGTTATCCATCACTGTGAGTCTTAAATTTTGAGTTAAAGTTTGCCCGCCAAGAGAAATCACCTTATTTCTATAACTAAGAACTAAGAACCAATAACTAATAACTAATAACTCTCCTCTCCGCCTGTTGTTGCAACGCCCGTCGATCAATTTTGCCAGTGCCCGTTCTAGGGAATGTGGTCGCGATCGCAATCCATTTCGGCACCGCATACCCCGGCAATCGTTCCCCCACATAATTAAGCAGTTCACCATCACTCAAGGTAGCCTCGGCCTTCAGAATCACCACCGCTTCCACTTGATAGCTACCGGCCTCAGCCGACACCGCATAGGCCGCCGCTTCTTCCACATCAGGGTGTCCCACCAAAACCGCTTCCACCTCATCCAGTTCAATGCGATAGCCCCGAGTTTTAATCTGACGATCTTTCCTGCCAACAAATTGATAGTTACCGTCCGGTAGCTGCTGCACTAAGTCCCCTGTGCGGTAAAATACAGCCGTCTGATGAGCAATTTCAGTCCGGTAAAAAGCACTCTTATTTAAGTCAGGTCGCTGCCAGTAACCCATCATCATGGTCGGCGTTCGCACCAGCAGTTCACCCACATCGCCTGACATAACTGGATTGTCCATATCATCCACCACAATTTCCTCTGCATTAGCCCAGATTTGTCCAATGGGAGCCACCTCATCAGGCATCGCCTGGCCCTCAGACAAAGGAGGGACATGGTAATAGCTACACTGGTTGATTTCTGCTGGTCCATACACATTACTAAAACGTGCCTGGGGCAAACGTTCCATCAACCCATACATATATTTCGCCGGGTAGGGCTCTCCACCAAACAACACCCAGCGCAGTGAGCTTAAATCTCTCTCTTCTAGCACACCCCGCAACAGTAGCTGGATTAACGCAAACGGTACCGAGTACCAAATGGTTAACGCTTCATCCTGGGCCAACTGCGAAAGACTAGCAGGCATTTTCATATAGGCTTCAGGGATAATCACCGTTGTCGCCCCTACCAACGGCCCTGAGAAGTAGTCCAGGGTGGACATGTCGAAATGAAGCGGCGAGTGATTACCCAGACGATCTTCGTGGGTCAAACCATAGGTATAGGCCGCCATCCGCGCATAGTTTAGACCACTGCAATGGGTATGCATAATTCCTTTAGGAGTGCCCGTAGACCCCGAGGTATACATGATGTAGGCCAGGTCTTGCTCCATGGTGAGCACCGACGGCGAGATATCGCTGGGTAGAATATCTGACCAGTCACAATGGTCCACAGCCTGTTCCAGGGCAAATGTTTCTGGCAAACCAATGATGTACTGTAGGGGTGCACCGCTGCGTGCCCTAATTCCATGGGCTCTGCTCCCATGCATGCCCACACCATGGGCCTCTCCCACCAGCGTATCTAACAAATCCGGCATCCGCACCCGCTTTGATTTCTGGGTAATCAGGTGACGAATACCGCAATGGTTAATGGCGTAGGCTGTACGGGCAACAGGTGCACTCGGATCAAGCGGCACATAGGCAGCACCGGCTTTCCAAATGCCATATATTGCGATCGCACTCTCCAAACTCTTATGCAAGTAAATCCCTACCCGGTTTCCCCGCTTTACCCCCAGATCAACCAGCTTATGGGCCAACCCATTTGCACGCCGCAACAGTTCGCCATAGGTAAGACTCTCACCATCACAACGAAATGCTTCGCGCTCAGGAAACTGCTCGGCAGACCGATCTAAAATTTGAGACAACAAATAAATCATATCCACCTCCTACAATCCCAATGAGCGCGCAATAATGTTGCGCTGAATATCCGAGGTACCCGCATAAATCACCCCACCAATGGCGTCCCGTAAATCTCGTTCCACCCCATACTCCGTGAGATAACCATTACCGCCATGGATCCGCACCGCATCTAACCCTGAGGCCACAAAACACTCGCTCAGATACAGTTTGAGCAATGCCGCCTCAAGCATGGCCGGTTGCCCGCGTTCTTTTAACCAAGCCACCTTATACAGCAACAGCCGCGCCGTCTCCAGCCGCAGTTTCATATCAGCCACTCGATTCGACACGGACTGAAACTTACCAATGGGTTGACCATACTGTTCCCTCGCTTTGGCATACTCAACGGTCTTCTCTAGCTGACGCTCCATGGTGCCTAGCTCGCTGGCCAGGTTAAAACAACGGTCATACTCCAGCGAACTATGGGAGAAACTAAACCCGGCTCCTTCCGGCCCCAGACGATCTTCTTCGGGAACAAAACAGTCTTCAAAGAAAATCTCTCCAAAGGGCACTGTGCGTAGACCCATTTTCTCCTTGACTGGCCCCGTGGAGAAACCCGCCGCTGTCCGCTCCACCAGAAAAGCCGTCACCCCCCACTTGCCTAGACTCGGATCAATGGTGGCAAATACCAGGGCCAAATCACAGATAGGAGCACAGGTGACAAACTTTTTACTGCCGTTGAGCATATAGCCCCCGTCACACTTTTGGGCATGGGTTTTTAGACTATAAACATCTGACCCAGCATTGGGTTCAGATAAGGCATGCACACCGATCCATTCACCTCGACATAGTCGTGGCAAATATCGTTGCTTTTGGTCATCAGTCCCAAACTGCTGCAAAAGAATCTGCACCGTCCACATCTGGGCATTCAGACCCAGGGTAAGGCCATTATCTTCACAGCCATAGCCGAGGGCTTCCATCGCCAGCACCGCTGTCATAATGTCCAGGGCGGGCGATCCGCTATAGTCTTCCGGCATACACATGCCTTGAATACCAAACTCAGCACATTTTTTCCAGTTCTCCCAGGAAAATTTGCCATGGTAGTCGCGCTCAACCATGTCACCATTGAGGTTCTTTTGCGCAAACTGAATGACACGATTCTTAAAAGCGAGTTGTTCGTCTGACCAGGAAAAATCCATGACAAATCTTGGGGGCGAGATGTGGGTAGATTACAGGACAAAACTGTAGGGATTTTTGACCTCAGCGGTGGCGCTTTCTAGCTCAACTAAGGTACCGACCTGCAGCTCAGTTGCATAGTCCAGCAGCATATTCATGGCCACCTGATCCTCAAGGGCAAATCCGGTGGAATCAAAAACCGTGGTCTGTTGCTGATGGTGACGATACTGGGCTGGATGCTTGACTACGTTAGATAGCTCAGCTCCAATCTGCTTCAGGTTCTTAAACTGTTGACATTCGCCTTCGCGAATGGCCTGATCTCGAAAATCAGGACACACAAAACTGCGCTCTAAAAGACTTAAGGGTACCTCAAACTTACCAGGAAAATCAGCCCCCACTGCGTTAACGTGCAGCCAGGGTTTCAGATTTTGATCGGGAAAGACCGGTCCATCATTCACATCCACGGATGTTGCTGTGCAGAGGATATCAGCTGCGGCAACAATATCAGCAACGTCTGCCTGGCAAATCTCTAAAGGGTTTAACCCCAAACATGCCACACGCTCAGCAAATGATTGACTCACGGCTGGATCGCTATCGAAAATGAGCACCTTCTTAAGATCAAAGCAGCGAGAGAGACCATGAAGTTGTGTAACGGCTTGGGCTCCAGCACCAATCAGGCCAAGGACTTGACTGTTGGATGAGGCTAGGAGTTGGGTTGCGATCGCAGATGCCGCTCCTGTCCTCAACGCCGTCAGAAATGTACCATCAATCACCGCAGACAAATGCCCCGACGCCGGATCATAGGCAGAAACCGTGGAAAGGACCGTCGGTAGGTTATGCAAGCTCGGATTCTGGGGATGATATCCCACCGCTTTGATCACAATCTGACGATGCTTTTCGAATAGCGGCATCCATTCCACTAAACCCACATGGGGTTGCTCATAGCTGAACCCAGTACGCACGGGCACCACAGTTTTTGCAGGATCGAAGTATTCAAATGCCTGGGTGAGGCGAGTAATCGTCTCATCCATCAGGACATCTAAACCCACATACTCAACAATTCGTCGGGTATCCTCTACCGTGAGTATCAGCGTTTGTAACGGTGACTTAGAAACCACAACGACGTTATCAACCATGCTAGATTGCGCCAAAGAAACCATGGAAAACCTGTTTGCCAACTTACCATCTTAAAAAATGATGCTTCACCCCACTAGCCACCCTAAAACAGACCCTGTAGCACTGGTAAAACTCGAATATTGACATCAAACGCCCGTTCTATAAACCAATAGAGTGACATTACCCCCAGCATCGAAGCTCCTGTTTTCATGACAAAACTGGGATAAAATTGTTGGTTTCGCAACAAATAGAGCACTGGAAAGACTACAGCAATAATCATCAATTGCCCAATTTCCACACCCAGGTTAAATCCAAACAAGGATAGGGCCGCGTTTTGACTGGTCACCCCTAATTCTGCCAGCACATCGGCAAATCCAAATCCATGGAATAACCCAAAGAGAAAAATGATTAACCATGAGCGTCCCCGAAAGATGGGATAAAAAATATCCACCGCAGCTAGACCAATGGACGCCGCAATAATAGACTCCACTATGCGAGAAGGCACCTGTACAATCTGTAATGTAGCCAGGCAGAGCGTAATACTGTGGGCAATCGTAAAGGCCGTAGCAATCTTGATAATGTACACAAACGCAGTTGAAAACTTGCCCACTGGCTGCCACATTGAATCGTCTCGTCGCCTCAACACCGATGGCAGCAATAAAGCAACTAAAAAGAGAACATGGTCAATACCTTCTACGATATGTATTACCCCAAGATGAACGACCGCCGAAAAGCCCTGCCACAGACTACCGGATGTTAGATCTAACGTCTGAGTCTGCCCCGGTTGTCTAAATATCATTAGCGGCGTAGACTCATTTTGAAAGGTTCCAGTCATCCAGTTTTCTTCCACCAGCAACATATTTGTATGCTGCGGTAATTGCTCTAGAATCACATCGTACGTAACATCAATAGCCTCAGGCGTAGTCTGAAAACCCTCTAAGGTATACTCAAGCGTCAGAAACTGGGCAAATGTGGTGTTCAGGAATCCATACTCTTGGAATGTAAGATTACATGCCAGAGGAGAACAGTCAAGGGTTAGATGTTCATCTACATAGGCTCTAATCTGCTCTATATGAGGTTCAATATCTCCTCTACGAACTTTCTTTTTATTAGCAAGCCCCAGCTCAAGTACCTCATCTAATTCTTTAACGGGCATTTCTACCCGTGTCGAGACAGCATCTTCCCTAATTTGAAAGTAGACATAGCTTTGCCCTAAATTATGTGCTGACGCACTCGGCAATAAAGATGAGCTAACATCACACAACAAACAGGCCAAAGTAGCCAGTAAAACTCTGGCTGCGGTAGATCGCATCAGCTTACCAAGCATGACTCTTGCTAGGTCAAAATGACCTCTCCTTAAAATATCTCGTAAATATGAAAAAACACTGAATTCTGTCTTAAACCTAACTAATTCCCAAACCTCAACTAATCAGAGACCAGTTAATGTCTGGAATCTCCACACAAGTCCCGCTTAGTGCTTCCCCAAGAACTATACATTAGATTTACTGTTCTCAAAACATCATAGATATAGACCGTTATTCCGATAGTCCAACAAATCAAAGATTTTCTATGGATAGTACGGAAAGGTATGAAAACTGGTTTTAAAGCTCACATAAACTTTATTTGAAGTTAACATGAAGATAATGGTGTCACCATACAGTAACTATTCCAACAGTTCAAAACAGTTTTTATGAATATATTGTGAGATTATTCTTGTAGTCAGCAAAACAGACAGTATATAAGTCTTATGGTCAACAGTATTAGTCTAAATCTAAACAAGCTTTAGGCAATAAAGCATGAGGCGAAAGTCCTAAGTGTTAGGGTGGGTCTTTAGCCCTATGGAAGAAATTGCCAGGAATCTCAAAACATTACGTTAAGACATATTGGAACTATTTCGAAATATATTGAAATATTGAGTTATTTCTTCCGCGTCAATATCTGCCTTGTGTAATATAAGACGCTTGCAAGAGCCAATAGTCAGTTTTATAGAGCTTTGTCGAAGACCCTGAGACGTCACTGCTTGGACAAATTCTCTCTCAGAATCTGCTCCTGTTGTCGTACGGCAGCCAATAGCTCTGCGTTCTGAATGATCATTCCCACCTGATTATTAAAGATATAGAGACACTTTTGATCGCTATCATCAAAACTAGTTCGATACAATTCTGGCACGGGTTGGTCGTACACCAGCGGCAACTCAGGATAGTGCCCTGCTTTCTGTTTATTAATCAGCTGGGTCACACCAATCAACTCACCGTCTTGATTAAGAATCGGCATACAAAGTAGACTACAGGTACGATAGCCGCTGCTAGCGTCAGTATTCCTTGCTCGTTCAGAGGCCGGATGGTCGTACAGGTCAAAGGGAATGTTTAAGGGGTCACGGCTTTTAGCCACTTCTCCTGCAAATCCTTCACCGATCTGGAGTCGAATTTCTTCCACCTGACCATTATCAAACTGGATGCGGCTCCAGAGTTCATTGCGATCGCAATCCAACAACCACAAGGTGCCCCGATCTGCACTCATTAATTCTTTAGCCGCATCAATAATTCGTCCCAATATCTCCTCTGGTTCAGCTGTATTAAAATCGCAGGAACGCACCGCCCCCATCAACGTGGCCGCCACCCGCTGCCCCCGCGATGTCTTATGGTACGAAAAGAAGCTCTCCAATATAATCTGAATGGCAGCGGAGCTAGCATTAACAGTTTCAATGTCCTCTGCCGTAAACCCCTGACGATCAATGCGCTCTTCTAAGGGTAAATCTGGGTTCAAATAGGGCAATAATTTGTTCAAGAGCTGCACCACGGCAATCAACTCACCCCGATGATTGATCAAGGGTAAAGATAACAACGTGTACGTTCGATAGCCTATTTTTAGCTCTTGCTCTTGGGCAAACGCTGAACGTGGGTCGCCATAAAAGTCGTAGGGGATATTAATCATTCGATGGTGGGCTGCAACCTCTCCTACAATGCCCTGGTTGAGAGGCACCCGAATTTCCAAATCATTGGCTTCGCTATCGGTTTCTGCCACAATGGACCAAAATTCCTGACGGTCGGAGTCAAACAGAAAAATGGTCGTCCGATCGGCTCCCAACGACTGGCCCAATTTAAGGGTAATAGAACGCAGGGTGGTGTCTAAAATCTCATCGAACCCCTGTTTGTCCATGACCTGATTTAACAATTCCAGGGTTCTGCTGACAACATTACGGGGATAGGCCGACTGACGTTCAAGTTCGTTAAAATACTGAACATTTTGCAGGGCAATACCCACCTGGGTATTAAAGACCTCCATATGTTGTTGGCTAGTAATGTCAAAACTGGCCTGAAAACAGGCAGGGGGCTCAGGCCAGGTACTGGGATCGTAAGGAGGGAAATCACCCTGGCGGCGTTTATTGATCAATTGGGTGACGCCGAGGAGCTGGCCGTTGCGATCGCACACCGGCATACACAGCAAACTACAGGTACGATAGCCCGTCCGCCGATCCGTCAACTTAGCCCGATCAGACTGAGGATGGTCATATAGGTCAAAGCCAATATTTAAAGGTTCTCCCGTTTGCGCCACCATTCCTGCATAGCCCTGACCAATGGGAATGCGGATTTCTTTGACCTCACCATTTTCAAAGGGAATATTCGACCAAAGTTCTTGACTTTCAGGGTCAACCAACCACAGAGTCACCCGATCAGCATTCATCAATCGCTTGGCTGCATCAATCACCCGCCCAATAATTTCATCAGGATTGAGACTACTCTGGGACACAGATGTTGTCGCTTCCGTCAGGGCCTCAGATGTCTGTATGCGCTGGGTAAGGCGATAACAGTAATGACACTGTTCTAAAATCCGCTGAATCGGTTCAGCATAGTCCCTTAATTGCACCTGATCTTCTTGGTTAAAGCCCACCAAATCAACGCGTTCTTCTAAGGGGGCGGTTGGATTATGGGAGAGTTTGAGCTTATTCACTAAATGAACAAACGAGATCAAATGCCCTTGAGATTGAGGCAAAGAAAAAAATAAATCATTATACGTAATATAGTTCTCAGCTTCACGAGCAGACCCTTGAGTAGCTTGAATAAACTGTTGAAATTCTGTCAGCTGGCCTGCACTCGCCTCATTGGTCAAAATCTTAATCGTAGGGTATTTGATATCACCGCTATTGGCTTCAATGGACCACAGCTCATTTTTCTCTGGATCAATGAAGAATATTGTCGTGCGGTCGGCACTCAACAACACACTCATTTTCAAGGTAATATCACTTAAAATCTCATTAAGGATATAGTCAAACCCCTTACCCTCCATGACATTGAGCATGGACAAAAGTTTTTGCTCTTGTTTAGAAACAGTTTTCATAAACTCCTCGTAAACGTTAGACAAAACCCGTTGCACCCATTGGTTATTAAAGACCGTGGCATAAATCCGATTGTAAACACGCAGTTGTTCACCCCGTTTTACCACCAGTCCTGCCAGCTGTAGCTCTAACTGTTCACCACTGTCATCGGCAGAGACATACCTATCTTTGAGAATCCGCTCATACAGCTGTAATAACGGTCCCGTTCGTTTCTCAATATTTAGCAAGCGATCGCGAATTGTCTTTAAGTGGGGTGGCTCATCCTGAACTTCCCAGTTATCCAAAACGCGAGCTTCCACCAAAACTTCCACATAGCGCCGTTCTTGCCCTGCCGTAATCGGCTCATTCTCAGCCGTAACGACCTGACATAGCTTCTGAGTCAATAACGGCTGTCCCCCCGTCCAGTTCAAAATACATTTCAGCACCACCTCTGGACGTTCAGCATTAACCAATCCTTTGGCCAGGGTGCGGGCTTCTTGAAACGTAAACCCATGCAGATCAATAGCCCGTCCCACATTAAAGGGGGTGCAATACTTATCTGTAATCAAATCAGAGGGTGTAGTGACCCCCAACAGCGCAAACGTTAGCCGCCCCGAATCGAGACAAGAACGAATACAGGCAAAAAAATCATCGGTCTCAAACGGCAAGCGCCGCATGCTGTCAATCTCATCAATAAAGATAACAATTGGCTGGGTAACATTATCTAGCAATATCTGTTCTATAAACTCGTTAAGTATCTTTACCGGTGATAGATAGTCATACTCTTTTAACCACTGACGCAGATTGACAGGCAGGTCAAAACTGGTCACTAAACGCCGCATAATACCGGCATACCACTGTTGAGCCGTAATATCTCGACTACCAATCTTGTTCAGATCAATGGCCACACAGGCAACACCAACCTGTTGCAAACGATAAAGTGTACGCACCCGCAGACTGGTCTTCCCCATTTGGCGAGAGTTAAACACATAACACAGCTCGCCCGCTTTCAATGCTTGATAAAGCGCCTCATCTGCTTCCCGCACGATATAGCTTGGAGCATCCAGAGGTAAATGTCCTCCAACCTTATATTTCATACCTATATCACCCCCTCATTTACACACAAGCCTGTCATCTCTTTGATCACAGCTTCAGACCATTCCCTCTAGATAATCCCCTTTAGACAATCACCTTCAAACGGCCACTAAAGTACTGACGATACAATTCAAAGCGAGGAACAACGCCATTGCCTTCCAGTTTTACTAATCCAAGACTGTGAAGCTTGAAAGCACATTCCGATTCCAGACAAACGGGTTCATGTCGAACCAGCACCTGGCTAAATGAATTAGCCAGAACAGAATTACGATGTAAAACCCACAAATGGCGGCGCAGATGGTCACCATAAATGCCAGATTCTGTTGGCGCACTTTCTAGAAGCTGCTTCCAGGTGAGGCGCTTTTGAGCAATGTGATAAAACGCAAATCTCACAAGATATGGATGACCACCAATCAACGTCATCAGCTGTTCAAGCTGCTCAGCTGTCCAATTCAATCCGTGACGACCAGCCAGATCGGTCACCTGGTCTAGATTAAAATCCTGCAGTTCAATGGGCAGACCGACGTTAAACGGCGACTGGTTAATATCCAGAGGAATATAGCCCTCCGTCGAGTGCACCACCACTAACCGTAATTTTTCCCAAAGACTGCTGCCTGCTATGCCATAACCCGCTTCTTCATACCAGGCCCGCAATAGTCCAAAAAAGTCATCTACAATATTGGCATAATGAAACACCCGATCAACCTCATCCATCCCCAACACCAGAGGTGTGGTAATTTCAGGCAGCAGATAGTCCTCAAAATAAGCCGTACAGTTATCCTTACTGCCATAGGTGTCCGTCCAAAAATCCTCTAGCCGAGGCGGAAGATTTAGTTTGCGAGCCACACGCACACATAGCCAGCGCAGCACCTTATCAAGGCTATTGAAAATCTCCTGGTCCGCATGCTGAAAGCTAAGGGGAATCGTTTGATATCCCTGCTCGCGCGCTTTAGACAAAATCCGAGCCATCAGAGATGTCTTACCCATCTGGCGTGGGGCCTTAATGCGAATCAGAGCCCCTGGTTTGAAAATTTCTTCATAACACAGCACGTCTTGAGGATTGCGTTCAATGTAAAAGGCAGAAGCCAGGCGTACTTGCCCCCTGGGTAGCTCTGGATCTGCAACAGGCCGTGGGGCAGGCAGAGAGGATTCAGACCGCTCTACATCAGCAGAACATAATGATGGACTTTCAATTGTTTTTTCTGTAGAGCTAACCTTAGCAGTACCCACTATGGGCGGTTTGCCAACCTGAATAATTTGTACGAGATCTCGAACCAGTCGTTGCTCATCGTTGGGCTTCACCCAGCTATACTGTCGAGCCTGCGCTAGATAATTACGCAGGTCATGATTTAAAGGAAATGGTGACTCTGTACATACATGCAGCACTAACAACCATGGCTTATGGCTGTAGTAACTAACATGATGGTCCCAAATGCGTTGCAAAATCTCAATGACCATCTCACTCATCGCCATTTGAGATGACAACACCAAAATAAAGTGGCTACAGCAGATCAGTTTTGCCTCCAGCTGGCTAGCCCAGCTACCGCCTGTACTGGATACCGTATCTAAATTAGCTAAAAAAGAATGGCCTACTGGTTGAACCGCCCGGCTTAAAATCTCAGCGATCTGAGCATCTGGCGTTTGTTGCCGATAAATAATGGCAATCTGTTTCTGTTGTTTAATTGCCCGTTCAACACATCCTTTCAGGCGTTTTTTAGTAATCTTTTCCCCTAAAACATCGGAGAGTTTATGCCAAAGTCGATAGCCGACAGACTTCTCAATGTATTCTGCCTTAAACGGGTAAATTTCCTCATAGGTTTTTCCATGCCACGAACCCAGAAAAACCTGACGTTCTAGGTCATTAAGTCGTTTTTCTGTCTTGGCATAGACTAATCGATCAACAAATTCCAAGGCTGCATCTGCATCCATGGCAAAATCGCTGCTGAGCATGGGAGTGACGAATCATGGTAGGTAGTCGAGGCAGGGGATGCACAGTCCTAAGTTACCCCGCTGTTTATTTTCTGACAAAGCTAATGTGGAGGTTTGGAGGGCTTTGCTGAGGTTTTATGAGGTTTAGATGAAGCGAGCGTTTGAGCAGCTATCCTATACTTAGCAAATTTTCCCCAGGTTGTGAGCTTTTCTGGTTACACTCCAGAGCTTAACGCCAGATACTAAGGATGACGGGGATAGTCAGATAGCACAAAAATACTGGACTAGCCACGGGGTTACTCCCCTGTAGCCTTGGCCCATGATTCGAGCCAAACTATAGACTTAAGCAAACGCCTGTGCAGCGCCAGTATTAAATAGCCCAATGCAAGCATAGTGCCCCATTACAATGTCAAGCAGCCGCCCCTGGAAGGAGAACATCAATGGCACCTGTTCTTTTGATATTTCTCTGTTTTTCTCCGGCTATTACTGCTTTTCAAAAGGGGCAATGCTAGCACGGCAACCCCAAACATCTTAGCTATCTATCGAAAAGGTAATCGACCTATTCGACAGTCAGGATGACGAAATTATTATCGTTTATCAAAAGAAACGCTAATGCAAAGAGCAAATATATTCATCAAACCAAGTAAGATTGACATTAAGACTGAAAAGGGTAGGTTAAATGAAACATATAATTTACCCATAGCCCATAGTTCCTTAAACGCAAGCTCTTTAACCTGCAATCAAGTTCCACGGACATTAAAAGTGCTATACCCCTCCACCTCAATGAAGCAAGCTTGTGTAAATCAGCTGCACGAGAAGTATATTCAAATGCTGGGGAAACCTTTGGGCTACCTATCTGCAAAGCCTGAACAAGCGTTTCAATTGGACTATGGTCATTTATTAAGCACGTTTGCTGCTCAGGTATTGGATAGGCTTAGTGCGAGCACAGCATTGTACCACAATGTTGAACACACGATCCTTGTCTGTCTAGTAGGGCAGGAAATCTTGCACGGCAAGCATCAGCTTGAGGGTAATGTCACTTGTGAGGACTGGCTGAATTTTATGGTGTCGTTGCTCTGCCATGATATTGGCTATGTCAGCGGTGTCTGCCAGCAGGATGATATTGCACAACGCCGTTATGTTCGATCGCGGGTTCAGACCTCTGGTTTAGTGCCAGAAACAACCTGGGTTACCCTACCTCCAGGGTCAACAGATGCTAGTTTGGCTCCTTACCACATTGAACGAGGTAAGCTATTCGTGCAAGAGAATTTCAGCCACTATGAAGTTTTAGACCTCCAGGCAATTAAGCGCAACATTGGCTTTACTCGATTTCCGGTACCAGATGAGCCGGTCTATCAGGTTACGGGGCACTATCCTGGTCTGACCCGTGCGGCGGACCTGATTGGTCAGCTTAGCGATCCGGGTTATTTACAAAAGACAGTGGCGCTTTTCTATGAGTTCGAGGAATTAGGGAAGAACCAAGAGCTGGGCTATCGGACTCCTGAGGATTTGAAATTGGGTTTTCCTAAGTTTTATCGCACTCAAGTTTATTCCTACATTCAGCCTGCATTGACCTATTTGCAAGCAACCCCCCTAGGACAACAGATTGTTGAAAATCTAGAAGCTAATGTGGAGGCGGTAAATATTAAGCAACTAGCTCTCACAAAACGCTAATTTTTTTGAGGATAATATTGGATGAAATTGCTTCAAATTAATCAATATTATCTCAAAGTTCCAGGCCGTCCCCTTGAAGCTAGCAACTCAAGTTTCAAAGCTTATTAAATAGGCTATATCGTAGTTTTCTATCTTCTGTAACAACTTTAAACTTGTATGAAGAATAGAATTACATGTAATTGTTGGATAGTCTAGTGCTATTCAACAATGCGCTCAAAGCTTCCTTCACGTAATTCCACCAATATCCCATCACCATTACTACGCTCTTCTTTGGATTCAGAAACAACTCGGTTACCTGAATCAAATCTCAACCTACCAGTTGCTCCGTAATCTAATGCGACTTGTGTCGCTAGCTGCTCTTGAACTTGGGTGCGACAAAAAGCAGTATTTTCCATAGTTGGCACACAAGAAGATTTTTCAAGAGCTTCATAAAAAATAGCTGCTGCATCATATGCCATAGCGCTACGCCAGTTTATAGCATTATCGACTCCCCATAATCCAACAGCATAGCGTTCAAATGTATTTCTATAATCATGCCGCCGTCAAGGCTGGTCTCACGTTGGAGGTGAGTAATGGACCGGTCAAAGGATTAAACAATCGACTGAAAATGTTGAAGCGGCAAATGTATGGCAGAGCAGGGTTCGACCTACTGGCAAAACGATTTATTTTGGCTGCATGAAAATACCTCTCTACTAAACTAGCAAGAGGGCATTGATCAGATAACAACAGTTTCGGTAACAACCTCTGCAAGGTGGACTTCCAAGGCAATAACTGCCTTGACCATTTGCGCTGCCAAGCAACTATGCCTTTGACCTGAAAGGGATGTGGCAGCATCTCTAACGGAAATGCAAGGAGTTCAGATGATAACTGAACGGTGATTTAGGCCAATTTTAGTTACCAAAAGCTCGGAAGAGCCCAAAGTACTTGACATTTAATAGGCGATTAATTTACTGAATCTCAATGCTTTCAATCGACCAACTTTGGGGTGAATGGTTAAAGGTAGCCACAAAATCAGCCTCAGTTCGCCCGCCAACCTGATCGATAGTTACTTCCCTGAACTCTTCAGACCGTCCTTCTTGCTGAGCACGAATAGTGAGCGTAATGTTGCTAATGGGCGAGGTTCCAGAATTTCTTAGCGTCCCTTCTATGTTATTACCGACAGCCCTAACGCCATAGGTATATAAGTTTGATAGCCTCTGCTGATTGAGCACGGCAATCGCTTGTTCCTCTCTCGCCTGGGCCGCGACGTCTCGCTCGTTGCACATATAACTCAGGTCCGTGCGTACACCATACATATCCATGTAGCACACAGGTATAGCCAATGCCGAGGGAGCAGCAGAAAACAATGCAAACGAAGCGATAACCGGGGTAAGTTTCATGTGTTGTATGTAGGGAAACTACACTAAAAACTTCCCTGGGATGGTTTGCTATCGGGAGCCTTTTACTAAATGAGACTTTCGGCTACCCCCCTCAATAGATAGCATTGAGCATTCCTTCGCAACTTTTAAAGACACTCGGAGGTCTATGCTACATATTCCTCAGGACAAAAGGGTGCTCACCAGACTCTAAATTCACTGTTCATGTCCCTCAGCTATTACCAGCCGAGGGATTTTTTTCAAAAAAATACCCCAACAAATAACCCCCGAAGCAATGAGCGTCAGGGGGTGTTGCAAGGTGCTATGTCTATCTTGAGTTAGGGTGCCCAGGTGCAGGGTGCTCTAAGCCATCTCCGTCTCCAACCGCTTCCAGATAGGCACGGGGTTAGGCGTGTAGGTTCCTGCGCGGTTTGCCTTCATGCGACCGATAAAGGTAAGCCTCGGTGGTTCCCTTAGCAGGTAAGACAAATGCTGCAAGAGGTTTACCCAATAAAGGTGTTTTATCCTGATGCCCTGTCCTCACTTAACTTGTACTTAACTTCTCAGAACTTGTACTTAAGTTATCAGCTGAAGATCTCACTAGCACAGCTTCTTCCAACCGGTGTAATTCTTCCAGTTCTCGGGTGAGGAAGAAGTTGAGGCCCGTTCGGATCACTGCAAGGATTGCTAATTGGCCCAAGGACTCAAAGGATGGGAATACCGCTGTCGCTAAAATATCGGCGGCTAATTGAAATTCTAAAGCCAGAGCCAGGGCTCGCCCAAAGCGGGCACGGACTCGGGTGTAGTGATAGGTGTTGGGACGTCGTAAGAGTAAGAACGCAAGTCGCCCACTCGTAATTAGCCCAAATAGGATGGTACCAATGGAAATAGCTTCAAAACAAACCTTCAGCGAATAGGCAAATAATCCGATAGTCGCTTCAAAATTTTCGACGAAATGTGTGAGAACGTCCATTCACCATCACCTCAAGAGTTCAGTGTCTTTAGTCTCGTTTAGCCTATTGTTTTATCCACACATTAAACCGATTATAGGAGTTGAAGCTCCAACGAGTGGTTAGGCGCGCACCGAACGTTTGACATACACGATCTCCGGATCGTCGGGATCAAGATTATGGATGACTCCTGACCGTTCGTAACCCAGTTTCTCAAGGACATGTTGAATGTGCGAGTTGGATTCGTTGGTCGAGGTGAATAGATCGCTCGATTGCGATTGTCTTTCGAGAAACGCCACCAATTTAGGTCCGTGCCCGGATGAGCGATGGGGTTCTGCAAGGTAGATGAGATCAATGAATGAGCGGCCAAAGAACCCATGGGAGATGACTCCGTAGCCAATAATCTCACCGGAAATTTCGACCACCCAAGCGCAATCACTTTCCACCGTGTTTCGGATAAAGTCCCTTCGATTGGAACTGCCACGGGCAATGTGATCGAGATCGCTTAATGTGGAAGCATCGTTGACGATCGCCCGGCGGATTATATGGTCTGGCATGTGCGCCTAACGTATGGCTGAGCGACGGCCAGTAGTTTTTCGATACCTGGATGTAAATAGTTCCGTCCGCTCCTGCACAGGGTTAGGCGGCAAGGTAAGGGCCTTTACCTGTGTTCGCATCGCAAATATTTTAGGCTGAGAGCGCTTGCTTCAGGGAGTTTATAAGCATGGTGTGGCCCCTAAAATTTATTAGAGAGGTATTAGAAGTTGCAGCAAGAACCACACCTTACAGTTTGTTGTTATGTGGAATTACCATTGATGGCGTTGTGCAATTACTCATACCGGTAGAATACAGCGATTTTATTTCCGTCAAAGTCTCTAAAGTACGCACCAAAGAATGCCCCCTCGTTCCTTTCTCCTGGAACACCTTCACATGAAGCGCCTAATTCGACAGCCTTGGAATAAACTTCTTTGACCTTCTCTATACTTAGCAATTTAAACGCAACCATAGTTCCATTACCATGAGTAGCTGGCATACCGTCAAACGGTATGCTTATAGCTAATTTGGTATCGCTATCCGGAAAGCTGAAAAAGACAACTTTTTCTGATTGATGGATTAGTTTTCCACCAAACAAACCTAGCAATGTTTCATAAAACAAAACTGCCTTTTCGATATTTCCAGTACCAAGCGTAATATGTGAAATCAAAATTTAACCTCAATTACTAGTGTAACGGCTTGGGCTTGAGCGAACGACAATAATGTTTCATTATATCAATAGTGCATATTTCCGTTCCGTTGCAAGTGCTTGTTAGCCATTGATGGTGAATGAGCGTATTTGCTCTTCTGATCGAGGCCATATATAGGCTGAGCACTGTTTATGCCAACCTAGTTTTTCATAAAAGCTGTTTTTCCCTGGTACGGCTGTCAACATTGTAGTAAGAAAAGGCTTGAGGTCGTTTTCAAGCTCACTAAGGATTTTAGAGCCAATCCCATTCCTTTGATATTCCGGCAACACAGCCAAATCAACTATCCATCCATAGTAATATCCATCATCAACTGTTCTACCTACACCAACCAATTCATCACTAATATAAGCAAAGCGTTTAAAGGAGCTTCTTTCGAATGAGAGTCTAACTTGTGCCGAAAGCCTTTCACCCCATCCGACAGCTTTGAATATATTGGACATGTCCTTCCAGTTTGTATTTTCAACTGAAGTTGTATACCTGACATTCATATCAATATTTTTGATAGCTAATAGCTCGTTCACGGATACGGCGTTTATTGATAAATTCTAAGATCTTTTTCTCATCGCTTCTGGCTAAGCCGCTATATTTTTCAGCAAGGGTTAATGCAAATTTGTCATGAACCCAATCTTCTTCAGTCATCTCGGCGAGGGACTTGAGCGGTCGTGTTTTACGGGTCCAACGAGATTGATACTCCTTAAGAGTTTGTGTAAATTGCTCAATCGAATTGAAACATAACATTGAGGTGTCAATGGCAAAAGCATAAAACGCTTCATCAGAATGCCCCTAGGTAAACTGTTCAATTTTGGAGCAGCAATCAACAAATATTTTATCAATGTCGAATGGCATTAAGGTTATCTCTTTGCAGCATAACGCCTAGCTCAGTGGCGCTTGAGGCGGCACCTCCCCTACACATCCTGGCCGCTCGCTTTGGACAACGGTTCTGGATGCGATCTCGGGGCAAGCCTTTTCACTCATGCGGCAATTCTACCCCGCCGCAACACCCACGCCATCAGCGCGTTGGATTGCCGAAAACGAGCCACAAAACCGCTGGAAATCGCGGACAAAACATCCGTGACGACTAACTCATTATTGAGAGGAAACTTTCTGCCTAATCCCCTGATTTAGTAGATTAGGTAGAAATATTTCAGTCTAACACCCCGATAAGATAATTAGCTGGACAGCTGTCAGCCTAACATGCTGATTTGGGTGATTAGGTGGAAACTTTCTACTGAATCACCTAAGGCTCTATACCGTGGATTAGTTGCACTAGACACAACGGGGCTATGGATTTTTCAGGGCTTTCAGCGATCACAGCAGAACGGCAGCATCAGGCTTTGAGTTTATGTCCCCGTTTTTTTGCCATTAGCGGGCGTCATCATGGGGTATGGCTTACTAATCTCCCCCCCAACCCCTGCCGCTCCCCTTTGCCATCCTGGAGGCTTTGGCTAAGATGCTGAGCATTTCTATGTTCTCAGGAAAGTCATGCAAAATCAGTAAAAAGTCATGCATTCTCAGTCTTGAAGTCGGTCGATGACCCATGACAATAAAGGCGTAATGACCACAATGAATATCATTACGCCTCAAATTAAAGCCTCATAGAAATGGAGAATTGAGATCATGAAATACAAACAAATATTATTTGCTGCTGCCACACTCATTGCGACCGCAGCCTTTCCAAAATTATCAGTCGCTGATACAGGTAACGTGGTTGGTATTGGTATTGCCGGGTCTAATGACCACACCTACTACTTCTACACTGGCGGTCAGGTGAGTTCTGGTACCACTGACGATCCAGAGCATCACCGACAGACCTATAGTGCCAACTACCCGCCTCAAAAATCTGTTATCGCAGTCGGCATTGCTGGATCAAATGATCATGTTTATTACTGGTATGTCGACGGCACGGTAAGTTCGGGAACGACCAATAACGCAACTAGGTATCGAGACTACTATCCAGGTAACCTTCCAGAGGATGAGGATAAAGATCTGATAGCGGTTGCCATTGCAGGGTCTAACGACCATGTTTACTATTGGTGGTCGGATGGAACCGTAAGCTCAGGTACTACAGACAATCCCGTGCTTCACCGAAATTATTATGAGTCTAACCAACCAGAGAATAAGAGTTTGATTGGTGTCGGTATCGCTGGTTCAAATGACCATGTTTACTATTTCTATTCGGACGGAACAGTGAGCGCGGGCACGACTGACAACCCAACCAAACATCGTACGTACTATAACTCGGGGCTTTGACACTCATTCAGCCAAATCAGAGATTATGGTTGATGAGCATCAAAAGATCGAGATACACCTTACCCTTCCAACCCTGGCTTCGGTCAGGGTTTTGTTTTGGTTAGGTGACTGCATCTCCCTTAATCAAGTCCGGTACCCGCTCACTCCACTTAAGATTCTGACCGATTCAAGCCGCTCTAAAGTGGTTGTGCTTGGCTGCAATATTTATGCCCAGGGTTACGAGCTGATGAGTTACTGAGAAACTAGAGGCAGGGTTCGGAGAAAGTTGAAGAATCTGGAAAATTAATAGGTGTCAGGCATGGGAATTAGGATGGATTGTTAGTTTCAGCATGCGCTAGATCACAGAACGTTGAGTAGTGGATCACATAGTCTCATCAGACCTGAATAAACCTGAATATTTACCTGAATAAACCTGAATATTTCGGTCTTTTTCCTACCCTTGAGATTCGCCATAGTAAGGCCAGCGACATAGGGAAAAGATTGTCACTTATCTTGTAATTGCTTTAGGAGATTGAAGGAATGTTTGGTGAATTTTTTAATCAAATTATCGATAGCGGTGTCCGCATTGGAGATGAGGGTAATAATGTCTTAAACGGAACTAATTCAAGCAATCAGCTTTTGGGTCTGAGTGGTAACGATCGTCTTAAAGGAATGGCCGGAGCGGACTTGCTAGAGGGTGGTACTGGCAATGACTGGCTGTATGGTGGGAAAGGTCAAGATCTACTAAAGGGCGGTGCCGGTAATGACTGGCTGTATGGTGGGAAAGGTCAAGATCGATTAGAGGGTGGTGCTGGCAATGACTTACTGGTGGGGGGATTAGGTAACGATATACTGGTGGGTGGAGCAGGTAACGATATTGTTGTGCTAGCTCCCGGTAGCGGGTCTGATACCCTGATAGACTTTCAAAATGGACAGGATAAGATTCAGCTAGAGGGTGGCCTTACCTTTGATGATTTGGATATCCTTTCTCAAGGTGCTAACAATACAGATATCTTTATTAACAAGGCTGGTGATCCAAATGATGGTGAGAAATTGGCCACTTTGATAAGAGTTCACCCTACACAGCTAACTAAGGCTGATTTTATCAGTGCTCCAACTATTACCAGCACTTTTACAGCAAGTGTTCCAGAGAATCAGATTGGCGCAATTAACGTAGAAACATCAGATGATAGTGATTCTGAAGGCTCTGGTTTAACCTATAGCATTTCAGGGGGTGCTGATGCAGCATTGTTCTCCATTAATGCTGATAACGGTGTAGTCACCTTCAACAATGCACCTAATTTTGAAGCGCCTGGGGATACCAATGGTGATAATAACTATGACGTTGAAGTAACGGTGACTGATTCGGATGGGTTAACGGATACTCAAACAGTCACTATCAGTGTGACGGACATAGCAGAGGATGCCGCGTCAACAAATAATATCCAAAGCTTGCAGGCAACAAATAACATCAAAGATTTGAAGTCCTTTCTGAAACGAAATAGGAAAGTTGATTTTCGAACCGCAAATTTACTCAAAAATTCGACCCTCGATAGCTATAATTGGAAAGGCTTAGAGGACAATAAAGAAAGTGTGATTTTTCAGCTTAAAGCCTACCAACGCTTGCTAAGAATTGTTCCCAATGGTCAAGAAGACGTCGCTATAAAGTTACTACAAGAAGGGTTTCACTCTTCTTTGCAAATTGCCAATACGCCTAAAGCAAAGTTTCTCCAAGATACTCATAGCATCTTTAGTGGCGACACAACCCTGGCCGAACAGTTGTATAAGCGTGCGTTGGCGGTGCGTAAACTGGTTATATTAAAATATCTGAACCAAGCCCAGTAGCAGTCTAACCATGCTGTTGCTCCATCATAGTGAGAAGTGTATGCGCCTGGGGGGCGTTTGGGACAGAGTTCGGGAAAGAAAACCCCTCTGGCCGATTGGTCACCAGAGGGGAATGTCAACTATTTGCTTTACACAGAATTACCTGACGTATTAACGTACATTGTGGTTCCCACACAGCAACATCAGCCTTAGTACAGATGGGAGGCGAAAGCAGGACTATAGTGACCCCCAAAATTAGGACAGGACTGAGAGAGCGTAAGCTAGAGTCCAATAAGGGGAATGAATATGGCCAGCAAACCCAGAAACTACAGTAGCGAATTTAAGGCAAACGTGGTGCTGGAGATCGTCAGTGGCCAGCGGAGTGTGAGCGAAGTGAGTCGAGCCCATAAAGTTCATACATCCGTGATCAATCGTTGGCGCAATGAATTTCTAAACCAGGCGCATTTAGCGTTTGGAGGCAAAGGAGGTGGGCATGAATCAGTCGAGCGAATCGCGGAACTAGAACGCATGGTAGGTCGGCTAACGATGGAATTAGCGGTAGCAAAAAAGCTTCAGACGTATGGAATCTGAGCGGAAACGAACGATGATTGAGCAGTTAAAAGCCGAGTATCCGATCCAGGTAATCTGTGATGTGATTAGCTACAGCCGAAGCCGCTATTACTATCGGACAGAATCAGATAAACAACAGCAAGAGGAGGAACTGAAAAAAGCGATCATTGATGTAGCGGGACGGTATCCCACCTATGGTTATCGCCGGATTACGAAACAATTGCAGCGAGAGGGATGGACAGTTAATCATAAACGTATCAGCCGATTAATGAGAGAATTAGGACTACTGGCCAAGCGGCGCATACGTCGGAAACGAACAACGAATAGTGGGCATGGCTATAAGCGGTATCCTAATCTAGTCAAAGGGTTGGCAGTAGAGCGTCCAGGGCAGGTGTGGGTGGGCGACATAATGTATATTCGATTGAAGGATGAGTTTGTTTATTTAGCGGTGTTAATGGATGTGTTTACCCGCAGTATTCGAGGCTGGCACTTGGATAGAACGATGGAGAAACAGTTAACGATAACAGCCTTGGAGAAAGGACTGAATCAATATATTCCAGAGATCCATCATTCAGACCAAGGGGTGCAATATGCGGCCAATGCGTATGTTCAGCTATTGGAGGAGAACGAGATAGCCATTAGTATGGCGGGTGTGGGCAAAGCCTATGAGAATGGCGATGCTGAACGACTGATGAGAACAATTAAAGAAGAGGAGGTTGACTTATCAGACTATCGCAACTTTAATGAGGTACATACCAGAATAGAAGGGTTTTTAGACGAGAGAAACTGAGAACCTAAGGTTACCTTTAGCGGTGCGGGGGGGTATCTTTTAAAGAAACTGAAAAACAACTTATTTATCAGCTGTAAGGCTAGTTAGGCAATACATCTAGACCTATAAGAATATCAACGCATACTCCTTTTTTAAATTCTATCCCGAACTTAGATTTCAGAAGATTTCGATACGCCTTCTCATCTGCCACCATCTGTTCCTGACGCTGCCCTCCAGCAGTTACGATCAAACGATTATTTGAAAGCGTGATACGTCCATCTCGCGTTGCCAGTGAGCAGAGTGATTTTTGTTTGAAAGCTGACTCTAGAGAAGTCTGTTGATGCTCGCACATGGTGCTGAATTCAGCAAGCTGATGGGGAGTCAATGAAAAAACATATTGTGACTCCCAAGTAGACTCTCGTCGACGCTGGAGGAGCCTATCAGTCCCTGATTCTATCAAGCGATATGAACAACCATATTGCACATCCTCTGCTCCAGCATCGAGCCGTAGCGGTTCTAGAAATGAATCTCCAAATCCCACATCTGCAATTAGACGTTCCTCCATCTCAACCAATAGAACTAGATGGTCAAACTCAGGCCCTGGTTGATCGCCATTAAACACTTGTGCTGACAAGAGTACTACCGTAAAACCAAGCTGCTCAAGTAGCCATCCAAAGAGTCCATTCAGCTCGTAACAGAAACCACCTCGCCGATGCTGAACAATCTTGTCGTAGAACGACGCGAGGGAAAGGGTAATCGGGCGACCTAGAAGAATATCCAGATTTTCAAATGGAACAGCAAGCATGTGCGCCCGATGAAGTTGTTTCAGCGTCTCTGTTGTAGGTTCACGTGGCCCGCAGTATCCAATGCGTCTAAGATACGACTCTATATCCATGGCTTTACCTCATGTCGAAAACCACAATGGGCAAGTTAGCAGTTGTTGAATGACTCGAAATAGCATTGATGGCTGAAATAATGTACCAGATGGCTGAACCATATGAGAAACATTAAATAATACCAAGGTCACTTGAGGTTCTTTCGTTGTTAGCTGAATAAGTTGATCCGTATACCAGCCGATCGCTTGTTCTGGCAGAATTGGAGGTTGTGTTAGGCCTTTCACACTGGGATATTTCGCGTCTTGACTGGTCGCTGCGATCCAGGGGTTGCATTGACCTTGGCAAGTTCTTTTTGAAAACGACTAGGTAGTTCTGTTAAAGCAGTTTCTTGCAAACATTGCCGCAACAATATGGCTCCTAATGCGGCTACCGTTATCCCCTGTCCATAGATCGGTGTAAATGAGCAGACAGAATCTCCCAAGGCAATAAATCCTTGTAGCTAGCAGCTAAGACGTTCCGTTCATAGTAGCGTAATCGATTGCCTGGTGGATGATAAATTCCGATTTCAGTTGCAGGCCTTGCATCCTTCACGGCATTGTAAATGTGTGGACTTGGCAAATTTCGCAAGGACTCTAGAAATTCAGCTTCATTTTTAGAAGGTCGATGCGGAGCCGTCGCACAGACACCGACAATCCAATGGTTATTTTCAATTGGATAAAGTACTCCCATGGACGTTCGCTCGGGAGGAGCTGCTTGAATGTACACCCCTCTCCAGTCTGCTTGAAAATTAGCAGGGATTTCATAGAGGCGGCTGGCATAGCCCATTGACGTTGTGACTACTGTCTCTTCTGGGGCATCATAGCCGATCGCTTTCAACCATTTGGGTGCTTGAGAACTATAGCCACTGGTATCAATCACCAAATCTTTAGCAAAATATGTAGCTGCTTACATTGAGGCACGCCTTTTCGAGGCTGAGGACTTGTGGTCGGAAAGCGATCGCACTCCAAAATCAATCGTAACTTGCTCAAAATAGTCCACTTCCTGAATGTGAGGCAGTGCTGCTACCGTTACACTCACAAGCTTAGATTGATTGATAGGCTGTGAATTGGCAGCGATCACAATCGTTCTCTGCAAATTCTATAGGGCACCCTAGTCCAGTCCACTAGAATGGGTTAGCAATAACGCAATGCATCCTAAGATAGAATTCATGGAGCTTAAGCTAGCTGTCGTTTTATGAGCTCTGCAAAAACGCCTGGTTGTTTTGCTAACTCATCAAAGTTGCCTACCTGAACTACACGACCAGCTTTAATCACATAAATGCGGTCGGCATTTCGAATGGTGCTCAGACGGTGGGCGACAACAACACGGGTAACGTTCAGCTGGTCTAGACTTTCACTCACAATTGCCTGGGTTCTATTATCTAAAGCACTGGTAGCCTCGTCCAACAGTAACAGTTTTGGGTTAAGGGCCAACGCTCTCGCAATAATCAATCGCTGTCGCTGTCCTCCAGAAAGGTTGCCGCCTCCCTCACTGACTACTGTGTGTAGCTGCATTGGAAAATTGCGGATATCCTCAGCAAACCCAGCCATCTCAGCCGCTCGCCAGGCATCATCTTGGGTAATCAGTGCTCCACCTGAGATATTTTCAAAAATGGACCCAGCGCTGATGTGACCATTCTGCAACACCACACCCAGCTGTCGACGGATGGCAGTTAAATTTAAACCGCACATATCCCGACCGTCATAGTAAACAGTGCCTGAATGGGGATGTTCAAACCCTAGTAGCAGCCGCAGAACAGTAGACTTACCAGAACCAGATGGTCCCACCAGCGCAATAAACTCTCCAGGCTTAGCCTCTACTGTCACATTGTCTAAAATCAACGGGCCATCTTCCCGATAGCGGAAGGTAACACGATCTACACAAAATGCTCCCGATAGCTGCCCCGGATCGGTTTTTTCAGTAGTAACTTCAGGAGATGCCGCGAGGATAGGTTGCGATCGCATCCACAGCGGAATCACATCCATCACATCGATCATCGTCAAACTCAGATTAGTGATACCGCCGATAAAGATCGCAAAGGCTGCATTAAATGCCAGGAATCGCCCCGTCGATAGTTCAAATGGCCCTACCAGCGTACTTGCCAACCAAAACAGGGCAATAGTTGTCACGGTGGGAATCACCGTATTAAACACATTGACCGAGTCTTCCAACTGCTGGGTGCTGAGCTCTATCTCCAACAGTCGACGATACTTGTTACCCCACTGAGCAAACGCCCGCGACTCCGCCCCAGCAATCCGCAGTTTTGAGACTCCATTGATCAGCTGCACCATGAGACCATACAGTTCTCCTCGAATCTCCAGCATAGGTCGCTGTTTCTTTAGCAAAAATGCGCCAGAAGTGACGGTGACGACCATAATCAACAGCGCTACTACCAGTGCCAGCGCAGCCAATTTACCACTGTAATAAAACAACAATCCCAAATTCAGCAACGCAAACGTCCCTGACAAAATCGCATCTAATGCCGAACCACTGAGTAACCGACGAATCGACGTAATACTTGACACCCGCGACAGTAAATCCCCTGTGGCATAGTCCCTAAAAAATGAAGTCTGGAGCTTTAGTAAGCGATCCCACACTGCTGCTTGCAATGCCACATCAGACCCCGTCTCCAGTCGCATGGTGGTAATCGCCTGCACCAGCTGAAAGCTTGCTCGCCCAATGGCCACAGCCACCAGCGCCAAACCAATTTGCAACAGCAATCCTGCACTACCAAAGGGAATCGCATCATCCACCAGCACCGCCGTCATCTGCGGCAGCACCATTCCCAACAGAGTCACTACGACTCCCGCCAGCCCCATCACTGTCAGGTCTCGTTGACGCCCCTGAAACGCAAACTTCAGTAAATTCCAGGCCGTCAGATGGCCCTCAGGCAAAGGCCGATAAAACATAAACGCCACCGGCTCCACTGTCCTCGCAACCGCTTCAGTCACGGGTATGCGCTGACCATTCGCTTCCAGTAGCTCATAGTGAGTCTGACGCACCGGAATCAATGCCACTGGACGACGCTCATCTTGCGTATAGGCCACCAATGGGCCAACATCCTGCCGCCACCAGCGCCCCCGCAACAACACCTGCCGCATTCGCAGCTGAGATGCCCTGGCAATCGCCTCCAACGGCTCCTTAACCTGTTGCGCCTGTTCAGACTCTGCCGGAGGTTCAATCTTCACTCCCAAGGCATGGCCCACGGCCCCTGCCACCCTTAGCAGCGGCGTGTCTGCCAGCAAATAATCCCCTGAACTTGGCTGCAAGACAGAAACCAAACCCTGCAGTGCCGTTTGTGTCACTTCCTGGTTTAGTTGTTGGCGAGCCGTAAACTGTTGTTCCCCGCGTTGTCGATCTGTCTGCCACCCTTCTTCAATGACTTCCAGCGCATACTGGTGAAACAGATTTAACCCCTGCATAAATTCCTTATAGGAACTCTTAGAGCAAAGCTGATCAGCAGAAACAATCTCTAACTCCACTGACTGATCTTCTGGAGCCTGCAACCAAGTTGTCCGCGAAATCGGAAACAAAGGAGACGAAGGCCCAAGCACAAACCGCTCCACATCTAGCCAATATGCCTGATGGGTCGTAGGTCTCACCCACATCATCGCGGCCTTTGGACTATAGCCCTCGGCAGGCTCACGGCTCACGGTCCCAACAATTTCAGAAGACTCTGCAATCGATCTGCCAGGAAATCCCTTGACCTGAGTCAGTCCACCCACCCATCGCTCAACCTGCCTGAGCAACGGTATGGTCACATGGCCACAAATACCCCCATCCCCATTAGCATCTGCTTCTTTGGCGATAGGTTCTATCTCACTTGCCTCAAACGCCACCGCCACTAAAGCCAGATCACAGGATCTAGCCTCAGTCTCGATGATCAAATCCCCTACATCTACAGTCCACAGATAGCGGCGTTCGCCTACGGGTTCACCATTCTTCCAACCCACGGCAAATATGCCTAAGCGACCAGATTTAACTCGCCACAGTCCGGAAGATAGTAGAGGAAAGACATCATTACTGTTGATGGAATGAATGCCAGAGGTATTAGACGTGCTTTGTGAATCTGCGAGAACCATGGGATCAAGTCGTCGATAAAACAGTTAAACTCAAAACTCTCTAGGCAACCGCCAATGCCGTCCCTGAACTGCGAATCAAGTCTCCATAATGGCCAGCCTCTTGCCAAAGTTCTTCATGATTTCCCCTTTGCACAACTTTCCCTCGATCCAACACAATAATCTCATCCGCATCTCGAATCGTACTTAACCGATGCGCCACAATAATACACGTACACCCACGCCGCCGTAGATTCTGATCAATCATCTTCTCAGTCTCCGTATCTAGCGCACTCGTCGCTTCATCCATAATCAAAATCGACGGGTTATTAACCAATGCCCGCGCAATCTCCAGTCGCTGCCGCTGACCACCACTGAGGTTTTGGCCCCCTTCCAACAACTTGGCATCATACCCATAGGGCATCGCCAAAATTGCTTCTTCAATCGCCGCGTCTCGACAAGCCTGCTTCAAATCGTCATCCGAAACGGTATCATCCCAAAGCGTTAGATTATCCCGTACGCTACCGGCAAACAACAGAATATCCTGTTCTACCATGGCAATGGAGTTTGTTAGTGTGGCTTGGGAAATCTCTTGTCGGGGGCGGCCATCAAAACAAACGTCACCACTTCTCGGCTGATACAGTCCCGCAATCACTCGCGCCAATGTAGATTTACCCGAGCCGCTGCCACCCACGAGTGCGATCCGCTGCCCTGGTTTAATGGTGAGGTTAAAGTCTTCAATCAGAGGAGGATCCAGCGGGCTGTAACCAAAGGAAAGATTACGAATCTCCACGGCTCCAGAAAGACGGTGATTATTGGCAGCCTCCTCTTCTTCAGAGACATTGTGCTTGCAGTGCTGGCAAAAAGCGACATCTGTCTCGTTTTCCAACACGTCATCCAAACGGTCAAGATTGCCCTGTAGGGTTTGTAATGTCCCGGCAAACTGCACTAGGGCATTCACCGGCCCCTGGAAGCTTTGCATTAACAGCTGGAATGCTACCAACATACCGATGGTGAGACTGCCGTGGATGATGCGCCAGCCGCCAATGATGAGCAGCGACAGTGCAGCCAGGGTGGACAGTAGCGATGGCAACAGGCCAATCACACGGTTAGCCAATCCCAGGTTCTGCTGAGCATTGACCGCTTTGGTGTGATACCCCGCCCAGCGAGCAAAAAAGTCAGACTCTAAACCACCTGCCTTGAGGGTCTCCATGCCCTGTAATCCAGCGACGGCAATTCCTGATGCCTTACCGTATTCTTGCACCAGTCGCAGGTTGGCATCCTTACGTTGCCGAGATACCCACTGTAGAACGCCGACGTTAATGATGGCAAAAGAGATGACGATGATGGTTAGGGGGACATCGTATTGGAGCATTGCGATCGCATAAAACACGATCATCACCGAGCTAATAATTGTCGTCGTCAGTCTCCCTGACAGCACTGCGGCCACACTGTCATTTAGACTAATGCGACCGCTAATTTCCCCCGCAAACCGCTGGGCATAGAACCCCACCGGTAGCTGTAGTACATGCCACACAAATCGACTGGCCATACCCACCGCCAGCTTGATCCTGAGCGCTCGCAAAAAGCGCAATTGCAGCATGGTCAATAGGCCCTGCACCAGCACTATTAAGGCGATGCCCAAAAGCACATAGGGTAACCAGTCCAAACGCTTAGCCAACAGAATGTTGTCAATATAAATGCGGCTAAACGCAGGCAGTGCTAGCCTTGGCAACACCAGCAAAAAACCTGCCAATGTGCAATAGAGTAAGGCTCCCGTAGATCCGGCCAGTCGCCGTACCAGGGAGCCAATTACGTTGGGTTTGCGACCACCCTTTTCAAAGGTATCCGTTGGCGCAAACGTTAGCGCAATTCCCGTATATCCCTCATCAAATTCTTGACGTGTCACCCGGCGCGGTCCAGTCGCTGGGTCGTTGAGACGCACATGGCTAGCCTCAAACCCATCCACCACCAAAAAGTGGTTGAAATGCCAGAATACAATAAACGGTGGTTTTAGCTGTTCTAAGCTATCCAGACTTTTCTTAAATCCCTTCGCCTCCAGGCCATAGGTGCGTGCGGCCTTAAGCACATTGGCTGCCGTCACCCCATCCCGTGAAACACCGCAGGCATGGCGCAACTCCGCCAAGGGCACATACCGACCGTAGTAACCCAAAACCATACTGAGGGCGGCGGCACCACATTCCACCGCTTCCATTTGCAGAACCGTTGGCGAATTAACCCGACGCGCCATTCAAGTTACCCCTTTGAACGAACCACCTAAAGCTAGTTTTAATTGCTTGGCAGAATAAAAACAGCACCTGAACAAGCATCTAAACAAATCATTAGAAAGCGTTGAGAAGGCAATACTTCTTAACTTGGAGGGTTGTAGAGTTCTGAGTTTTTAATTTTGAGTTGTGAGTGCTCGGTTATTGGTTATTAGCTAGTTGTTTTTAGAGGCATATCCTAGGCAAAGGCTATTAATTCAAAACTAAGCACTCACAACTCAGAGCCACCCTCACCCATATTCATAAGACTAAATAGCTTATATAGTATCCGCGCACTCACATTGCCATCCCACTCATGGTTACCGGTCTCGCAAATGTCGCAGCCAATAATATGCCGCCCACTGCGAACCACCTCACGCCATAGACAATAAGCCTCTTCAAGGTTTAGTCCGCCAGGGACCGGTGTACCCGTATGGGGACATAGCTTCGGATCGAGACCATCTACATC
Organism: Leptothoe sp. LEGE 181152; assembly: GCF_032906605.1. Classification (NCBI taxonomy): domain Bacteria; kingdom Bacillati; phylum Cyanobacteriota; class Cyanophyceae; order Nodosilineales; family Cymatolegaceae; genus Leptothoe; species Leptothoe sp. LEGE 181152. The sequence goes on from NZ_JASATU010000030.1 coordinate 69,920, forward strand.
GCAGCTGATATACACATGCTCAGGCAAATGGCGCACAATGTCCTGACACTGTTCCAGCCAGCTTTTCCCAGCATAATTTGCCTGCTTTAGCTGTGTATCTAGATAGGTCACAATCCGGTCATTAGAGTCTTGAATCATGGACATTTCACCATGGGAAATATCCCGAATGCCTACCTGCACTAGCTTTGAAATCTGCGGCAGCTGCATCGCGTTAAACATAATCGATGCGTGGGATTCTTGAAATCCCTCGTAGGCATGGCGCAAATCACCGTGGGCATCTAGATGCAAAATACCAAAACTGAGATATTCCTGAGACAGAGCTTCCAAAGCCCCTAACGGCACACTGTGATCGCCACCAATAACGACGATCTTTTTCTGCTGCTGTAGGGCCACTTGGGTTTGATGGCTGACCCAGCGACTCATGGCGCGGCAGCCTTGGTTAATGCGCTCTAGGGCAGCCGCTAGATCTAGATTATCGTCAGGGGTTATGCCCTGCTCAGCATTGCGGATGATTGCGATCGCATCCGGTCTTAACCGCCGATTCTCCGCCAGCAACCACTGTGGAATCGGCAGCATATAAATACCCTGTCGCCATGCTTCAGGATTATCAAAATCATAAAAATCAAGCTGGGGCGATGCCCGTAGAATAGCCTCTGGCCCCCGACATGTGCCATCCTGGTACGACGTCGTCACATCCCAAGGCACGCCAATCACCACCGTACTGGCATGGGCATAATCATGGGGAAACCCAAACAAATTACCATTGACAGCACCTACCCCGCCCGGATCAAAGCTGGCAATTTTGTTAGAAATACGTTCCTCTGAATCAAATGACTTCTTTTCAGATTGAGACTGTTTACCCATACTATCCTTCAAGGTGAGCGTTCCTTGAGCGCAGCTAAAAGAGACTACTGTCAAAAAATTTTAGCTTCAGCTCCGCTCGCTTAGCAGAAAGCGCAAACTAGTTAACTATCAAGCATGGTACGAATAAAGGTGGGCAAGCAAAACGCCGCCCCATGAATGTCGCTGTTGTAATATTGCAGACCAAACTCTTTAGAAATTAACTGGGCTCGTGCCCGATCAAAATCTGCAACAGGATGTTTGCCCCCCTTAGTGCAGTAAGTGAAGCTCCACATGCCCGTAGGATAGGTGGGAATAAACGCTAAATAACAAAAGACACTGTCGACATTAAAAATATCCTTCAAACAGTGGTTGAGCTCAACAAATGCCTTTTGGTTAAAATGGGGCGACTCACTCTGGGCCGTCATCACCCCGCCTGGTCGTAAACAGCGATAAACATCTTGATAAAACGATTTGGAAAATAGCCCTTCAGCCGGACCCACAGGATCAGAAGAGTCCACAACAATCATATCAAAGCAGGCATCTGGAGCCTGCTTCACATACTCAATGCCGTCATCAATAATTAAATTGAGCTTGGGATGATCAAAGGCCGACGACAAGCTGGGTAAAAATTCCTTAGAGGCCCTGACAACAGCATCATCAATTTCTACCATGGTCACCCTTTCAACAGGGTCGTAGCGCAAAATTTCACGGATGCTGCCCCCATCACCACCGCCCACCACCAGAACGTCCTTCACCTCTGGCTGCATCACCATCGGCACGTGGATAATCATCTCATGGTAGCCCTTCTCATCTTTTTCGCTACACATAACCATTTTATCAACGGCCAACAACTTACCATACTCAAAGGTGTCAAACACCTCTACCGTTTGGTAAGGGGATTTTTCTCGAAACAGACAGTCTCCTTTATGGCGAATCGAGAGGGCCATGTTTTCATTGCGATCGGTAAACCAAACGCTGCGACTATACTTCGGAACTACCATCTGTTGTGCGGCCTCATCCCTCAGCTCTCCCAGTTCCATACTCGCTTTCTCTAATAAATCCAGTTGACCCCGGTTAATTTCCACCGCTGAGCCATGTTCAGCTTGAAATGCTTTTTTGAGAATTTTATAGGATGTCCATGGATTAACCGAATCACCACAGGTAAATAAGTCTACAGCTGCATAGCGGTACTCTGGCCAGGTGTGAATTGCCAAATGACTTTCTTGAATAACGACTACACCTGACACTCCAAAGGGAGAGAAATGATGAAATACCGAGCTAATGATCGTAGCTCCCGACTCTTTGGCTGCACCGACCATGCTTGATTCTATGCATGGCACATCATTCAGCACTTCAGATGAGCAACCATGGAATTCCACTAAAATATGGCGACCAAGAGATTTCATGCACCTACAGCCTCAATATAAGCTACTTAAAAACAGCCATCTTCAAAAGAAACAAATACTTGCCATACCCCTCATGTACCGATAAAGGCTTAAGACCCAACTGGGAATTAGAGAGGTGAGAACCAATAGTAGACCGTCCACATAACTTAGCTAGATAAGTTTATAACTAAATTGACTGAACTGAAACAATCAGACACCATCATAATCATATATTCTTTTGAAAGAGAACTATGATGGTAGTTGGGTCCAAAATTTGAGGACATAACATGCGATCGATTAAAGAGATTGTCATAACTCCCTACGCCCCACTAATCTTCAATCTTCCAACGCTTATTCTGCCTCAACAGCTGCGCAGCTTGGTCTCTAGGCAAAGGTTTTGCAAAAAAATACCCCTGCACATATTGACAACGCAGTTGCTTTAGCAGACAGGCTTGTGCCATGGTTTCTACACCTTCGGCAATAATATCCAAATTCAGACGATGCCCTAAGGACACAATGGTGCCAACAATATCTGCATGTTCACTAATGTTTTCCATGCGGTCAACAAAGGATTTATCAATTTTTAGAGAATCAATCGGCAGCCGATGGAGATAGCTCAGGGATGAATACCCCGTACCAAAGTCGTCGAGACTGATGTGTAAGCCTTTCTCCTTCAATCGTTTCAGCTGCTGAATAGCGGCTTCTACATCTTCCATGGCCACACTTTCTGTGAGTTCTAGTTTGAGGCCACGGGGGTCAATTTGATGCCGCTGTGTAATAGTGGCAATCGTCGTCGCCAGATCTTGTTGAACAAACTGTCGACTAGAAAGATTGACACCAATAAATAGGGGTTGAGGCATGGGAAATTGCTGTTGCCATTGGCGAATTTGATAACAGGCTTCATCTAAAATCCAATCCCCCATAGTTAGAATCATGCCAGTGTCCTCAGCAATGCTAATAAAGTCATTGGGGGGCACGGTGCCACGCTCAGGGTGCAACCAACGAATCAGGGCTTCAAAGCCCGCTATTTTACCCGAGGCTACCTCGATAATCGGTTGATAGTAAAGCTGGAACTGTTCATCATCTCCAGCGTGGCGCAACTCCATCTCCAGTTGAAACTGAGAGACCGAGTGGGTGCGCATGGTTTCGTTGAATACTTCATAGCGATCGCGACCTGATTTTTTGGCTTTACCCAGAGCCCGGTGAGCATCTTGCAACAGTGCATGGGCTCGATATCCCAGCCCTTTATGATGGAGCGCGATCCCAATACTGATGGTGGTGCTGACCAACTGCCCACCAATGTGAATAGAGTGCATCAGCTGTTTTTGCAGAGCAGCCGTGGTGGAGATCGCCTCTTGACGATGGGCCACTGACGGCAAAATTAGGGCAAACTGATTGCCACTTACCCTGGCAGCCGATGCATGGGGCATCAGATAAACGATGCGTTCGGCAACAATTTGCAGTAGCCGATCGGCCACTTGCACGCCCAACGTTTCATTCACTGATTTGAATAAATCCAGATCAAGTAACAGCAGGGCCACCATAGGCTGCGATGCATTACGCTGATTTAGACAGGACTGTAGGCGCTTGAGGCTAGAGACTCGATTGGGCAAACTGGTCAGCGGATCGTAAAAGGTGCGATAAAAAACTTGATAGGCAATGGTACTGCTCACCACGGTGGCAAAGCCCAAAGCAGGTGGCACAATGGGAATCCAACCCTGGTAAAGAAACATCCCCCAGCCGGTAATTACCAGGGAAGCCAGTGCGATCGCACTAGTTAGGGTCAACAGCACAAACCGCTGAATATGCCAAACTAAAACACTTCCCATCAGACACCAAAAGCCTATCCACAGCATTTCCTGCCATTGGGTCCATCCCCAAATCAGAGAATAGTCTCCTTCAACAACTGACAAAATTTGACGCACCGCATGGGCATGTAAAATCACCCCCGGTGTTGTTGCAACCGATCCTGCTTGGGTATTGAGGGAGGTGAAAACAGTGTCTTTAATACTAGGGGCTACGGTACCTATCAAGACCACCTTATTTTTGAACCAATTGGGATCAACCTCGTTATTAAAAACATCCGTCAGAGAGACTTGGCGAATTGATCTGTCGGTGGTCTGGTACTGAAACATGACCTGGTAGCCAGCCATGTCTTCATTCTGATAACCACCCGTATTTTGGGCCAAAGTAGGGAAAAACCGACCAGCAATGGTGAGGCCTGCTAAATTTTTTTTTAGAATATCGGGGCCATAGCGATTTTTCAGCACATGCAGGCTTAACTTTAAACCCAGAGCATAGAATTCATCAGGCTTAATGGAGGCAAACATAAAGTTGCGGCGAATCACCCCGTCACTATCCGCCACAAAATCTGCAAACCCCGTACGTTCTAGATCCATCCCTTGCGGTGGTGGGGTGCTGCGGGTGGGATCCAACCCTACATCGTATACGCCATAGACATTCTCCACCGCCAGTTGTTGATCTAACTGTTCACGACCAGGAGGATGGTCAATGTCCCGATAGATATCCAGGCCAATGGCTACAGGTTCATAGGTCTGTAATTGTATTAGCAGCTCAGCTATCGTTTGATCACTTAAAGGCCAGTGGTTGTAGCGCTTGATATCCATCTCATTAATGCCTACGACCACCACATCGGGCAGATCAACATTGGTCACAGCATGACGGACACGACTGTCAAATAGTTTAAGTTCTAACTCTTCTAGTCCCCCAAGTTGACGAATACCAATAACAGCAAGAGCTACTCCCAGAGCAATTAATACATAGCCATAGCGCTGCAGCCATCGCCACAGCCACAGCTGCACAGAACGTAGACGACTACGACCGTAAAAGCTACCAAAGCGCAATGGGCCCCCTTAGGATTAGGCAGTCAACTGGATATGATGAATTAGGCGGTAGATTTACCAAGGATTCCCAATCATCGTAAAACCAGACCAATAGGCTGGATGGCTAAAATCCCAACTGCCGCTGGTGCCTAACCCAGACAGATGCCCAATTAGCTGACCATCACTGCCATATACGGTGCCATCTTCAATACCAACCTGGCCGTGCAACATCGCCAACTGGGCCTGACGAAGGGCGGCACTGCGGGTTAAAGGCTGTTCAAGGGCACGATAAAATTCCGCCATCAGGCCCAGGGTGCTCTCATCATCAATGGACCAAAGACTGGCCAACGCTGTTTGAACACCTACATTAACCGCTAATCCTGCAAATCCAAATTCGGCAGCAGCATCGCCCACTGCTGTGGCACAAGCACTTAAAATCAAGAAGTCAACCGCATCAAGCGGTAATGTCTGCAGCTGTTCCAGGTTCACAGTTTGATCCCAAAGCTGCACATAGGATGCCTCTAAACTGCCAGGCTGAAACACTGCATGGGTAGCTAAATGAACAGTCTTAAAGTTTCCCTGTTCTAAACGCTGCCGTAGCACATCCAGGGTGGCCTCATGATCCAAATATTGCTCATCATCCTGGCGTTGACTAGCCAGTGAAAGCTCAAACGGAACCGCCGCCAGATCGGCATGGGCTTCAAAGTTAGCAACCCCCATAGCCAGGGTAGCCTGTAATGCACCAGGCTCCGTTAACAAGTCTATGGAGGGCTCTAGGGGGGTCAACCCAGCACTGGGCAGTAGGCCAATACTGTAATTCTCGATCAAAAAGCGTTGCCCATCGTGGAGAGCGGCCATCGGCAAAGAGCGTAGCCCAGTATCTAGAACGAAACCAATATGGTCGATATCAGCGACTTCCAACTCGTCTAATATTGGTCGCACTAACCAATCATACAGCTGTTGCGCGGCAGGCAAATACTGAGCAGGGCGCAACACTGGATTTGTAATTGTCTGATGAAACGTTTCTACAACAGCTTTCACGTCTGCGGCAGTAGCCTCAACCGGACGATACACGGGTGCCCCCTCACCAGTGACAAGGACTAACTCGACATGGGTGTCTTTGAGACGAATGTACATCAGAGCCGGTGTAATGGCCTGAGCTTCACTCACCTGCCTCAGAGTTTGCTGGAGTCTCTGTAAGGAGGGTGAGGCAGGCATCGGTAGATTGAGGGCTCTAGCGAACTCAGCTGAGAACGACCTCTCTATTTGAGCCCAAATCAACTCGCTATCGCTAACAGAGCCTTCTTGCTTTTCCCTAGCACCATTGGCTAATGCGTTATTGTTTAGACTGTCGATACTCTCAAGTCCAAGCACAGTGGAAAGATTGGAAAGGTCTGCAACTGGCGACAAAGGTTCTGGGGAGTCAGATTGTGAACCTGAAGGGAAAGACTCAAATAAGTTATTGAGTTCAATGGTCTCTAAACTAACTTCTTCAACAGTCTGAGGAGCCGTCAAGGTATCTAAACCGGTCGTAATCTCACCTGCTGTTCCATTTATCCCACCATCACCCAGGGAGAACGAGATAGCAGGATCACTATTGTAGGTTAAACGAATGGTTCCACCATTTGTTGTCAATAGGCTGGCATTGGTGTCAGCAATCGTATCAATAGCTCGAAATGACTGTTGCGTAGTCACGTTAATATTGCCACCTTGCCCCTCTCCTGTGGCGTTAATAGAGTCCACTACAATCATGCCATCAGCCCTTAGGCCAATATCGCCACCCTGGGTTTGAGCTGAATCAGGGCTAACCGTGATAGACGTAATTTGCTGACTCGTAATGTCTCCTTTACTGGCATTCAACCTAATGGAACCACTATTGCCTGTATTACTGCTAGCCGCCTCTGTATTGGTATTGAGTGCAGCAGTCGTAATATTACCAGAACGATTAATAAGAGAGATATTACCAGCATCACCAGCGTTGTTAACAGTGGCTTGAACAGATGTTGTCACATCAGCGGTGTTAATGTTGGCAAATGCATCGATAGAAACCTCTCCTCCTGCTCCTGAGTTATTGTTGCCAGAGGTGCCAGTATTCAGAGAACCTGTCACAATGTTGCTTCTGCGACTAATAAGGGTAATATCACCACCGCCACCGCTATTGCTGAGGGCCGTGGTGGCCGTTGTAATATTGCCAACGCTGATCGCACCAGGTGCCGATAAAGCTATCTCACCACCATTGCCACTATTATTAAGGGTGCCACGCGCTGTGCTAATAAGATCGCCACCCACAATACTCCCGCGAGTTGATGTAAGCTGAATATTTCCCGCATTCTCCGAGTTATCGATGGCGGAAAATGCACTAGTATTTAATGTTCCGACCGTAATGTCAGCAGCTGTAATGGCAATGGCTTGCCCTGAAGTGCTCAGACGATCGCCTGGAGCCATGGTAAAACTGCCCTGACCATCGCCATCTGCATCCGCTAAAAAGCTGATACTGCCAGTTCCTTGGCCAAAGGTTAACTCGCCATCGCTTAAGGGTTCAATGGTAATGTTGTTGTCTGCTTGTAGCAACAAATTAATATTGCCGATGATAGAAGACTCTAGGGTGTTTTCATACAATATTTGAGGCTCACCCGTGTCCATACTTCCTGGATCGCTCCCCGCCCGAATTTCAATATTTTCCGGGTCGAGCAGTAAGGTGCCTGGGGCACCTTGCGATCGCAAATCTACTTGTCCACCAAAATACAGCTGCTCCTTGCCAGATACCTCGACTATCCCTCCAGCGGTATTTCCCCGAGCCCTAATCGCCCCCCTAAATTGGGTGAGTCCATCTGACCAGATGACCACTTGTCCACCCGCCTCACCATCAGCAATAATTGTAGAAGCAGCATCGATAAAAGTTGACTGAGCCGTCGGCAACAAGCCCCTGCCCTGATAGTCACCACCAATCAAAACTTGACCACCGTCAGTGGTGCGCAATGTCGCTCCTACAGTCGCCACATGGTCACCAACAATCTGAATACGGTTTAAGCCTAGATTGGTTGTTTGCTGAGTTGTTAGCAGCCCCCCCACTAGCGCTGTTCCAACAGGAACATCGAGCAACTGTCCCCCAGTCAAGCTTAGGGTTCCATCCTGATTGACTTCAATGGCCGTAGCATGGTCAACTCCTGTGGATGTAAGCCACAGGGGTAACGATGCCCTGGGTTGAGCCGCCGCCGCAAACTGCAATCCACCAGCCAAACCAACAATCTCATGGGTGCCAACCGCAGCGATGTTAATTGCTCCACCTCTTATGGTTCCCTGATTAACAACACTATGACCAATTAAGGATAAAGAATTATCGGCACCAACCGTCAGATCACCTAAATTCGTAATGTTACCAGGACTGTCAGGATTGAACTGTAACTGTAAAACGTTACCCTGTACATCACTGGAAAGACCCGTTAGTCCAAAATGTCCCCGCTCAAAATCTAGACGTTCAGCTGTTAAGACGGTAAAATCACCTGCCAAATTGATAGATGCGTCAGTACCGAATAACACACCTGCCGGATTGATCAAATACAAACTAGTTGGACCCCCAATAACGTCTATCAGTCCATTGATCTGCGAGGGCATGCCATTGGTGATGCGGCTAAAAACAGCTTCTACGCAAGATGTCACCTGAAATTCAGCCTGATGATTTTGCTCTAAGTCAAATTGCTCAAAGCTATGGAACAATAGTCTGGCATTATCCGCTGTTGTTCCTCCAGAAATCTCAAATTGATTGTTCTGTTGAACAACTTGAGTTTGTATAGAGTCTTGAGCTGAGATTACCTGGGCATTAGCCCATGGGATCCCTTGCCAAAGAGCTGTGTTAGCGATCCCAGCAGCACATATCTTTTGACCATAACTACGCCATAATATTTGAAGCTTACCCATGACGATTAACACTCCTCAGGTGACGATTTCTGATCAGTACAGTTCCCACCGTCGGTTCTACTGCAGAGTCTCAAGCTGTGGCACTGGAAATAAAATCAATTAACGTCCAAATTTTGGATGTGCAGACGTTCCATGGAACATCTCTTCAACATTTACGTTTGGAATTTCTTGATGGCTTGCTCTTGAGCAACCGTTAGTTTATCGCCTCCGTTGTTGGCAGCATAATTTCCACAGAGCTGGCACTCACCGACAGAGGAACAATTTGTTCTAGCCTAGCTGAAGCCATTAGCGTATGCCATTGACTCCATACATCTTGATTGTGTGGATGACGTTGCATCTGTTCCAGCAATACTCCCAGATGGTCATACCAAAGTTTGTTGGCGTCTAAGCTAGAACCCTCAACCCGATCAACCCAACCCTCCACTGAAATATTCTCTGAGCGGTTGTTAGGGTTACAAACGATGGAAGCTGCCCAACGATATCGCTGATTGATTTCTAATTTGGGCGCTCCACCCATGACACCTAAATCTAAACCAACAAGATCAGCGGTAGGTTCAACCGTTAAGTTCGTTTGATAAATAATCTCATCCTGGGCATTAAACAGATAAAACTCTAACTGTTTGGTACTTTTGACCTCTGGCACACTAAGCCAAAGTGTTGGTTCCGCTAAGGCCGTTGCCCCTAGATTAGTCTCTGGCACAATGGCCACCAGAGGTGCCGTATTTTGGGCACAGGCAGATGTTGGCAGACGAGAGGCACCACTGATGCGTCTGCCTGGCAAACCTTGGCGAACTTCTTCTTCCTCAGAAGCCTGAACTATACTAGGAGAACAACATTGAAGCCCTAACAATGTTGCTACTCCTATCGCTGTCAAGCGCACTAACCATTTAGAGGCAGGTAAAGAAACTGGGGTAATTGTGTTATTTGTGAGTTTCATGTGAAATAGTAAATTCGATGTCCTGCGGTTTATACGTGTTGTTATTTTTGACAAAGTTCTCAATTTAAATAGCACCCATAGAATAAACAGGACTCAGAGAAGACATACCGTCTAGTTCTTTATGAACTAAAAAGCACAGAGCGAAGCAAAATTAGTTTTACGTTCTATGGATGAGGCTATCTCCTTAATTCCCTCAACATGCCTCTCTTTAACTTTTCTAAGCCATGGGCTACCTGAACCAAAACCGTGGTTGTACTTACCTGATTATGTGTATTATGCGAAAATAAATTTACCTATTTAGACAAAAGTAGAGCTATTTACGCTCTAGCTAACAGGCACTAAAACCCCCGAAATACGTTGCCTTTCAAACCCTAAGTCTTTTATTTAATTTTAAAGTGAAGATTAAAGTAACTGTTTTTAGAAGAAATCAACTAATAATGTTTCGCCATTTGTCGGAAATAAATAATGACGCAATAACAGACATATAAACTCATCAACTTACACAACAATGTTATCTATAGTTTTCAGCAAGAGCTGATGTTGTAAACGATGTGCGCCAAGCTATACATCAGAGTTGAGTCATCTAGACACACAAAAACCGTCCTAGATACTTTTTCTAAGACGGTTTTGTATAGGTGAAATCTCAGTATTTATGAGGAACTATCGTTTAGATTTCACCTGGGTTTTGTGCTTTCTAGACTTAGAGCCAGATTTGCCCTTGTAGTCGTCATCATTATTTCTGCCGTTAGCCTCCCGAGAAATGTAGTCGATCAAGGCTAAGCTTAGTGACTGATCTTCAAAATCTCCATAGGATGTGCGCTTGGTTGATCGTTTTTCAAGCCGTTGATTAGGCTGTTGGAGAATTTTACTTCCTGCTAAAAAGATACCAATGACGATGAATAATGGTAGGAAAGGCATGGGGGTAACCCTCGTAAAATTCAGTAGATGCGCTGATAACAGGGAACATGCATTTAACTTTACCTGTGTGAAATTACCGTGAGGATGATTTTGATCACACGTCCCATAGGATTTTGATAGAGCGTATCTGTGATTAGTAGGGTTGGATACTTAATGATCTCTTAAGCAAGGGAACGTCGCCAGCTGAAGAACCCACGCAGTATATTCTGTAACCGATCGTTTTGGGCATAGCTTTGCTTAGTCAGTTGCAAAGCCGTCTTAGCATTGATTTCTGACAGTGTGGGGTAGATGTGAATGATGCTCTTAAGGGCTCCAATTTTCATTTTGTAGCTCATAGCCAAAACCACTTCATGGATGAGCTCACCGGCATGGGGACCGACGATGTGAGCCCCTAGAATTTCACCGTTTTGACGGGTAATAAATTTGGCAAATCCATGGCCTGCGGCCTCAGCTAAAGCGCGATCGACATCCTTAAAATCGTGCTTTAGTACAGCTACGTCATCCCCGTATCGTTCCTTTGCCTGCGCTTCCGTTAAACCAACGCGGGCAAGCTCTGGCTCTGTAAATGTCGCCCAGGGGATAACCCGATAATCGGCTTTTTTAGTGGCTAAGAATAGCGCATTCTGGATCACAACAGCGGCTTCATAACCAGCGACGTGGGTAAATTGGTATCCACCAATAACGTCGCCAGCACCATAAATGTGCTTGACGCTGGTCTGAAGTTTTTCATTGACCTTAATACCCGCTTTGCCGACTTCTACACCGGCTGCCTCCAGACCTAAGGATTCTACATTGGGAATGCGACCTGTGGAGAGCAAGATCTCGTCCACAACAATGACTTGGTCGCCGACATAGAGATGCTTTTTGCCGTCAATCACCTCTACTTTCTGGGCTCGGCTTTTGGTAAGAATGCGAATGCCTTCGGTCTCAAGTTGCTTTTGGACAACAGCCGCTGCCTCAGGTTCTTCCTTAGGCATAATCTGATCGCGGCTGGCAATAATAGTGACCTCAGCTCCCAAACGGGCAAAGGATTGACCGAGTTCACAGCCAATGGGGCCAGCGCCAATTACGGCTAGGGAATCGGGTCGCTTTTTCAAGGAAAAGACCTGTTCATTGGTCAAAAAGCCAGCTTCTTTGATGCCTTCAATGGGAGGAATTGCAGGTCGAGAACCGGTTGAAATTAGAAAATTACGTCCCTTTAATTGCTTGCCGTTGACTTCAAAGGTTTTTGAGTCAGTAAACTGACCGGAGCCATAGAAAACATCGACGCCGAGGGCTTCAAATCGCTCCGTTGAGTCATGCTCTTGAATGATACCGATAACGTTCTGAACATGGTTGATGGCTTCTTCAAACTTGATGGTGGGTTTTGAGGTGTAGATGCCAAACTGGGACCCAGTCCGTACATGGTGGGCCACCTGACCAGCGTGGATAAGGGACTTACTGGGGACACATCCATAGTGGAGACAGTCGCCCCCCAGTAGATGTTTTTCGACTAAGGCAACACGAGCCTTGAGCTGAGCCCCAGCGCTAGCGGCTACTAAACCGGCAGAACCGCCACCAATAACGACAAGATCGTACTCCACTGCCATAGTTTGCTGCTCCTGTTTGGGTTCATGTTCGAAGCTACAGGCCATTCCTGAAACCTGGCTGAGAACCTCTAGAAAAAAAGCTAAAGGTCATCGCTGTGGCAATTTTTCCCAACGTTGGCTTAGTTTGACGACTGCAGGTGGCAGAAGCAACTAAAAATGCTGCTTTGCCTACCCGGTTTTATTGAACTGGGTTTGTCTAAATATAGGGCTTAGCCCTTAGCTATCTTCACCTGACTGTAAAAAGTTCAAAATCAGCTGTTACTGATGCAAAATGCGAGCCTCTAACTGGTTCACTGCCTTTGGGCACTATCATTCCCATAGTGCCAAGTACAGCCAAAATACGGGTCCTTTATAAGGGCCATCGGGTAGGAGGGGTGTTATGTTCGGCATTGGGCAAAAACCGCTCGGGCAGTTCACCCTTGGCCATCAGTGGCTGGGATAGAGGCTGTTGACATAGCATTGCTGTGCAAACCAGCGGCTAAGCAGTTACCAGATCTAAGTCCTGTTTGCCTCGCAATAGGTCGGTTATTTCATGTTTGTACGACTGAAACTTAGGATCGCGCTTCATGGCGTAGGTGCGTGCTTCAGGTAGATCAACGGTAATCTCACGCTGAATGGTTCCGGGACGTGCCGTCATCACATAGATCCGCTGGGATAGAAACACGGCTTCTTCCACATCGTGGGTAATCATCAAAATGGTGCAGCGGGTGCGTTTCCACAAATCCAACAGAAATAGCTGCATGACTTCTTTGGTTTGCACATCCAAGGCTCCAAAGGGTTCATCCATGAGCAGGATTTTAGGATGACAGGCCAGGGCGCGTGCGATCGCAACCCGCTGTTTCATTCCCCCCGACAACTCTTTAGGCAATGACTTAGCAAAGTTAGCCAGCCCTACCACATCCAAATAGTAGCTAGCCCGCTCACGCCTTGCCTTTTGGGTTACCCCCTGTAGCTTCAGACCAAACTCAACATTGCGCTGTACCGTCATCCAGGGATAGAGGGTGTACTTCTGGAATACCATGCCACGGTCAGCCCCTGGCCCCGTCACTGGCTCAAAATCAACGGTAATCTCACCGCCGGTGGGCGTATCCAAACCAGCAACCAATCGCAGTAATGTTGACTTCCCTGAGCCAGAAGCGCCCACAGCACAGACCAGCTCCCCTGTTTCAACATGGATATTAATGTCTTTAAGAGCTAGCAGCGGCCCCTGCTTCGTTGAAAATTGTTTATAAAGCTTAGAAATTTCAAGATGCATAACTAATCAAACGCCCACTTACAGCTTGTCTTGAGCACCCAACGAAAGATTAAATCTAAAGCAAATCCGATGACTCCCAACATAATCAGGCAAGCAAAAATCTCATCAGTTTTAAAGAAGCGCTGGGCCAGCAGAATACGTTTGCCCAACCCTTCCTCGGCTGCCACCAGCTCGGCAATTACCACCAAGTTCCAAGCTGTGGCGACGTTAATACGAAAAGTATCGATAATACTCGGAATAACGTAGGGCGTAATCACTGACATCAGCACCTGCCAGCGTCGTCCCCCCAGAGTATAGGTAGTCTCGATCAAGTCCTTAGGCACAAATTTAACCGCATCCATGATCATCAGAATGTTGTAAAACACCGTACCGATCACAATAAGTGCGATTTTAGGTTCCTCATTTAGACCCAGATAGATAATTAATAGCGGAATAAACGCCGGAGCAGGCATGTACCGCAAAATCCCAACAATCGGCTCCAGCATGGCACGAATACTGGCAAAGGCTCCCATACTGATTCCCAACGGTATCGAGACAATCGCCGCCAAGGTGAAGCCAATCGTTACTCGCCCAAAACTTGCAAAAATATCTTGGGTGATAAATCCTTTTTCCCATAGTCGTTGAAAAGCGCCAGCCACATTCTGAGGACTAGGCAAGAACTTAGGATTTACCCCCGTATAGTTAGACAATAGCCACCAGGCTGTTAAAGGCACTACTACGGAAGCAACAATTAGAATCCAGTTCAGCGAATCTGGAATCTCTTCAGCAATACGCCAAAACACCGTGGGCTCTAAGCTTTTAGGCGTTGGCTCAAAATCATCTTTGAACGGTTCAGATGTTTGAGTCATCGGTCGTTCTTCCTAAGAAAACATAAAAAACAGGTAGGGGCGCACAGTTCGCCCCTACCATCAGAGCTATTTACAAGCCCTCTGAATAGGCTTGCACGAAACTGTCATCTAAGATGGCACCCAAATCTTCAGGACCGGCCTCAATAAAGCCCACATCCACCATAAAGTCGTTCATTTTCTGCGCAGCAAAGGGCATATGTTTCATACCCTCACCCTCGCTAAATGCTTCTAAATTCTCTTCAATGGTGAAGATGCGAGTACCCGCTTTGAAATCTTCATAGTCTTCAACGGAAACACCAGAGCGCTCCGCCATGATTTTATTGGACTCCTCTGGATTTTTGGCGATGTAATCAAGGGTGGCAAACCAGGTGTTAACCAAAGCCTGCACCTGTTCAGGTTGCTCATCAATCATTGTTTGACTCACCACCAATAGGTCCGGAATTGCCCCTGGATAATCCTTGGACGATAACAGTTCTTTGCTGCCTTCACGTTCCAGGGCAATCCCCCAGAAAGGCGGCCATCCAGCAAAGGCATCCACCTGACCAGAGGCAAACGCTGCCGCCGCTGCCCCCGTTTCTAAATTCTTGATGGTGATATCAGAACGAGACATACCAGCCTCCTCCAGGGCCTGGGTAAGCATAAAGTCACCCACCACACCTTCTTCTAGGGCAACAGTCTTGCCCTTTAGATCTTCCACACTATTAACCCCTTCGGCAACAACCACTTTGTCATTGCCGGCTGAGTTGTCATTGACCAAAACAGCCACTTCCCCATTGACAGCATCCGCCGCAAATGAAATGGTGTCGTTCAACGTTTGACTATTCCCATCCAGCTGACCAGCAGCAAAGGCCTCCATGGAGGCTAGATAGCCGTCAAACCACTTGAGTTCTACATTGGCTCCATTGGCCTCGAACAGGCCTTTTTCTTCCGCTACAGCCCAGGGTAGCCAGCCGGGCCAATTACTGTATCCAATCACTAAAGGAGCACCTTCAGCTGCAGCTATCTCTGGGGCATCAGCGGCAGGTTCAGAGGTGGTTTCTGGAGCATTGCCAGCACACCCCACAGCCACCACCACACCAAAGACAAAGGCTAAACATGTAGATAAAAATCGTTGTCGTCGCATCGCACACCTCACTAAACTGTGGAACTAGTTAGTAGCTGTCTTGGGTAATCACATCGGCATTGCTGATCCTCGGGATGACTTTAGTTGTGAGATATCGTCAAATAGCAATAGCTCTAGATTGATTCATCCCCTAAATCAGCAATCGCATCACATCCAGGTTGTAGCCAATGGTTTCGTCTGCTGAAAACCTAAAGCTTTGCATAGGGACAAAGCTTTTATACAGGACCTTGGAACGTCATACTGTGAGCTGTAAACGGTTTGGCTGATTAGCAACCGTCTGCTGAACCCACTCAAACCAGCCTGCTAGACCGTCACCAGTCTTGGCAGACACACGAAAGATCATCACATTGGGATTAATTTGTCTGACGTTAGCTTCAATCTCTTCTAAGTCAACATCCAGATAGGGTGCTAAATCTGTTTTAGTGATCAACAAACAATCTGCTTCTCGGAACATCACCGGATATTTCAGAGGTTTGTCTTCTCCTTCAGTCACGCTGAGTAGAGCAACTTTGGCATGTTCACCCACTTCAAATTCAGCAGGGCAAACCAGATTACCGACGTTCTCAACAACAACGAGATCCAGACTGGCGGGATCTTGCTCATGTTGCAGCTGATGTATGCCACCAGCCACCATTTTGGAATCCAGGTGGCAGGAACGACCGGTGTTGATGGCAATGACCGGAACACCGTACTGACGGAGGCGATTGGCATCCAGCTCAGTGGTCATGTCCCCTTCAATCACAGCGATATTTAAGCCCTGTAATCCTTTAAGCGTAGTTTCCAGCAGCTGGGTTTTACCCGCACCAGGACTACTCATCAGGTTGATACAGGTGATGCCCCATTCATCAAAATGGGCACGGTTGTGATCGGCTCCTTTCTGATTGGCATGGAGCAGATTCATTTCGAGGGCGGCGTCAAAGGTTTGGTGCATTGTTAGGTAATGGGCAATGGACAACGGGGTGTGGAGACGTTCCATGGAACGTCTCCACAGGGGGGGGTGGCATTAGGCCGCAACACATTCAAGGCGGTCAATTTTTAATTCCCGACCAGATCGAATATCTTCCATGGGGCTATGACAGGTGGGACAAGCATATTGGCTGCCAAATTCAGGTCGATAATCAGCGCGGCAGGTATGACAGTGGGCCACCAGGGGAACATCCTTAATCACCAACTGAGCACCGTCGAGAAACGTTCCCTGGGTCTGTACGTCAAAGGCAAACTGCAAACTGGCCGGTTCGACACAGGTAAATGCCCCCACAATCAGATGAACCTTTTCAATGATCGGGGTTTCCGGCTGAGAGTCCCACCAGTCGCGAATGGTGCCAATTAAGGCTTTGGTCATGTCGGTTTCGTGCATGGTTGGTTTATTGCCAATCGTTGCCGACGTCCATGTTGGCCTCGGCGTGAATATAGTCAGGGGTGCCTGTCCTTGGCAGCTGTCCAGATTGCACCAGGTGAGCCATGGCATCACAAATTACGCGGGTGGCCATCAGAGATGTCATGTCGCTGATGTCGTAGGGTGGTGAGACTTCTACCACCTCTAGACCGCAGACTGGGGCATTGCGAATGATTTTGCCCAGCAGGTATAGGGCCTCACGCGGCAGGAGGCCACCGGGCTCAGGCCAACCGGTACCGGGGACAAATCCGGCATCAATGCAATCAATATCGAAACTGATATAAACACAGTCGGTGCCATCCAGGGCTCGTTCTAAAGCAAAGTCAGCGGCGGCGTCCAGCCCCATCTCAGTAATGTCTGTAACCGTGAGAATGTTGGTGGCCCGCTCACGACACACTTTGACGCCCTGGCGTGGCACCTGCCACCCGCCAATGCCCAACTGTACTAAATTCTTAGCAGGTGCATTTTTCATATTGGTGGCATGGAACCAGGGACAGGTATGCATGCGCTCATCCAGGTCGGTTTCTTGAGTATCCACATGGCGATCAAAGTGGATAATGCCGACTTTTTTATCCCCCAGGTGACGGCATACACCTCGCACAGTGGGAAATCCGATGGAGTGGTCACCGCCGAGAATGATGGGAAACGCACCGGAACTGAAAATATGGGCGATGCCTTTAGAAATTTGGTCAAAAGACTTTTCGTTGTTGGCAGGAATTGTAAAAATATCGCCCACATCACAAAGGGTAATTTGCTCTCGTAGATCAATCCCCATTTCAAAGTTGTAGGGGGTGTAGAGAGCGGAGATGCGACGAATACCTTGGGGACCAAAGCGGGTACCAGGACGATAGGTGGTGCCAGAGTCGTGGGGGACACCCACAATGGCAATGTCATAGTCACCCACCTTGCGGACGTCCTCGATATAGGGAGCTTTGAGAAAGGTATTAATGCCAGCGTAGTGGGGGAGCTCGCCACGAGAGAAGGTGGGAATGGTGCGATCGCGAATACTATCGGCGGCCTCTAACCCATACTCCAACCCTTGGGCTACTTCCTGTTGCCAGCCCGTGAGGGGCAGTTGAGCCTCACGCTCTAGGGCGCGGTTCGCCTCTGAATCAGCTGGATTACGAAAGGTAGGTGTGTCACTCATGATGTTGGTGCATAGCGCTAAATAGGCAAGGATATTGAACCGTTATGACATTCAACAGGAAATCAAAAAATTAAAAGCCCGAGAGAATCCATAGCAGACACAAGCTGCTGAACGGTTTCTCCCGGGCTTTTATCCCGCCGTGTACCAGAAAACTGGCGGTTTCTCTCGGACCAGACATTTAACATCGAGATATCTCAAATGATTAAATCGGAACCCTAGAAACCTTCCTTGTTGGCTCCAGTATTAAAGGTCACTACCTTTTGAGAAGTATCTTTTGTTACCAAATTTCCTATTAAATTGTGACGTATTATTTTCAGCAAGGAGAGAAATAAAGACTTTCCTAAAAAACAAGATTGGGATACAAATAAATCAGTATTCAAAGATAAAAGGAATGGACAATGGGGATATGGTCAATGCGGTAGAGTACGCCGTGGGCTATCTAATTCGGCCAGCCCAACCATCAGATGTGGAACATCTACCCGCCATAGAGCGAGCGGCAGCCCAACGTTATGTCCCCTATCTCCGTCCATTGGGGCTAACTCCAGGAACACTAGACGATATTGTCTCCGTTGATTTTCTAAATCAGGCCTTACATCAACGGCATCTATGGGTAGCAGCCACGGCAATACCTCAGACCTCGCTCGTCGGGTTTGTAGTCGTTGATCGCTTACCCACCGGCTATTTTGTGGTGGAGCTTGATGTTTTACCTGATTACAGTCGACAGGGTATTGGCACAGCTCTGATGAAGCAAGTTGTTGAGGCTACCCGTAAGCAAGGCTTTACAACGGTCACCTTAACCACATTTCGCCATATCCCTTGGACAATTCCTTTTTACCAACGGTTAGGATTTGAAATTGTTGTTCCAGAAGACTACACTCCAGATATCCGTGCCATTGTTAACCATGAAGACCATCATGGATTTAGTCGTCAGGTCCGGGTAGTAATGCAGTGCCAGATTCCATCTCTCCCTCCTCCCCAGTAACCAATCCACTGCTTGCTGAGATTAAGCAACAGGTGAAAACATTAGGCTTCCATCGCGTTGGGATTGTGGCTGTGACGCCTGAGCCAAGTGTTCAGGAAAAGACGATGCAGACACGGCTCCAGCAGTGGTTAGACCAGGGGCATCAGGCAGATATGGCATGGATGGCCAACCCAAAACGCCAAGACATTCGCCGGGTGATGCCAGAGGTGAGGTCGATCATTTGTGTAGCGCTCAATTATTACACCCACCACCAGCGACCTGAAAGCCCTGAATATGGCAAAATCGCCCGCTATGGCTGGGGCCGCGACTACCATCGGGTCATGCACAAAAAGTTGAAACAGCTATCGCTATGGCTACAGGCGCAACCGGATGACAACGGTCAGCCTATCCTGGCTCGCTATTACGCCGATACAGGACCGGTGCAGGATAAATTCTGGGCCGAGGAAGCGGGGTTGGGCTGGGTGGCTAAAAATGGCAACCTGATCACCCGTGACTATGGTTCTTGGGTGTTTTTAGGCGAGGTTTTAACCAATCTACCCCTACCGGCATCGCGCCCACACACTAACCACTGCGGCACCTGTACCCGCTGTCTTGATGCCTGTCCGACCAGTGCAATTCGTGCCCCCGGTGTGGTTGATGCTAGCCGCTGTATTGCCTATCACACCATCGAAAACCGTAGTGAGCAGCTGCCATCTCATGTGGCCAACCATCTGGATAACTGGGTTGCCGGTTGCGACATTTGCCAGGACGTATGCCCCTGGAATCAGCGCTTTGCCAAACCCACGGATGTGGCTGAGTTTGAACCCTACCCTGGTAATGTGGCTCCTAAGTTAAAGGACCTGGCCAACCTAAGTGACGAAGAATGGAATCAGCAATTTCCCGCATCAGCCCTCAGACGCATTAAACCGACCATGTGGCGACGAAATGCTGCTGCTGCTTTGGAAAACCAGGGTGATTAGATTGAGTTTTGAATTTTGAGTTATTAGCCTTTGACTTGAAGCAACCATATTAAAGGGCTAATAATTCAAAACTATTCCATCTTTAGATAACTAGCTTTGCCGAAGCCTCAGTCAACACATAGGCATAGTCTGAATTTTCTAAAGCAGTATGGACTTCGTCGTAGTTAGCGATGAGATCTGAAAGTCTTTGGTGCACTAATTTTATGGAGTACTGAACCCGCTTACGCTGCTGTAGCGATAAGAAACGACACAGACGCTGGGCTACTGTGTCGTGGACGTTGGGATCTAACAGATCAGTTTCATAGGTGATAGTCAGATGAGGTACCTGGGCAACAATGGCGGCTTCAGAAATGCGTTGCTCATCTAGCTTTTTGAGGATGGCAATCAAAGCTGTAGGGTTGATGTGACGACTACCAGGCTGTTGGGCCTTAAGAACTGCAATCCCATGGCGCATTAAATCTCGCCGCCGCAGATGAATGACCTTATACCCCTGGTCGTAGAGGATGGCCATAAACCGAGAGGGTTCGCTCATACCATGGGTCTTAATCAGATCTGCTGCCGATAGTTTGAATCCGAACAGATAATCGGGACAAGCCAATCCATGGCGCTGAATATGCCGTAACGGGAAAAAGTGTCGCTGTTCTAATAGCGGTTCCATGGTCCACGTCGATGGCAAGGAACCATAGCGAGTGTCGGTCACCACCTGACGTAGCAAATCCGTCACCATGCGCCCACCGCTAAAGTCTTCGCCAAACAACACAAAGCGATGGGATGGTTGAGCCGTTAGATTGCGCTGACCGCGATTTATCAGACCCTGAAGCTGATGGGCAAACCAAGAGGAATAGTGTGTAGATGGCATGTTCTGTCATGATCGCTAACCCTGAGAGGTCTTAGTATTCCCTGAAGAGCTATTCCAATCAATTGCAGCGAAATTTTACCTTCCCATTGAATAGCATGATTTATACCCCATAAAGTACGGAATTGCCTATCCATAGATGTCTTTCAATAGATAAAAATAGGGTCAAACGAGAGAGTAGGATTGTCTATACTGTCTCTCCGCTTGCCATGAGTTTGCTTCGTACCCCGCTTTACGATTTGTGTATTCAAAACAAAGCCCGCATGACTGACTTTGCGGGCTGGGAAATGCCGGTGCAGTTTAGCGGTATCAAGCAAGAACATGCCGCTGTACGTAATCAGGTGGGCATCTTTGATATTTCCCACATGGGGAAATTCATTTTGACTGGGGATCATGTTTTGCGATCGCTACAGCAACTCGTTCCCTCAGATTTAGACAAACTCTCCCCTGGCAAAGCACAGTACACCGTATTGCTTAATCCCCAGGGCGGCATCATTGATGATCTAATTATTTATGACGAAGGTGAACAGGTCACTCTCATCGTCAATGCCGCAACAACTGATAAAGACAAGACATGGCTACTTGAACATCTAGCCAATGTCGAACTGCACGATAATTCCCAAACCCATGCCCTAATCGCTATACAGGGTCCCAAAGCAGTAGAAACTTTACAGAAAATCACAGATATTGACCTCAGCGTTATTCGTCGTTACAACCACGCCTATGGCCAGGTGCTGGGACACAAATCGTTCCTTGCCCGCACAGGCTATACCGGTGAAGACGGGTTTGAAATAATGGTAGAGGCTGACGGTGCTACTGCTATCTGGCAAGCGCTACAAGAACATGGCGCTGAACCCTGCGGTCTGGGGGCAAGGGATACCCTGAGACTAGAAGCATCCATGGCCCTTTACGGTCAGGACATTAACGATGAAACCACACCGCTAGAAGGCGGACTGAGCTGGTTAGTCCACCTAGATAAAGTGCCCAACTTCATCGGTCGAGATAGTCTTGCCCAACAAAAGGCGGATGGAATCACCCGTCGTCTGGTGGGCCTACAGCTAGAAGGTCGCAATATTGCTCGTCATAACTATCCAATTATTCAGGATGACAAACAAATAGGTATTGTTACCAGTGGCACCCTATCTCCCACACTGGGATATCCAGTGGCACTGGCTTATGTCCCCATTGAACTCGCTAAAGTGGGCACAGTAATCAATGTCCAAATCCGTCAGAAAACAGTACCTGCTACCGTAGTCAAAAAACCTTTTTACAAAGCATCAACATAGAGAGCTAGTGAGAAATAACTAAGGATTTCTGATGACGGGTTACGACATCCTAAGCTGCGGCAAAATACAGTCAGTAATCAGCGGAGCAAGCTCAATTACATAATCCTCCGCCATAATCGGTATCCACTGGAGCTCAACAATTTCATTAGATGCCGTAGGAGTACCAATCAAATCCCCTTGAAACACAGTGGCCACCAGCTCAGTGTCAGCTTCATTGGCAGCCGTTGTCACATATTTACCAAGGAGCTCAATAGTGCCAGGGGCAATCTCACAGCTTAGTTCTTCCCGAACCTCTCGCTGAATAGCCGCTTTCGCATTCTCACCCGGCTGGAACTTACCACCGGGAAACATAAACTTGTGGGTATTTTTTTTACGGACAGTGAGCAGCTGTTGGTTCTCAACAACTGCATAGGCAACAACATGGAGTACAGATCCGGACACAGTTCAACAATTTAAGAAGGGTTAAGTAATCCTAACGTTTCCAATTGTCCCAACGTCAATTTCAGGCACTTAGATGTCTTATATCTCGATGACAGCAAATTTACCGCAAATGTCATCGAGGCAAATCCAAGGAACTTTTCAAACCCAGGAATAGACTGTCTACTAAATCCCACTGTCCAACTTCCACACCTTCACACCCAAATGTTAGAAAACCTCCTCTCTTTTCTACTTGGTTGGACTACCGTTAACCATTGCAACGCTAACTTGGCAGGTATTGAAATTCCAGCCATCGTCAACTCATCATCCTCAAAAGAGGATGATGCATCGGGTATCTCAGTAACCCACGCTTATACCGTCAGCAAAAATGTAGTGGCCCTACGTGTCGAAGTGGGTGAACTGGTTCGGGGCAAACAGGTTGTTTACAATGCTGAACCTGGTGACACCATTAAGAAAGACGGTTGGGTATCGCGGCAGGGGACGTTTCTGGGGCAGCTGGTTCCCGATGTACCCAACATGATTCGATTGGCAGATCAATATGTGGGCCCTAAATTCAACACCAACTGTATTGACAGCCTTAACCAGTACCAAATCCTAACCAGTGATGGTAAAAAGGTTGCTCCTAGCAATGTCTATCGCAAAAGCAACATCAGGTCCATGGCAGAAACTGGACCCTGGCGGTTTGAGTGGCCTACAACCCACACCATATTCCTAGAAATGCCGGACGAGCTAGTGGTGGGTGAAACCTATCAGCTCAAATTTGGTAAAACCGTCCTGCAAGATACTAGTTTTATCTATAAACCCGAACAAACCCGCAGTGAAGCAGTTCAAGTCTCACACCTGGGGTTCGACCCCGATGACCCGGCCAAAGTAGCCTTCTTATCTACCTGGATGGGGAACGGTGGGGGCCTTGACTATAGTATGGGCAAGGCATTTTGGCTGATTGATACAGCCACGGGTAACAGAGTTTATGAAGGTCAAACGGCCCTATCGCAATCAAAAGACTACAGGGACTCACAGGATCGCAACCATAATGACACCGATGTTTTCATTATGGACTTTAGTGACTTTTCCACACCGGGACAGTACCGTGTCTACGTGGACGGGGTAGGCACATCCTATGAGTTCGAAATTGGTGAAAATACATGGCGTGATGGATTCTATGTCTCGGCCCGGGGAATGTACCATCAACGCAGCGGCATTGCCCTCGAACAACCTTACACCGATTACCGACGACCTCGCCCTTTCCATCCAGAAGACGGCATGGTCATTTACCGCTCCACCGTGCCGCTGATGGATACTCGCATGGGTTTTAACTATTGGGATGGGATAAATTCGTTCGAAGCATTAGTGGAAACCCGCACCGAGGAAGAAGTGCCTGATGCCTGGGGTGGATGGATGGATGCCGGAGATTGGGACCGTCGTATTTCTCACCTGCATGTTAGTCGGTCATTTCTAGAACTGGTAGAACTCCATCCAGAGTTCTTCGACTCAATTAAGCTGAATCTACCTGAATCCAACAATAATTTACCGGACATTATGGATGAGGCCCTCTGGGGTTTGGATGTTTTTCGCCGTTTACAGACCGAAGCAGGCGGCATTCCAGGCGGCATTGAATCCGCTGAGCATCCAATTAAGCCCCAGGGCAGTTGGCAAGAATCCCAGATGGTCATGGTGTATGGCCCAGGCATTTGGTCTAGCTATTTCTATGCCAATGTGGCAACGCGAGCCGCCTATGTGCTGCAAAATTACGATCAGACCTTAGCTAAAACCTATCAAGATAGTGCTATTCGGGCCATGGACTGGGCTGAAGCAGAGCTAGCCAAAAAGACTGAAGAACAGCATGAAATTGTGCACTCAGCCCGTAATCTAGCGGCTGCAGAGCTCTATCGACTGACTGGTGATGACCAATGGCATCAGATTTTTCTCGACACAACTGTGTTTACTAGTGCCGATGTCTCCATCTCACCCCATAGCTATCACGATCAGAGCCATTCGGCATTTGTTTATAGCCGTACCAATCAACCAACGGTCAATAAAACTATTCAAAAAAATGCAACCGATGCCATCATTCGGGCAGCTAAAACTGATATCGAAAGTATTGAGAGCACCGGTTTTAAGTGGAACGCAGATCCGAGTCGTTCGATTGGCTGGGGTTCTACGACCACACCCAAAACTCGGGCGCTTTTCCATGCCCACACCCTAACAGGGGATGAGGACTATTTACGGGCGGGCATTTTAGCAACTCAATTTGCAGCAGGGGCCAACCCTAGCAATATGATGTACACCATTGGTCTGGGTCACAGAAATCCCCAAATGCCGCTGATGTCAGATGTACGGGCATTGGGGCAGGATCCACCGCCAGGTATCACCATCTATGGCCCGATGGATGTTCAAAATCCCAATGGCCATGCAGGTCGATGGGAAGCACCGATTAAGAAATTTGCCGATGAAGTCAGTCCTTCCCCCTGGGAATGGCCCACCACCGAAGCCTATTTTGACTCGTACTATTATGTGCCAGTGACCGAGTTTACCGTGCATCAATCCATTGGCCCAACAGCCTATAGCTGGGGATACATAGCAGCCAACGATAAAAACTAAGGCTGGGTCCTAATGGCATGGGAGCATTGTCATGTTCTAGCTCCCTAAGGCCATGGCTCAACCAACGTGTCACATAAAGATCATCAACGGCAATACTTGCCAGCCGATGACGGCGAATATCAATGCCTCAGCCCAAGCTATCAAGTTCCTTAATACGGAGATAATCACTGTACAACCTCAAACAGGACCTGAGTCCATTGAGAGTTTTTATGATGAGTATCTGGCTATTCCTGGGATTTTGGAACAAATTATTCTGGATACTAGCTCTGATGCCTTTATTTTGGCCTGTTGGGGAGATCCTGGCATCGAAGCAGCCCGTGAAATTACGTCGAAGCCCGTAGTGGGAATTGCCGAGGCCAGTCTCTACATGGCCAATATGTTAGCGGCTAAATGGAGTGTTGTTACCACCCTCCACCGTGTACGAGACATGGTGGAAAAAACAATTCAAAAAACAGGGCTAACAGCTCGATGTGCATCGGTACGCACCACAAAACTATCGGTGCTCGATACGGAGCAGGATCGGACTGCCACATTAGATATTCTGATCAAAGCTAGCCAACTGGCTATTCAACAGGATGGAGCTGAAGCCATTTGCCTGGGCTGTGCTGGTATGAGTGGTTTGGAAAAACAGTTAGAAGCACGCTTAGGGGTGCCGGTAATTGACGCTGTGGCAGCAGCGGTTAAAATGGCAGAATCTTTGGTGCACTTAGGAAAAAGTACCAGCAAACACCTTACCTACCGCCTACCGGAACAGAAAGAAATTAAGGGATATAATCCTCACTTTCAGGCCCAGAGTTTTTACCCTTAGAAAATTAGAAATTAAAGAATTATTTCACCATAAACCATCAATTTTTATCCTGATATTTTGGAGATTGTACCAGTGATAAAAAGCGTCATCTTAATAGTATCTAACCCTATTAAAGGAGATACTGTAAGAGTGTAGGGATGCTAGAAATAGTGAGTTATAGCATCCAATGTGTGCCCCTGAGGTGTGACCATCATGTTTAAATCAACAACTTTCAAATCAACAGCATTCAAATTAACGGGTCTTGTTTTACCCTTAGCATTAGCTGCCGTTGCCCAAGCTGCCGATGAAATGAGCCTGGCCCTGGGCTTTACCTCTACTCAAGCAACGGGTGAAACGGTTGGTTCCTATGGTTTATCAAACATCGCTAACCGTGACAGCAATGGTGAGTTTTGTCTAGGATACGCTGACCGCACGCCAGACCATGTTTTGACGTTAGAGGAAGACTTTAGTGAGCTAACGATAGCGGTTGATAGTGGTGGCGCAGACACCACATTGCTGATTCAAGGGCCGAATAACAACACTGTGCGTTGTAACGACAGTGCCAGCCGTCAAAATCGTGACGCTATGATTCAGGATAACTTTACCAAAGGTACCTATCGCGTTTGGGTTGGCTCCTTTGAACCGGAAGGTCGCCATCGTTACGCACTCAAAGTCACCGAATAGAGCTTTTTACCAAGACGTGTTCTAGAGAGGCACATGCTGGACAGCTATTCATTCTCTTAAACTCGTCTCTAGAAGGTCATCTAGGCTTTGATAAAGAGAGCCCGATAAACAGGTTTGCCCTGCCCTAGGGTGACTCGTTCTCGGTCAGTTTGGGCTGGCAAGGGATTGTTTGCTAACCAGGGTCCTGTGGTGCCAACGGGTGCTGGATGAGGAGGCTCAAAGGAACGCCGAAAAGAGGAATTGGCGGCAAATACCTCAACCATGTCCTCTGCCACAGCTTGCACATCAGATTGCAGCCAAATCCATGCACCGGGCAGCATATACTCAGCCAAATCTGCCACTAGCTGCGGTTGCACCACACGCCGTTTCTGGTGGCGCTTTTTAAACCACGGATCGGGAAACTGAATGCTCACTCGTTGGGGGGGGTGAGGCAAACTTGCCAATAGCGGTCGTAGGGAATTGTTGGCATTACAAAACAGCATATGTAGATTGTGCAGTCCCAGCTGGTCACGATGTTTCAGACACTGTTCTACTAAGGGGGCTCGAATCTCCAAACCAAGGAAGTTCCAATCTGGGCAAGATTGAGCCATATCGCTGATGAAATAGCCTTTAGCGCAGCCAATATCTATATGTAATGGTTGGGCAGGCTGGGCAAAGACATCGGCCCAGCAAGGCGGGGTAACAGGGGTGGCGTAGCGAATATTGAGTGGGTTAACGTGCTGGCGCACACGGGACATAGTCGAAAACAGGCGATGATGGCACTAGGCTGAGGACACAGTTTTGAGCTTTGAGTTTTAAGGTCTAAGCCAATGGCTTAATTCAAAACTCAAGATTAAGCGCTCACAACTAACTAAGCCTTTGTACCGTTTGCTTATCTACCCTATCAACTCCTATGTCTCTTTTGGCTCGTTTTGCAGTGGTTAGCGATCTGCACGTTGCCCTGCCCCACACCATCTGGGACTCACCTAATCGATTCCATCTTGTGGAAGTCAGCATCCCAGCCTTGGAACAGATTTTGGATCATCTGGAACAGATGGATATTGATTTTTTGTTATTGCCTGGGGATTTGGTTCAGCATGGTGAGCGGGAAAATCATCACTGGCTGGTCCGTCGTCTGGAGCGGTTGCCGTTTCCGGTCTATGTGGTGCCTGGCAATCATGATGTGGTGAGACAGGCAGGGTGCGATCGCACCATTTCCTTAGACGAGTTTGTTGATCTTTACCAGGCCTTTGGCTATACCGATCCAACCCGTCCGTACTATCACCACACTATTTTGGATGGGCTCCATCTAATCGGATTAAATTCCAACGGCTTTGATGTAGAGGGCGAGCCCTTTTACACCGGCTGGCTCGACTCAGAACAACTAGACTGGCTAGATGAACAGCTAGATCAGCTCACCAACCAGCTCACCCTGGTGATGCTGCACCACAACGCCCTAGAACATCTGCCCCGCCAATCCCATAGCCGCATGGGACAGCGTTACATGGTCAAAAATGCGCCTGACCTCACCCAGCGTTTGCAGGCTGCTGGGGTGCCCCTAATGCTCACTGGCCACCTACATGTGCAAGATGTAGCCCAAACTGATGGACTCTATGAAATCACCACTGGCTCTCTCGTCAGCTATCCTCACCCCTACCGCATCTGTGAACTGACGACTGTAGACGATCGCCACCGGCTGGATATTACCTCTCACCGCATTGAGGCGGTACCTGAGTGGCCCACTCTACAGGCCACTTCCCATCAGTGGATGGCCGATCGCTCCTTCCCCTTCATAATGAAACTACTCACCAGTAAGCCCCTTAACTTATCTTCAGCCGAGGCAGAGCAATATGCCCCTGTCCTAGAAAATTTTTGGGCCAAAATTGCATCGGGTGATGGTCTATTTAACTACCCTGAGCTACCCCCTAAGCTGCAACGCTATTTTCAAACCTTTAGCGCCACCAACAGCTGTGGACAACCTGACTACATCGATAACAACGCAACGCTTTGGCTGTAAGTCTAAAGCAGGGGCTAAACCCATAAAGTGAAACCCCGACCGCATGTGGGCCGAGGTATTTGCCAAGTTAGTTGTGACTGATTAAATGCACCAAACATTCTTAAGCCACCTTTAAATTAGCAAGGGATTTTAGGAAAAAGCATAGTCGCTGCATCTGAAAAATCATCTAAAACGGATCGTCGACCGTAGACGTTTTTTAAAGTCAGCTTTTAGCAATAATCGCTGAAACAGCCTTGACAGCCCCGATGTCATTAAGGACAAGCCATTACTATCCTCAGGGACAGCTGTTCCATGGAACGGCTGTCCCCATTAACCGATCAATCCATGCACATCAAAGCCATTCACCACATTGCCATCATCTGTTCAGACTATGGGCAATCAAAGCACTTTTACGTTGACATTCTAGGAGCTGACATTATTTGTGAAACCTGGCGCGAACAGCGGCAATCCTACAAGCTTGATCTCACCCTGGGCAATGCCCAATTAGAACTATTTTCATTTCCAGAACCACCACCTCGACCCACACGTCCTGAAGCCTGCGGTCTACGCCATTTAGCCCTAGCCGTCGACAATCTGGACGCCAATATTGCTCACCTACAAAAACACAGCATCCCAGTAGAACCCATCCGATTAGATGCACTAACCGGCAAACGCTTCACCTTTTTCCAAGACCCTGACGGGTTGCCTTTAGAGCTTTACGAAGTTTAAGGATGCATCACATTAAGCAACACAGCGTGCTCGTCTAAGTCAAATGACTGATATTGCACTGGCGGCAAATTTCTCAGACATGTATGGGCACCCTATGCATACAGTTCAGGTTAAAAGTGTCCTTTCTGAACACCAGCCGTAACGGCATCTTTTTTTCACCACCAGCTAAGCAAACGCCTTTGTTTACGACTGTTTACAAGGTTTGGCTTGATTGGTGTGATACGAAACTTAAAATTTTGTGATCTGACGCACCGTTATGAACTATAGACGGGAGTAAAGTTAGGACATATAAGAAAACTATATTTCTAAACCGCCTGACCTTAAAAGGCTTGGCGCTATTATAGGCAGAGCCGCTTAAAGGCTAGGGCTATATCTATGACTAAGGGGCGATGACGGTTAACCGTCATCGCCCCTTAGTTGCTGGGTCGCTATTGTTCAGGCAATGTGCTTAGGCGCTGGCATTGGCATTGGATTTAAAGCGGCGCTTACGACGACGAGAAATTGCCTTGCGTTTAGCTTTTTCAATAGGGGTTTCAAAATAACGTTTCTTTTTTATATCTGAGAAGATATCAGCCCTCGATACCTGACGTTTAAAACGTCGTAACGCTGACTCAATACCTTCATTTTCACCAACAATGACCTGGGCCATCTGACCTAACACTCCTTGAGTAATCACTAGATTTAAGCGTTTTAAAATACGTGCGTCGACGGCAAGCAGCATTGTCAAAGTTATGCAGGGCTGACGCTTCAACCCTGATATACATAATCCTATGGACAGCTAGAAAGTCTTTAGGATGAGTGCAGCCCAAGGCACTGTATTCCTAATAGACAGGCAACTTGGCGCTTCTAGCCAACTGCTCTACACAACGTTCAAGATTTTATGACATCCGAAAATTTGTTCGAAGACGACGTTCCAAACAGCTTTGAATATTAATATATTTCAACCGATGCAACAAATTAAGCTTGGTAAAGCAACCGCAATAATTATGTGGGCGGTTGCTCAATCAATGCACCTTTTAGTGTTGCTAATCCTCGGTATGATTTCACCTTTCAAGGCTAGGTTGTTAGCCTGTTGGGTTGAGCCGTTCATGCTCTAAATCAGCAACAGCAATTTGCGTTACTCTGCATCGTCTGCGGCCTCCTCTGAATTGTCATCTGAAGGCGATGCGTTTTCCGCTTCTGCTTCTGCCTGCAGCGCTGCGGCTTGGGCAGCATAGTCTTGCGCCTGTTGCGGCTCATTCTGAGCTTGATGCACTTCAGATAATAAGCTGAGCAGGCCAAACTCGGCTTCACGATCGCCCATGTCTTTAGCAATCACTAAAGCCTGTTCAAGATGACCTTGGGCCGCAGGATAGTTCTCCAGCTGGACATTGGCAAAGCCTAAACCAGACAGACTTAAGCTTTGGAATAGGGGCTGATTACGCTCCTGGGCAAGAACGAGTAAATCGTCAAAGGATGCGATCGCAGCTTCATACTGACCACTATCTAAATAAGTAGAACTTAGACCCAGCAGTGACTGTAGCTCTGCACCCACAGCGTTGGACTCACGACTCAGCTGCAAACGGTCCTCATACAGCTCAACTGCCTGATCCAAATCTCCCTGGTCGTAGAATGCCAGCGCCAATACGTATAGCGCCGTGAACTGCACATCTAGGGCCTCTGCCTCTTCAGCCAGCGCCAATGCCTCGGTTTGAGCCTCAATCGCCTCGTCAAGGTTTTCTAAGCGATAGTGGGCCACCCCCATATTGCTCAGCGCCAAGGCCTGCGATCCTGGGCTTTGCAACTGAGTTGCTACGGTCAGCGCATCTTCAGCCGCTGTCAACGCAGTTTCATACTCTCCCAGGGCCAACAGCGAAGAACTTGCCACATTTAAAGCACTCAACAAGGCTTGGCCATTCCGTTCTGATTGTGCCAGGGGAATCACCAACTGGGCCGCCTCCAGGGCTAATACATCTTGACCAATGGTTCTGTAGCTGGTGGCCAAAATGCTCAAAGAATTCAAGCGACCTGAGTCAAACTCAAGGCTGTCAGCCAGGGTGAGGGCGTCCTGGGCATAGGTAATGGCATCCGGTAAATTGCCCTGGGATTGGGTCGCGAGTGCCAGCACATTTAGGGCGACCACCCTAGATTCAGGATCATCCACCCCCTCTAAAGCCGTCAGCGCCTGCTCACCGTAGTCAGAGGCAGTTGTATAGTCCCCCTGATTAACGGTCACCAGCCCTAGCATAGTTAAAGCAAAAGACTCCTGGGCCAAATTCTCATTGGCCCGGGCAGCGTCAAGCGCCTGTTCAAGGGTAGTTTTTGCCTCCGCCAGATTGCCGTCTTCATACAGGGATAACCCGGTGAGAATTAGCTGATCTACGTCATCCAAAGATTGCTGCTCTGGTGCTGCCTCTTCAGACACTAATGCGTCTGCATTAGTCTCAACGTCGGCTTCTGAGGACACTTCTTCTGAGGTCGCATTCTCTTCTGAATCATCGGAAGTTTCAGCAGCCTCACTTTCCTCAGCCTGCGCAAGTAATCTAGACGAATCAGCCCAGGCTAGCTGGCCTGGGAACGTAAGTAGCAGAGCAACGGTACTGAACGTTAGCAAGCGAAACAGCATAGTGTGGAGCTCAATGTGGCAAGAGTTTATCCACCCTAGCAGCAAATGTTAGAGACGTCGTCATAGAGTAGGCGGATTTTTAACCCAGCCATTGGAGCATGGTTTTCTTAAGCTGCCCTAAGTCTTTGTAGAACTCTTGTTTAACAAACTGACCAATGGCATCAAAGGCTGTAAATGACTGACCGGGCTGCCAGCGGACATCTTGGGCAATGGGTGTGGTGTGTGTACCTTGGAGAATCTGAATCGCAGTGAACTGGGGAAAGCGCTGGTAGAGCACATCACTGAGATCGTAGGTTTGGTCAATGGTATCTCGGCGAAACTTGATCAGCAGGTTATGGCCAATGGCGTAGCGATCGCGAACCAGATTAAGGGTTTGGTTGGGGCTGGGGGTAAATTCCACATCAAAATCTGGAGCAAACTGAACGAACTGTTCTAACAACGGAATAGATTTGCGGGCGGGGTAATTATTAAAGGAAATCAGAATATTGCCTGCTCGCTCGATGTTGTACAGACTGGCAATGAGCAGATGAACTTTGCAGCCCATGCTGTGACCGACACCATATATAGGTATGTAGCGATCGCCAATGACCTGACGCCGGAGATAGATCATGGCCTGGTCAAATGTGGTCAGCACCTCGTCTGCGATCGCACCATGGTCAAAGGTATTGATAAAGGGCGTTGCCACGATGCAATAGCCCTGCTGGTACAGATTTTCCAATAGCCAACTATAGGTTAGGTGCGGCGCAGCGGCAATAAAAGCACCCCCTAAGAAATGAATAATGGCTTTTGGGCGATCGGGAACGAGAAGCCAGTTACCAGAGACTTCTTGCCAGGTCATACACACGGAATCAGGAAACTGCTGTTTTATCCTAACGATCTGATGCCTAGAGCGCAGCCTCAACATTGAAACCACTCTAGATGCTTTAAAGCGGGGTATGCCGCCAATAACAACTTATTTCTATGTGTTTTGGCAAACATAATTTCCGCCTAAAAAAGGGTATTGTTATTTCGTATTTATATTAGTTTGCAAGGCTCTTTTTAGATTGCTCAGGCATCTTTTAGAAAGCCTGCATCCTTGTTAAAATGTCCTCTGACTAACCGTTTGAGACATTCTAAAAGATCGTGTAAAGACTCTTCTCTAAAGCTATATAGTTTAGTCTTTTTCACACATTAAGTAAGTCTTAAAAGCTGGAAGTTCATGCAATGAGAATGGCTCTTTCAACGGTTGCGATCGCATCCACTCTAGTCGGTTCGACGTTTCTATCCACAGCCCCTGCCTACGCAGCCAGGTTTCAAACAAACTTCTTCGTAGATATTGTCAGCGGTGATTTTCTAGTGGGGGACACATTCTCAGGGCAGGTCACCTACGACGATAGCTTACTGAGCGGCATTGGCCTGGAGCAGGTAGCCCCAGACTTTGGGTTGATTTCCCTCACCTTTGACTATGTGGGTTCCGACCTGAGTACAGCGGTCACCTATAGCAAGGGCGATGACGATACCGACAGCGGCTTTCCCCTGGCAATATTTCAAGACGGTGAACTCGTAGGCTTAGACTATTCTGTTGCCATTGCCTCAGACCTGAGTTTTCAGTTTCGCGAAGAGCCCTTGGGCAGTGGTGATTTTGGCTTTTTTACTGACAATTTTTCCACATTTGAACTCAATACAGGCACCGTTACATTTGCCGAGCCCATGCCTGTTTCAGAACCTGCCATGGTGGCGGGCCTGGTGACGCTCGTCGGCCTGGCCCTATGTCGTCGCCCATAGCCTCAGCTATCAAAACTTGCTGCCGTTACTGATCATTATTCATAGGGCCATCTTGCCAGAGCGAGGCATCCCCTAAATCAGCGGCAACAACTTTCTAACAGTCAGCATTTACCAGGAACATCAGCATGCACCGTTCATCTATTGATCGTCCCATGTCTAATCGTTTCAATCGGCGTAGCCTATTGGCAGGCATGGGTGCATTTACCGGCCTTATCCTTGTCAATCAGCACCCCGTTCTTGCCCAGACAAGGTTTTCCAGCTATCCCTTCACCTTAGGTGTGGCCTCGGGCGATCCCCTACCAGATGGCATCGTGCTATGGACCCGTCTGGCACCGGATCCTCTCAAGGGGGGTGGCATGCCCAATAGCGATGTCACTGTCACCTGCACCATTGCTACGGATGAAGCCCTACAAAATGTGGTCCGGAGAGAGTCTACTTTAGCCCGCGCCGCTTTAGGCCACTCAGTTCACCTGGAAGTATCTGGCCTAGAACCGGATCGGGTTTATTGGTATCGCTTTGAGGCCGGTGGTGAAGAAAGCCTGGTTGGCCGCACCCGTACAGCACCTGCACCGGGAACGCCGTTAAACGACCTGCGGTTTGCGTTTGCTTCTTGCCAGGACTACGAAAATGGGTTCTACACGGCTTATCAACACATGGCCCGGGAAGACCTGGACCTGGTTATCCACCTGGGTGATTACATTTACGAAGGGGGGATTAGCGCGGACGCTGTACGTCAGCACAACAGCGGCGACGTGATTACCCTGGAAGACTATCGAAATCGCTATGCCCTCTATCGTTTAGACCAAAATTTGCAAGCGACCCATGCCGCATTTCCATGGGCCTTCACTTGGGATGATCACGAAGTAGACAACAACTATGCTAACTTTCTCCCTGAGGATGAACAAAGCGCCAGAGACTTTGCCATACGTCGTGCTGTTGCTTACCAGGTTTACTACGAACACATGCCGATGCGGCGACAGTCTGCCTCTCGCGGTGCCTTTCTCCAGCTGTATCGACGATTGAGTTTTGGCAACCTGGTCACCTTTAACATTTTAGATACCCGTCAATATCGCACCGACCAACCCTGCGGCGATCAGTTTGGCCCTCGCTGTGCCGAAGCGTTGAGTGAGGCTGCTACCATGACAGGCCAACGTCAGGAGAACTGGTTATTCTCGGGGTTAAATCGCTCAAATGCGCGCTGGAATGTGCTGGCCCAGCAGACAATATTTTCTCAATTTAACTTTGGCAACACCCAGGTTTTACCAGGGGATTTCTTTAATCCTGACCAGTGGGATGGGTATGTGGCTCAGCGCGATCGCATTATCGAGTTTTTACAAGCTCGCCGACCGTCTAACCCCGTCGTGATCACCGGTGATATTCACTCCAGCTGGGTTTACGACATCAAAGCCGACTTTGACAATCCTGCCTCTGCCACCGTGGGTACCGAATTTGTCGGTACGTCAATTTCGTCGAGCTTTGGGGATGGTGCAGACACTAACGCGCTTGTGTCGCTGGCAGTGCCTGGTAATCCTCACACTAAGTTCTTTGATGGTCTTAATCGGGGCTATGTGCGCTGTACCATCACACCCGATCTTTGGCAGGCGGACTATCGCACAGTGGAGTCCATAGAGTCGCCTACATCAGCAGTGCAAACCCTGGCCTCTTTTGTGGTTGAGGATGGGCAGCCGGGGGCTCAACCTGCGTAGGCTTGGGATGATGCCAAGGGGTGAGTGCGATCGCACCCAATCCGGGACTCTAAAAACTACTCAAACAAATTCTTGCGAAGAAACGTTGCCCTATTTCGAATTACCATGTTACGCTTATAAGCCATTGAGGACGTATAGCTCAGTTGGTTAGAGCGCATCGTTGACATCGATGAGGTCCGCCGTTCGAGTCGGCGTACGTCCATTATCTTTCAGCTCAGCCCAGCTAAAGTATGGTATAAACGTGGCCCAAAAAGCTACCCTGAGCCATGCTTGTAGGTGGGAATTCTTCTCGTCTGACTACATCTTGGAATTAGACCAGATGGGGTCTTTATCTCCCATCCCTTGATTGCGTGCAGGTACTCTGCTTTTTCGTGCCATGCGCTTAATGTATTAACTTCATTCCTGTAACGTCTTTCCTGTTCACAGTGATACTTAGTCTTTGTTGATGCGCTATTCATTCTATTGATACTCCTTTGAATGTTGCTGAACGCTTAACTGATTGAGGCTTGTAGGCGTCTGCCGATGTGGGTTTCTTGGCAAGATCCTGAAGCATGAAGCTAGCTCTTACCTTGAACATACTGACAATTCTTGATTTTTATCTAATCGAGTCTTGATTATTTATAACGAACATATGTTATAAATAAATAGAGGGGGGTAAAATTATGTCTACCGTTCTTCACACGTCGCTATGCCTAAAATTGTCGATCATGATCGTTACCGTAAGGAGTTGCTAAGCGGGTGTCTCGACCTCTTCGCTGCACGAGGATACGGTTCGATTACGATGCGGCAAATTGCCAAGGGTCTGGGGGTGTCTACAGGCACCTTGTACCATTACTTCCCAAGTAAGGAGAGTATTTTCATCCAGCTCGTGCAGGAGCTATGTGAGCAAGATATCTATGATTTTCTGGCGCAAGTCCCTGAATTGAATGATTTAGAGGGTCGTCTACAGGCCATCGTGGATTTTGTTTTGCAGAATACGCAGTATTACTATCAACAGCTATTACTGTGGGTGGATTTTTCCCAACAAACCCGCCCTAATCCTGACAGCGATATCCAGGCCTTGCGTGAAGTTTGGCGACGGACACGAGAGTTGCTGGCTGACTATCTGCAACTATCTAAGCCCGAATTAGTGGATTTTGTCATGGTGTTTATGGATGGATTGGTTTTGCAACATGTCTATGATCATGGCTACGATATAGCAACCACAGAGACCCCTTCATTTGAACAACAAAGTCAACTTATGATTCAGATGGTGATACACCATGAACAAAACTGTTCTTAGCCTTAATTCAAGATTGTTATGGCTGATACTGTCGGCACTGGCAGCTTCTGGCGGTATTTTGTATCTTGGCTTCTCTCTCTACAGTCAACCGGTTGTAACCGAGTCTGAAATGGCGGCTATGCCAACGGAGTTGCCGGGGGTTGCAGCATTAGGTCGGTTAGAACCTACGGGAGAAATTGTTCAGGTGGCGGCTCCATTGGAGTTGGATGGAGATCGCCTAGCAGAGCTGTTTGTTGATGTGGGAGACCAGGTGAACCAGGGCGATGCGATCGCTATGCTTGATTCCTACGATCGGCTTCAGAATGCAGTGATCCAAGCTCAACAACAAATTCGACTGGCCGAGGCCAGGTTGGCCCAGGTACAGGCAGGAGCAAAATCCGGCGAGATTTTGGCGCAGCAGGCAACGGTGACACAGCGATCGGCTGAACTGACAGGACAGCTGCAAATACAACGAGAAACTATTGCCCGCATTGAGGCCCAATACGAAGGCGATCGCGCGGCTCAAACGGCTACGATTCGTCGATTGCAGGCAGAGCTACAAACGGCGACGGCTGAACTAACTCGCTACCAATCTCTTTACGAAGCTGGGGCTATTTCTGCCTCTCTCTATGACGAAAAACAGTTAGCGGTAGATACGGCCCGCCAGGCTAAGGTGGAAGCTGAAGCTGTACTAGAAAGGACTTCAACAACAGCCCAGCGACAGTTACAAGAAGCTCGTGCTGAACTTGTTCGCTTGGAGCATACGGGGCAGGCTCAGCTGGCGGCGGCTCAATCGACCCTGGAACAGGTGGCCGAGATCCGCCCGGTAGATGTGCAACTGGCGCAGGTGGAATTAGATGCTGCCAAAGCAGCCTTATTGAGCGCTGAGCATGATTTGGCTAAGGCGACTATTCGAGCCCCAAGTGCGGGTCAAGTCTTGAAAGTTTATACTCGCCCCGGGGAACAGATGAGTACGGATGGCATTGTTGCCTTGGGTCAAACTGACCAAATGTTGGTGATTGCAGAGGTGTATCAAAGCGATATTGGTCGCGTTCGCCTGGGTCAATCAGCAACAGTGCGAGGTCAAGCTTTCTCAGGTGATTTGCAGGGGGAAGTGATTGAAATTGGTCGTCAGATTAGTCGCCAAAATGTCTTCGCCCGTGAACCTGGTGAGAATCTAGATCGACGCGTCGTCGAGGTGAAGATTGCCATCAACCCTGGGGATAGTGAGCGTGTGGCCAACTTGAGCAACCTCCAGGTACAGACGGTGATTGCGGTTAGCCGTGCGGCCCAAACCCCACCAACTCCAGCTAAACCTATCGTTGATATTGGTCTTGGTAATCCTAGCTTACAGAATGTCTTGTTCACACCGTTCAGCTCTAATTTGCTTTTTTAGATAACGAACGTTCGATTTTCTTTGTGACCATGTTTAAGCCTCGATTTCTCAAAAAAACGCCGTTGGCCTGGCTGCAGGTTAAGCGGGAGCGGACACGGTTGATGGTTGCGATCGCAGGTATTGCCTTTGCCGACATGCTAATTTTCATCCAAATGGGATTTGAAGGTGCGCTTTACGATGCGGCCATTCAGCCCCACCGCAACCTGCAGGCAGACTTAGTATTAACCAATCCCCAGATGCAAACATTGTTCTCGGTAAAAGATTTTCCCAGACAGCGGTTATATCAAACCCTGGCCCATGAAGATGTGGCTTCAGTCAGCGGTGTTTACATTGCCACCGGGCAGTGGAAAAATCCCGAGACCAGGCTAGAGCGAGCTATTTTAGTCTGGGGGATTGATCCAACAGAACCCTCCTTTAATTTTCCGGAGGTGAATCAGAATTTACACAAAATTCAGCCCCTCAATCAACTGTTATTTGACCAGGCGGGGCGACCTGAGTATGGGTTCACAGCGGCTGCTTATGGGGAGACTGGTCAATTTTCCGCAGAACTAAATGGGATGCAGGTGGATGTGACAGGGGTGTTTACCAACGGTGCGTCTTTTGCCGCCGATGGGAACGTGATTGCCAGTGACTCAACATTTTTGCGGCTCTTTCCTGACCAGAATGCTGACCACATTGAGGTGGGGCTGGTGCAGCTCAAGCCTGGGGCTGATGTTGAAAAGGTACAGCATGAACTCACAGCCGCTTTGCCTGACGACGTTTTAATTGGTTCACCAGAAGATTTTGCCCAAATTGAGCGGGAGTACTGGGCCAATGGTACCGGCATTGGTTTTATCTTTGGCCTGGGCGTCGGTGTGGGCTTTATTGTCGGCATTGTGATTGTTTATCAGATTCTTTACTCCGATGTGTCTGAACACTTGCCAGAATATGCCACCCTCAAGGCCATGGGCTATACCGACAGCTACTTGCTGAGTGTCCTCATCCAAGAGTCGTTGCTGCTGGCTGTGTTGGGTTACGTGCCCAGTATTGTTCTCGCCTTTGGTCTTTATCAGCTGGCTTTTACAGCCACAATGTTGCCCATTGCCATGACCAGTCGACGAGCCATCACCGTGCTCATTTTGACCATTGTTATGTGCTCTGTTTCAGGAGCCATTGCCATGAGAAAGCTACGTACTGCCGATCCCGCTGACATTTTTTAGTGAGTTTCCCCATCTAGACTGTTTATTCCCTTTATTGCTTGAGTCTTTTCTATGAATATCGTTGTTACAGCTTAATCACACAGAATGGTTTTTAGGGTATGCCCTACAGCCTACTTAAAACCAACACTGAAGGATATATCCTCTAATTTCCCCTACTACAGCTTCTACGTACATTCTCCTTGCGCCTAACTACTTTACGCTATCTCTACCCTGATTCTCCGGTGTGACCATGTCTCCAGTTATCGTCTCTCAACAATTGAACCATCACTTTGGTGAAGGAAATCTAAAAAAACAGGTTCTATTCAACATCGACCTAACCATTCGTGTTGGCGAAATCGTCATCCTCACCGGCCCTTCTGGTTCTGGAAAAACTACGTTACTCACCCTTATGGGGGGGCTGAGGGCAGCACAAAGCGGGAGTTTAAAGATTTTAGGGCAAGAAATTCTCGGAGTCCCTAAGCCGGTGCTGAATAAACTGCGGTGCAATATTGGCTATATTTTTCAGGCCCATAATTTGCTAAGTTTTCTCACAGCTCGACAAAATGTGCGGATGTCCCTGGAGCTACATCCTCATTTTCTCGATCAAGATCTAGACGAGGTAGCGGCTAATATGCTGACGCATGTGGGGCTGGAGGACCGGATTGATTATTACCCTGATGAACTATCGGGGGGACAGCGCCAGCGAGTTGCGATCGCACGGGCCCTAGCCAGTCACCCCAAAATTGTCCTGGCCGATGAACCCACAGCTGCTTTAGATAAACAATCAGGACGGGATGTGGTGAACATTATGCAGCGCTTAGCTAAAGAACAGGGCTGTACCATTTTGTTAGTTACCCATGACAATCGCATTCTCGACATTGCCGATCGCATTATCTACATGGAAGATGGGCGGCTCAAGCCGAACCCTCTCTTGGAACCTGTTAGTGCTTGATATTCCTATTCTGAGTCGGGGGGTATAGAGCAATTCCCAATATAGGTGTCGTCAATACCCCCACCAGCCTGTTGATGTTCAGCGGGTCAAGCATTGGGTATAACAGCAGTTGGTATAATTACCTGCGATCGCAGGTAAATTGGGTAAAAGCCGCCGCTAAACCATCGCCCGCGTATACATCACAATATGACCAGTGTCAATGTTTAGGCTGTCAGCGTGCTCAAAACTGTTCAAACCAACCCTCACCGAGGAACGCTGACAGGGTACCATCAAGAACATAATCACAAAGCTGGCAATCCGGTGGCCTTTACCGAGCGTTTTAAGGTTCATGGTTGATTACCATATTTGCCAAAGAAAGTAGCAATTCTGTCCACGGCCTGATCGACATATTCTTCAACATCGTACAGGTCTACATGGGAAGCTCCAGGCACTTCAAATAGCTCTTTTGGTTCGGTACATTTTTCGTAGTAGGCCACTGTCAGTGGACCGGTATCGGCCAATGCTTTTTTCCCGTAAATGCCAAGATACGGTGTGTAAAGATATTGAGCCCAGCTGGTCGCATCGGTCAGCGCATTAATATCGGCAATACTAGCCAGGCTGCGGTTTGAATAATTTGGATAGGTTTCTGCACCGGCACGCTTGGTCATGTAATAATCAAAGCCCTCGCGGGGTGCACCTTCGGGAATCTCGTCTGGTGACTTGCCTTCATATCCGAGGGTATCCATATAAACTGGCTCACCCGTTTCATACTGTTGCTGCCGTGCTTCATTAGCAGCTATGAACATGGCGATTGCCATATCTTTATCCGCTGTCGCCAGGTAGGTAGAACGGTTATCCAGCATGCCACAGACGGTCACAATGGCTTTCATCCGTTTGTCGGTCACAGCGGTCAACGCCATGTAACCACCGCCAGCACAGGCACCAATGCCATAAAATTGGTCGCGATCCACATAAGGGAGTGTCCGCAAAAAGCTAATGGCGTTGTGAATGTCTTCGATTTTGATAAAGGCATTTTCGTAGTTGCGAATGTCGCTTTCGCTATCACCATAACCAGTATGGTCAAAGGCCAGAAACAAGAAACCTTTTTCTGATAACTTACGCCCGTAGAGTGCACCCATCTGTTCTTTTACCTGGTTAAAAGGCGGTGTAAACACAATGGTGGGATACTTTTGCAAAGCGTCAAATCCCTCCGGCGCATAGAGATTTCCTACCAGCTGGTAATTCCCGCTTTTAAAGGTGACGGTATTCTTGCCCGCTGTAATGTTGGTACTCATAGTTTTCTCCTGTCGGTTAGTCAACCATGAGTTGCTGTGCACTCATGATTAAATTAAAAATTACGTTTCCATCCCCTTCCAATGCATAAAGCTGAAGGGTGGGGAGAGTAAATCACATGTTCGGTTGTGGCTTATAAAGGCCTAGCGGAATCTATTTGCAGGTTAAGCGCTTGAAAAGCTAAAATTCAGCCCCATTCCTCTCATTTTTTTGCCTATTTATCTCAGTGAGGTTTCAAAATAGGAAAAATAGGTCATCCTAAATGCATGAACAAGCATGACATTGTCCAACTTATCGACCGATATGCAGTGACCGAGGGAGTCATCGATACCCCATTGGAAGGATTACGGCTGTTTCGCATGAGTCACTTAGTGGAACGGGTACCGGGAGTATATGAGCCCGGCATCTGTGCCATTGTTCAGGGCAGCAAACGGGCCTACTTAAATGGCACAACCCATGTCTATGATGAGCATCAATACTTGTGCTGTACAATGCCCCTGCCTATAGAAGGGGAAATAATTGAGGCTTCACCGGAAAAACCACTGCTCGGATTCTCCTTGAACTTTGACACCCATGTGATCATCGAGACCGTCATAGAGATGGCAGCCATGGAAAATGCTAGCGACTCTACTGCCGAGGTTATGCCAGGGTTGACAGTGGCAAAGTGGGATGATGGTTTTACGGAAGCACTGGGGCGGCTGTTGGAATTGATAGATGATTCGGTTGCCCTGCACATGCTCAGCAACGGCAGGATGAAAGAACTAATATTTGCTGTTCTTCGAGGTGAAGCTGGTTCCTCAGTGCGTCAAGCCTATGGGGGAATGCAGAAGATATCACGGGCACTGACTTTTCTAAGAGCTAATCTTCATGAGGCGATTTCAATTGACGATTTGGCTCAACAGGCTGGCATGAGCCGCGCAGTATTTCACCGTAAGTTTAAGGAAGTTACGACTTATTCCCCCATTCAGTTCATTAAACTTCATCGTCTCAACGATGCGTCCAGCCTTATTGCCAGTGGTACTACAGTCGGTGAGGCAGCACATCGGGTAGGCTATTCTAGCCAGTCACAGTTCAGTCGAGATTTCCGGCGGTACTTTGGCCAATCACCTCGTCAGTGGGGACACACGACAGGTTCAATAAACAGAGATATTCCACCTACTAAAACAATGTCGAGGGAAGAAAACACCTCTTGAAAAAAGAGCAAGGAGTCCATGTAGTCGTCAGTTTTTATGAAGTCAGACGATCATAGCCTCCCAGCCAACAAAGCCAGATCACGACAGGGATCCAATGGATCAATATAGGGGGCCATGCAGAGCCCGTTGTCTCGTACGCCAGAGTACAAGCAAGCCCCAAGAGGGTGGCCTGAATTAGAAAACCTGGCATGAAAAAAGTAGGATCAACAGCTTTATACAACGTTAAAGCATTTAGGGGATGGTAGAACAGGAACAGCAACAGGCTAATGCCTGCATACAGCCACCAGCTTGTTAAAGAGACAGTTTCACTGGGGTGAGGTATAAGTACAATCCGAAAACCAATTTCTTCGATAAAGGCTGGGGCCAAAAAAGCTTGAACACTAATCTGCAACCAATGGTCGACTGGTGAGTTCCCACGAAAGAAATGAGAAGCACTGCCAATACCCAGGGCTAATAGCCCATAAACCAGGAATATACCTGTAGCTATAATCCAATCTTGTAATGTCGGAAAAGTAGTTAGGGCAGTAATGGTGCGCTCCCAAAGAACATTAGGTATATTGCTGGGTTCAAAGATTATGAAGTAAACCATTTGCAATTAACCTTCACCTTCTCACCGAATACATATTTCTTTACCCCAATTTAAAATAGATCATCTCATAGATACTGTTCCTTGTGCGATTCGACAAAGTTCGCGCTGAGGTTCAGCCCTGAGATATCTGAGGCTATCAGCCAGGTTTTCGGATCATAACGTCTCACAATACGCGACAAGCTGATCAAGTCCTTCATCCCAACTACTGCTGTGTTGATCACGAGAAGCTTCAAAGACTGCGGCTTCTGCTTGAGTTGGACTGACCGGCTCCCAAATTAACTGTGGATTTACTGCTTCATACTTCGTGAGTAGCCACATTTCGTGACCATTGGGAGCGGTCATTTTATGTACCTAAGTTTTGCCCAAATTAATGGCGACTTGCTCTGAGGAGAGAAGGGTTTCCAGCCCCCGTATCCAAGGTCTGACCAGAGAATCCGCTGCATTGATTAGAATTTCAATTAAGTACCCCTGTGAG